>DATMHK010000192.1:0-5206 GCA_035554995.1 Gemmatimonadaceae bacterium
TCGAAGGAATCGAAGGAATCGAAGGAATCGAATGGCCGGAATACTGAGACGGACGCTCGCACGCCGCGACGAAGGCGCTACGTAACTATGCGCAACTCTACGCTCGAGACCGTCTGCGACTTTCAGCGACGACTGGGTGCCATTGCCGGATGGGTCTTCCCGCGCGAGCGGAAGCCCGAGGCGCCAGCCCGCGCGAGTTGTTATCGCAGTGGATTCGGAAGGCCGAGGTGGCGGCGGAGTTGCCCAAGCTCGCGGGTGGCACTTGCCATCCCTATCGACGAAAATGGCGGTCGGAGCGGCGGCACCTGCCGACGAAGGCGGTGGCGGTCGCGGGCGGCTGGACGATGTGGTCACGATGGAGCGGTGCTACGACCTGCCCGATGACGCCGATATCCTCGCAGTGACGAGCGACCCGAACAAGCGGGGGGAGGCGCCTCCGCAGCAAGCCAGCGCATAAATTGCCCCCGAAACAGCCACCCCCCCTGGGGAGCAACGAGGAAGCCCGCCATCACTCAAGTGATAGCGGGCTTTGAGTTGCCCCTCCTGGGATCGAACCAGGACTCTCCTGATCCAGAGTCAGGCGTGTTGCCAGTTACACCAAGGGGCAGATTTCTAGCGGTTTCGCGTCCGCCGGGACACGACCGAACCCATTGATTATAGTTCACATAGCACACCCGTTCAACCCTGCACGCGACTCGCCGATTCGCGCTCAGGTCAGTGCGATCGCCTCGCAACCTTAGACCGAATCGTCGTTTGCAGACCACCCGCCGACGCGCCTGGGCGCGTCCGTCCCGCGTCGTCCCGCTGCTCGTTACGACCGGAGTCGTACTCGCGGTGGGATGCGCCGAGACGTTCAAAGCGATTGCGGCGAGCCCAGCCATATCGCAGAGTCAGGCGGACCAACTCTTCAGCGCGATTGCCACACGGTTCGACCAAGTCGAGATCGGACCAGCGTACGATTATTCGCGCGTGAAATTGGCGCAGTCCGCGCTCGTGCCGTCCCGCATCTTCGACGACACCCTCGTCTGGGAATCCCGTCCGACGCCGTCGGTCCGGCTCCTCGTTGTCAGTGGCGAAGCAACCGCGGGACGATACCACGTCGAGCGCCAGCGAACCCTTGCCGCGCCAACCGGTCTCGGTGACACGCGGCATACCATCGCGCTCGAGCGGGTCGCGCCCGACATGTACCGGTGGGAGACGAACGTGGAGCTCGCCGTCGGCACGATCACGGCGGAGGGCGTCGCGTCGATGATCTCGGCGCTTTTCCGATCGCCGGAAGGACGAACAGATCGCGAGGTGCGCGACGATTACGCCGCGGCATTTCCACGGGCGAGCGCCGCTCTTGGGCGTGGCTTCGCGGTCGATTCGCTGCGCATCCTCCCCGGCGCCTTCGGCACGACGAGCGTCTCGCTCTCCCTCGGCTTCCATCCCGAAACGATGCGGCCAACGTTCCCCGCGTTCGCCTCATATCTGGACAAGTATCTCGGTCCGGCGAGGTATCGGCTCACGTTGACGGATCCTTCCGGCTCGCAGCTTCTCGAGGCGGTCGGCCGCGATCGGATGATGACCGTGCGCTACCGGCTTCAGCGCGGCCGGCTGGTGTCGCTGCTCGGCAACCCGCATCCGTGGCCCGACACGCTTCGCCTCAACGCGGACGTCTCGCTCAAGGTGAAACTGTTCCGCGTGGGCTTTTCCAAGCTCGCCACCGACTTCGTCATCGGGAACTCGGGACACGACCGCTCCTGGACGATCACCGCGCGGCACGAACCTGATTGGGATCTCCCGTTGATCACGGAGCGGCTGATTCGGTCGCCGCTCCGCCGACCCTTCGAAGGCGCGGGATCGATGTTCCGGGTGTCGGTGCGCGATAGCGCGGGAATGCAGACGCTGTTCACCCGAGCCGGGCGGCTCGAGGTTCAGGAGAGCACGATCATGCGCTTTATCGGATCGCTCGGCTCGCACATGCTGGGAGACCTCGACAAGCGCGTCGAGGCGGAGGAAGACCGATTTATTCGCGACGGCTTCCGCGCCCTCCAGGCGGACCTGCATGTGGTGGGCGGACGGTGGCGGGCTGAAACGGAAAACGGCGCTCAGCGCTGAGCGCCGAACACCGTCTATTTGCTTGGAACGCAGCGGAGTTGCCGCGCGCACCGTCATTGGAACTCTGCGTCCTACCGAACGGCGGCGGGCATTACATCCGATGCGTAATACTGCGCAATACTATGAACAACTACGGGGCCGATCGCGCTGAGTTTCGACGAGAAGCGTGCCGCGTATTTTCGATGGAGCTGACCGGGATCGAACCGGTGGCCTCTGCAGTGCGATTGCAGCGCTCTCCCAGCTGAGCTACAGCCCCGTATCGTCAAAGGAAAGGCCCCGCACTAATGTCGCGGGGCCGGTCCCGACGAAGCTAAATGTAGGAGCCGGAGAGCGTTACGTCAAGTTGACGGGTGGCGCGGGGAAAGGTAACTGGTATCCTTAGCCGAATGCTCCTTCCACCGACCGAAGTGCTCGCGGCGTATGAACGCATTCGCCCACTCGTACGTCGCACCCCCCTGCTCCGCAGCTCCCCACTGAGTGAGATCGCGGGCGGGGACGTGTATCTCAAGCTCGAGAATCAGCAGACAACGGGCTCGTTCAAGCTGCGTGGCGCGTTGAATGTGTTGGCAACGCTGCCGCCGGAAGTCCGGGCGCGCGGGGTCGTCGCCTCGTCGGCGGGGAATCACGGACTCGGAGTCGCGTACGCGGCTAAGCATTTCGGCGTACCGGCGACGATCTTCGTCCCCGCGACCGCCCCTCGGGTAAAACGTGACGGAATCGTTGCGCTCGGGGCGACCATTGACGCGGACCAGCCGCACTACGACGCCGCCATGGATGCCGCGAAGGCGTTCGCCGCGGAGCGGGGTGCGACGTACATCAATCCCTGCCTCGGTGACATGCTGCTCGCCGGTCAGGGGAGCGTCGCGATCGAGATTCTGAGCGAGCTACCCGACCTCGCGACACTCGTGCTCAACGTCGGCGGGGGCGGATTGCTCGGCGGATGCGCGAGTCTCGTGCGCGCCGTCGCGCCGAGCGTGCGGATCGTTGGTGCGCAGAGCGAGAACACCGCCGCGATGTCCAAGTCACTCGCCGCCGGCCGGGTGGTGGAAATCGAGAACGTGCCGACCCTTGCCGATGGTCTCGCCGGTCAGATCGACGATGACGCGCTGGAGATCGGACAGCACGGTATCGACGACATCGTGACGCTGACGGAAACGGAAATCGGGCGCACGATCGCCTGGCTCTGGTCCGCGCACCAGCAGCGGGTCGAAGGCGCGGGTGCCTGCGCCACGGGCGCGGTGTGGCTCCGGAAGTTGGCGTCCATTCAGACGCCGGCTGCCATTGTCGTCAGCGGCGGAAATATCGACGCGGCGAAGTTCGACGCATTGATCCTGTCATCCTGAGGGAGCGAAGCGACCGAGGGATCTACTGTCCCGACCTGGACACCAGGTAAGGCCAGTAGATCCCTCGCTCGCTACGCTCGCTCAGGATGACAACTAGAACGAATCGTCGCGCGATTCGTTGTCGGTCCCCTGCGGGCGCCGCTCGCCGCCAAGCGACGAATTGCCGCCACGCGAGCCAAGCGTATCGGCGTTGACGCCTTCCCGGTTTCCGATCGAGACCTGGCGATCGGACGCGGCGCGCGTGTTCTGCACTCCGCCCTCGAGCGTCGACTCGGCGCCGGTGTTCGTCTGACCCGGAATTCGGCCGCGCGACTGGCCGCGGGCCTCACCGCCACGGCGACCGATGGCCGCCATGTGCTCGCGGTTCCGGCTCACAGCCACGCCGCCTTTGCGGCCGGCCTCTCGGGCTTCGCTCGAGTCGAATTCGTGGGCGGTGCCCTTCGCGTGCGCTGCCTTTCCGCCCTTGCTCGCGATCTCGCGTTGTTTGCTGCGATCCATCGACGCAAAGCCGCGATTACTGCGGGAACGCGATTGGCCGGATCCGCTGCTTCCGGCTCCTCCCTGCGATCCGTTCTGACGGGCGTTCTCGTTCGAGCTGTCGCGCTGTCCGCCACGGTCGCCGATTCCGCCCGTCGCCCCATACATGCGATCGTCGTTGCCCGGTCTGTTCGGCATCCTGCTCCTCCTCGTGATTGGCTTCTCGATCGTGGACGTTCAGTCCCGTTGATGCATTCGGGTCCGACGCCGCCTGCTCCAGGCCCCCCCGGGCCACTCACTAGCAATCAATAACACGAGTGCAAACTGCTTGCCGTGACGTGCGACCGCCTCGGGCGAGACCCCGAATCATTCTTCGCCCGGAGCGTGCGATACGTCACACACGCTGACTGACTCTATCCAGCGGTGGTCTCTCCTCCCAGCAAAGTCAGTACCTCACCAGTGATGTAGCTCGAATCCACTGGACTCGCGAAAAATACATAGGCCGGCGCAACCTCCTCCGGCTGGCCCGGACGCTTCATTGGAACGTCCGCGCCATGACGAGCGGCTTTCGTCGCCGGCTTGTCCGCCACGTTCAGCGGAGTCCAAATCGGTCCAGGCGCGACGCAATTCACGCGAATTCCCTTTTTCACGAGATTCTGCGCTAGCGATTTGGTGAACGCGTGAATGGCGCCTTTCGTTGCAGAATAGTCGAGGAGCTGCCCACTCCCCTCCAATCCCGTGATCGAACCCGTGTTGATGATCGTGCTGCCACGCGGCATGCGCTTGACCGCGGCCCGTGCCATGTAGATGTATCCGAAAATGTTGGTGCGGAAGGTCCGATCCAGCTGCTCGTCGGTCAGATTTTCGATCGATTCCTGGTGCTGTTGGAACGCCGCGTTGTTCACCAGGATGTCGAGCACCCCGAACATCTTGACCGTCGCGGCCACGGCGACGTCGCAGAATGACGAATCGCGGACGTCGCCCGGGATGAGCAGGCAGCGGCGCCCTTCGGCAACCACGGCGCCCTCGGTCACTTCAGCGTCCCCCTGCTCCTCCGGCAGATAGACGATGGCAACGTCCGCGCCCTCGCGCGCGAAGAGGACCGCCACGGCGCGGCCGATGCCGGAGTCGCCGCCGGTGATGAGCGCCGCGCGTCCATCCAGTTTGCCCGAGCCCTTGTAGTCCGGCGCCTCGAAGCGCGGCTGCGGATCGACCTTCGACTCGAGGCCCGGCTTGCGCTGGTGCTGCGCCTTGAAGGGCGGCTTTGGCTTCCTCGCGGTCGTACG
>DATMHK010000193.1:0-8731 GCA_035554995.1 Gemmatimonadaceae bacterium
GCCGCGCTGATGCCGACGTCGCCGGGCACGCTCTTGAGCGTTCCCGTGATGACGAACTTGGCGGTGCCGAGCGACAGCGTGTCGCCGATGTGCGCGTCGAGCGTGACGATGAGCGCGGGATCGACGACGGCGTTATGGCCGTCCTCGAGCTCCGGATAAGCGGTTGCCGGCTCGGTGACGATGCGCCCGTAGAACGGATAACCCTCCGCGACAGCGTGCACCTGGACGAGGCGCGTTCCGCCACTTCTCGGGACGAGCGCCATCGACACGAAGTTCGTGGACGTCGAGTACGGAATGCCGTGCGTGCGCAGCGAGTCGAGAAGCGAGTCGACCGCGGGTGTCGCCACGGCATTTCGCGTCGCCATGACGTCGCCGCCGAGCAGGGCGCGCGACTGCTCGTGGACCGAGCGAATCGTATTGTTCGAGAACGAGTCGATCGCGACGAGCGCCGCCACGCCGAGCGAGATCGACGACATATAGAGCAGCAGCCTTCGCCGCGCGGTTCGACTCTCGCGCCACGCGACTGATGCGAGCGTTCTCGCTCGCTTCAGTCGTCCTGAGCGAAGCGAAGGACCCCTGTCGTGCCCGGAGGAGTCGATGTTCATGCCGCGCGCTCCGTCTCGCTGTCCGAGATCACGCGTCCGTCGCTCAGACGGATGATGCGCTGCGCGCGGCCGGCGAGCGTGTGATCGTGGGTGACGAGAATGATCGTCGTGCGCGACTCGCGGTTGAGCGCTTCCAATAGTTCGACGATTCGTGAACCTGTGTCGCTGTCGAGGTTCCCGGTCGGCTCGTCGGCGAAGAGAATCCGCGGCGCGTTCGCGAACGCCCTCGCGATGGCGACGCGTTGTTGCTCGCCGCCGGAAAGCTGAGTGGGGAAGTGGTCGAGGCGGTCGCCCAATCCCACGCGTGTGAGGAGCTCGCGCGCGCGATCACCGGCGCCGCTCTCGCCGCGCAGCTCGAGCGGGACTTGTACGTTCTCGAGCGCCGTGAGCGTCGCGATGAGCTGGAAGCTCTGAAAGACGAACCCGACTTTCTCGCCGCGGAGCCGAGCGCGCTGGTCCTCGTCCATGGCGGTCATGTCCGAGCCGTCGAGGATCACCTGCCCAGTGCTCGGGGTATCGAGTCCAGCGAGGAGTCCGAGGAGCGTGGTCTTGCCGCTACCGGATGGCCCCACGATGGCGACGAACGCGCCCTGGGGGATCGCGAAGTTCACGTCGCGCAACACCGTCAGCCGGTTGTCACCGCTGCGATATTCTTTGGACAGATTTCGAGCGACGAGCATGAAGATGGGGTTACCGAGTGTGAATCGGAACGCGCGGCGAGGATTGGCGGTGGCGATGTTGTTTGCGGCCTACGGCGTAGCGTGCTCGTCGGGTTCGAACACCGAGCACGCCACCGGATCCGATTCGGTGCCGTCGGGGGGCCATCCGCAATCTAACGGCGGCACGGTGTCCCCTTCTTCTACGGCGCGGGGCGTCGTGTTGTTCGCCGGAACGAGTATCACCGCCGGGTTGGGCCTCGCACCGGACAGTGCATACCCGATGCTCATTCAGCGCAAGATCGATTCGGCGGGACTGCCCTTCGAAGTCGTGAATGCGGGCGTGAGCGGCGAAACGTCGTCGGGATTGCTCGACCGACTGGGATGGCTGCTGCGCGCGCGCTTCGACGTGCTGGTCATCGAGACCGGCGCGAACGACGGGTTACGCGGCATTCCCGTGTCCACCTTGCGCACGAACCTCGCGGCAGCCCTCGATCGGATCAAAACCAAGCGCCCCGACGCGACGATCGCGGTCATCCAGATGGAAGCGCTCCCCAACCTCGGCGCGAAGTACACGGCGGACTTTCACCGAGTGTATCCGGCAGTCGCCTCGGAGAAGCACGTGGCGCTGATTCCATTTCTGCTCGCCGGGGTCGCCGGCGATCGGAAGCTGAATCAGAATGACGGTGTGCATCCGAACAACGCCGGCGAGCGAATCGTCGCCGACAATGTCTGGAAATCGCTGCGGCCGATTCTGGACAGTCTGGCGCGGAAGTAGGGCGGTGGGGGATGGGCGGTGGGCGGTAAACGGCAATCCCCTTCCCATCGCCCATGCCCCACCGCCCACCGCCCATCGCCCATCGCCCATCGCCCATCGCCCATCCCCCACCGCCGGTCCCCAGGTTGACCCAACACAGCCGATAGCCTAAATTCAAAGGCTGTCTAAGTTTACACTCGAAATCCTCAGGCTCATCCGTATGGCAATTCCGGCAACGCAGATCCGTCGTGGAATGGTGATCGTTTTCGAAGGCGAACCGTGCCGAATCATCGAGTTTCGGCATCACACGCCTGGTAACCTTCGCGCGATGGTGCAGGCAAAGCTCAAGAACCTTCGCACCGGCTCGAGCTTCGAGCATCGTTTCCGCGCCGCGGATTCGATCGATCCCGCGTCGATGGAGACGCACGACCTGGAGTTCCTCTACCAGGGCGGCGACACGTACCACTTCATGAACGTCGAGAACTACGACCAGCTCGAAATGGACGAGGAATCGCTCGGCGACAACGCGCAGTGGATGCAGCCGGGGATGAAGATCCAGGCCGAGTACTACGACGGCCGTCCGGTCGGCATCAAGTTGCCGAACTCGCTCGTGCTCGAGGTCGTCGACACGGCGCCGGTCATGAAGACCGCGACGAAGACGGCGTCAACCAAGCCGGCGACGCTCGAGAACGGTGTCACGATCAACGTGCCCGAGTTCGTGGGGACGGGCGATAAGGTGAAGGTGAATCCGAGTACTGGGGAGTATCAGGAGCGAGCCAAGGACTAATCGCGATCGCGGTCGGGACAGAGGCTTGTCGGTCTCAGGTCTCTGGTCCCTGGTCTCAGCTGCTCGAGTGATTGATCGTCACGCCAGTCTCGATTAAGCTTCAAATCTGTTTGTAAGAGCATGAAGCTTATGCTCTTCCATGGTGACTGTAGCTCAATCGGTTAGAGCACCGGACTGTGGCTCCGGGGGTTGCGGGTTCAATTCCCGTCAGTCACCCTGAGCTTTCAGCTCAACGGCGAAAAGCTGGAGCTGATAGTTCAGCTAGGTCGGTAGCTCAATTGGTAGAGCACTGGTCTCCAAAACCAGCGGTTGGGGGTTCGAGTCCCTCCCGGCCTGTGACGCGTAGAACGGTTGGATGCAGAACCACGTTTTTGATGTTTGACAATGGAAGGGAAGTACGGCCACTGGCGGTATCGTCTAGGGGACTAGGACGGGGCCCTCTCAAGGCCCAAACACGGGTTCGAATCCCGTTACCGCTATCCCACGGCCCGTTCGTCTATCGGTTAGGACGGCACCCTTTCACGGTGCAGAGAGGGGTTCGATTCCCCTACGGGCTATCGTGAAAGGATTAAGTCTCTGGGCTCAGGTCTGAGGTCGCAGGTGAAGCGCGAAACGCGCGACACCTGAGACCAGGGACCAGAGACCTGAGACCCGTAGTTGGGGGCGTAGCTCAGTTTGGTTAGAGCACTCGACTGTCACTCGAGAGGTCGCGGGTTCGAGCCCCGTCGCTCCCGTGTTGGACAGCTCACAGTTCGCGCGATTTGATCGGAAATGCGGATGTTCGCATTCGAGTTCTCATAGGCGTCGGCTGAAGGCTGAAGTAGGATGAAGGAATAGGGAATTTCGAGCGGAGGTGCAGAGCGCCGAAGCGAGGAACGACCGGTTCAATGCAGGGCCCTGGTGGTGAAATTGGTAGACACGCCATCTTGAGGGGGTGGTGCCGCAAGGCGTCACGGTTCGAGTCCGTGCCAGGGCATTTCCATCGCCAGCGTAGCTCAGTGGTAGAGCACTCGATTCGTAATCGAGCGGTCGTCGGTTCAATCCCGACCGCTGGCTCTGAACAGAACCCCGCCAGCTGGCGGGGTTTTTCATTTGTGGTCTGCTACACTCTCAATAGATCACGACAAACGCGGCGATCCAGCCGGCGGTAGTCGGCATTTCCTGCATGCTCGCCACCCATCCCGCTGAAGCGCTGAACGCGACAAGACACCATGGCGTACCACCGTCGGTGTAGCCGTCGTTCACCGCGAACCAAACACCGGGGAACTGCGTCGGATTCGCCATGTAGCACGACACCGACGGCGGCTTGTTCACGTCGGTGCCTGCGGCGGAGGGCAGAGACACGGTCGCAACGCCCGACGTGGCGTTCGGGGTGGCCATCAGAACCACCTTAGTTGTTCCCGGCGGCCCGGCGGGTCCAGGAAGACCTTGCGGGCCCTGCGGCCCTGTCGACCCTGTCGGCCCTGCCGGTCCCTGTGGGCCGGTCGGTCCCTCCGCGCCTTTGCACGCGGTGATCGCCAAAACGGCGGCAATGCCAATCCATCGTCGCATCAACGCTCCTGAAGGGTGGGAGCGCAGAGCCTACGAGCTCAGCCGTGTCGTGTCAAATGTTAAATCGCGCCATCGGCATAGCTAAAGCTGGGATCCGCCCACCCCGATCGTTCTAATCGCCTCGAACGAGGATCAGGAACCGGCTCGACTCCCAGAATCGCTCGGCATCGCGGATCTCCAACGAGCCGCGCACCATCTCTCCCCACGCGTGGGTAAGAAACGCCGGATTGTGATTCGAGATGATCCGATAGGACGCGGCGTCCGGCAGATCGATCTGCCGCACCTGCGACATGTCGAGCGAGCGGAAGGCATTCCGCGGCGGGTTTCTCGCGGGCATGAGCGTTTGCCCAGGGCGCCAGAAGCCCATGTTCGCGCCGCCCCTCCTCACGACGACGCCGGCACGCAGCAACTCCGATTCCGTTCCGACGGCGACGTATACGGCGTTCTCGCGTGCGCGCAACGCGCCGACGGAGTCGCTCAGCTCGGAGTTCTCGCGCTTGAGCTGCTCTTGCGCCGTCTCCAGCTCCGCGACGCGCGCGGTCAATCGCTCGAGCTCCGCGCGCTGTCTGTCGATCATCGCCAGCATCGTCTCGATCGATTCGCGAAACGTCGCTGCCTCGGTCTTCAGACTGTCGTTCTCGCCGAGCAACGCGGTGATGCGTTGTTCCCGCTCTCTGATCGTCGCGTCGGACTGTTCGACGAGTTGCCGAGCGCGTGTGATCTTCTGGGCGATGAGCTCCTGAATGTTCGCCGGCTGGCTCTCACTCCCGTTGCCGACGACGATGTGCCGGCTGTCCATCCCGGGAATCGACGACAGCTCGCGCGAGATGGCGTCGATGACGTCTTGCGTCTCGCGCACCTGCGCCAGCGCGCTGTCTTTCTCGGCGCTCACCGTCTTGAGGCGCGCGAGCTCGCGCGCCAGAGAGTCGGCGCGTGACGTGGCGCTGGGCGCTGCCTGTTGTCTCACGCCAACGCCGCGACCGTTCGACTTCCAGCTCTCGAACTTGCTGCAAGCGCTAGTCGCGGCGACGACGGCGATCGTTGTGGTCAGCGCGACGCGCCGGCCGATTGTCGGTTGAATCATCATGCGTTCCTCGCTCTCGAGCTTCTACGCTTTCACGCCCTCCCCCACGTCGGACCGGCTCTCCGGCGAGCGTGGGATGTGGCGCCTCGCCGGCACGACAGCGCGCATCGCTCCACGACCCGTGTGCCGTGATCGCGCGCGCCACGACCGATGCGAACAACTCTTTGGCGGCCGGTTGCGCCGCCTTGGCTCCATCCGGCATCTCGACGAAGATCACGCCGGCCACCGAGCAGACTTCGGGCGGACCGGGACTGGCCGCGGCGAACATGAACGCCGAGACCTGACGCAATCCCTGAGAGTCGAGCGTCCCCGTCTTGCCGATGAAGCGGTATCCACGTCCCGGCAGCGCGGTGGCGAGCGTGTGCGCGGTTCCATAGCCGCGCACGACGCCGGACATTCCTTCGATTACCGCGAGCCGTCCTGGCCCGAAGTGAACGCCTTCCTTTTCAGTGGTCGCCAGCTCGACCGACCCCACCCGGCGAAGGAGACGAAGTTCGACGCCGCGCCCGGTGAAGATGCGGCTCACCGCGCGCGCCAGCGCCACGTTGCTCCAGTTGTTGTCCGTCTCACCAATCATGAAGCCCGCGAGCTTGTGGAGATCGCGAAACTCCGGATCGTTCAGCGGAAGCTGCGGCACCTCCGGCGACACGCGCTGCCACGCGCCGTTCAGCTTGAGCCACCGGCGATTGGTGAGTGGCGCCCAGAGGGTGGTGTCGTATCGGCCGATGGTCCGGCCGATCTCGGCGTCGAACAGCTCGCTCAACCCTTGGGCGAGCGGCGAATCGTCGAGACGGCGCGTGCCTTCGACGACGCGGAACTTCGGGCGCCCGTCGACGTGTCGGCCGTTGATGGAGAAACCAGGGCCGACCGAGCCGTCCTCCATCGCCGGCAGATTCCTGATTCCCGACTCCGCCGCGCCGAGAAATCCCAGGGTGATCGCGAACAAGTTGTTCGACGTCGGGAGGAAGCAGCTCCAATCCACGACGCGGCGATTCTCGGTGGGACAGCCACGGAACGGCGAACGGAGCTCGCCTCCCGGAAGCCGCCAACCCGCCGCGGATTGGAAGTGCTCCTGTGGATGATCGACGGCGAGCGACTGGAGCGTTGGATAGCGCGCCAGCACCGCGGACGCGATGATCGGTTTGATGACCGACGCGGCGCGATGGCTGCGGAAACTCGCGTCGAGCGGCGCGTACGCGCCAACGCGCACGCTCGAATCGACGTGTGACGCGAGCGCGAGGATGTCTCCTCGTTCCGGGTTGACGAGCGTCACCGAGCACTGGCGAACTCCGGTGCACGCGCTGTCGAGACCATGCTGAACGGCCGCGGCCAAGCTCGGTTCGAGCGTCAGCTCGACCGGTGCGTTCGCGCGAATCGATCCTGGTCGAAAGCCGCGCGCCAGCAGCGTGTCCAGCCGCGCGAACAGCGGCGACGTTCCGGCCGCGACGGAGCGCGCCAACTCTCCATTTTGCCATCGCGCAAACGACAGCGCGGCGCGCGGAACGCTGTCCACCACGTACGTCGCGCGGCCATCCACCACGATGTCGCCACGACGTCGCGCGCGATGCGGGTCGACGGCACGCGAGTGTGCCCCCTCGTTCATCACGAGATCGCTGCCGCGTGGCGCGGTGGTGAGCTCGCCGAGCCATCCCGTGCGTCCATTGAGCGACATGGCGATCGCGCAGCCGTCGCCGATTTGAACCTCGTCGTTGCGCGCGCGGAGCCACGACCCGCGATCGAGGCAGTGCGCGCCGCGCGCGGCGTCGCCGTTCGCCGAGCGCACGAGACTCGACAGCAGTGAGTTCGTCGACCGGAGGGCTCGCGGCGCCGTCGGCGCCAGCGCGACCTCGCCATTCGCCGCGGTGATGACGCCTCCGGCCGCGAGGTCATCGAGTGCGCCGCGGAAAACGTCGAGCCGGAAGGTCTGCTCGACGTCGGCGTGGGTGGCCCGCCACGTGGGCCACATCAGCGCGACGGCCAGCACCGCGGCCGCTGTCGCGATTCCCGCGATGGTTCCACGGAGCCGCCGCATCGGCGCCATGTACTCGTCGTCGCGCTGTGGATCACGTACCGCCGCGCGATCGGCGATCGGAAACGCGCCGATCGCCAGCGCCGTGATCCAGCAGAACAGCGCGACGTCCGCGCCGGAGCGCAGGCCGAGCAGCGGAAGGTTCTGTCCGGTGAGCGCGAGCGAACCAACGTTTGCCGCGATCATGTAATAGGCCGGCACCAGCAGGAGCGCCGCGCACGCGGTGAGCAGCAACGCACGCGGTACCTCGACGAACGCGCGGCCCGTGATGAACGCGCCGGCGAGCAAAAGCACGGCGAGTGCCAGGTACAGCCCAATCAGCGCGGCGCCTCCCACGAAACCGTGCTCGCTGAGCACGAACACGGAGAACGCGTTGTCGGTCACCGCTTCGCGCGCGCGAATGGCGCCCTCGGAAAAGCCGAGCGAAAAAAGTCCAACGCCGCGCGTGTGTCCGACCGCGGCGTGCGAGCGGATCCCCCATTCTTGAATCAGCGTGTTGACGATCTGGCGTCCGTGCTCGCGGTCCGCGTACACGAGCTGTTGCTGGAGGGCGTCGGGCGCCGTTGCCGCGGCATATCGGATGCGCGGCGTCGTCAGCGGAACGGGTCGCGACGCGAGTTCGGCCGGCGTAACGCGCAGTGCCATTACCCAGACAGTTATGAGACTCGCGGTCAGTAGGAGTGGCGCCACGAGCGCGCGTTTGCCGAGCATCGCGGCGGCCGCCGTCATCGTCACGATGACGACGAGCAGCAAGAGCTGCAGCAGCCCAAGGTCGATCGAGTGGCCGGCGAGGAGCGTCAGCGCCAACGCCGACGTGAGCAGAATCGCTCGGGTCGATACGCGCCGGCCTTCGGCGTTGAAGAGCAGGCGAATGCGTTGCCGCGTGTCGTGGTGCCAGAGCAGCGTCAGCACGCGAACGACGACGAGCACGGCGACGAGCGCCAACGCGAAGCCCAGCGTAATGCCCAGTCGTCGAACGACGGGAATTCCCGAGAGCGTCAAACCGGCGATCGGCGCGAGCAGAAAGGTCGTCGGCGGCAGGACGTCGTGACGCGCGTATACGTTCCCCGACACGGATTGGAAGAACGGCCGGCAAACCACGAACGCGATCGCCATCAGCACGAAGACCGCCGCGCCCACGACCCCAACCGAGCGAAGTACCGGCGCGTCCGGTGCGAGCTCGCTGGCGACGAGAGTGCCGGCGCCGAGCACGGTCGCGAGCGACACGAGCGCTGTTCGTCCGGCGAGAGCGCGAAGTCTGA
>DATMHK010000194.1:0-23574 GCA_035554995.1 Gemmatimonadaceae bacterium
GGCAAGGTCTCGCTCGACGACCCAATCTCGAAGTATGTCCCCGACCTGCCCGCGCACGAGCAGAACGTGAAGATCCGCCAACTGCTCAACCATACGTCGGGCGTTCATAACTACACGTCGTCGCCCGAGTGGATGAAGACGTGGAAAGCGGACTACACGCCGCGGCAGATCGTCGCCTTCGTCGACAAGGATTCGCTCGATTTCCCATCCGGCACGAGATACTCGTACAGCAACACCGGCTACGTGCTACTCGGCATGGTGATCGAGAAAGCGAGTGGGCAAACGTACGCCAACTTCGTCCAGCGTGAGTTTTTCGGACCGCTGGGGTTGACGCAAACGACCTACTGCCCGTCGCACCCCACGGACGCGCACTACGCTGTCGGCTACCAGATGAAGGGCGACACGATGCGGGTCGCCGACTATCTCAGCATGACGCACCCCTTCTCGGCCGGCGCGATCTGCTCCACGGTTCGCGATCTCGTGAAGTGGCAGCGGGCGCTGGTCGGCGGAAAAGTCGTTTCGGCGAAGTCCTTCGAGCAGATGACGACGCCCGATTCGCTTCCCGGCGGCCGACGGATGAACTACGGATTCGGCCTGACGGTCGGCCAGGTGGGCAATAAGAAAATGGTCGCCCACGGCGGCGGAATCTTTGGCTTCACCACCGCGGGGGTGTTCATTCCTGAAGACCAGATCAACGTCGCGGTCTTCACCAACTCCGAGGGCGGCCCCGACGCGCTCGCGGCGAACATCGCGCGCGCCGTGATGGGAATTCCGCTCGTCGCGCCTCCGGCGCGGGTCGTCGCGTCGCCACTCCGCGACATCGACCGAGACCGCATGCCTGGCGTCTACGACTTCGGCCAGCTCGTGATCCACGTGACCGTCGAGGACGGACGTCTCATGGCGCAGGCAGAGGGTCAGGGGCAAGGAAAGTTTCCGCTGGTTCACGTCGGCGGCTTCAAGTTCGGGACGCAAGTCGATCCCACGCTCTTCATCACGTTCGTCGACGAGAACGGCAAGATCACGAAGGCCCGGTTCACGCAGCGTGGCAGCCCGCCGGTGGAAGGCACTCGCAAGCCGTGATCAGCGAGATACGACGGCTCCTCACCGGAGGAGACCGTCGCTCGATCGCTGATTCCAACCGCGTGCGGGCGATCGTCGAGAAAGACCCCGCGCGCGTGCGTGAGCTTGCGGCGCTGGCCGCGGACGAGGAGTGGCTCATCGCGCAGCGCGCGGTCGACCTGATGGAAAAGCTTGCGCACGACCATCCAGAGTGGATCGAACCGCACAAGAAAGTCTTCATCGGTCCGCTCGCCGACAGCGACAAGTGGGAAGTGCGCCTTCAGATCGTTCGCGCACTCCCACTATTTCGCTGGACGCCCGCTCAAATGAAACGCGTCGAGGCGATCCTGCTCGAGAACGTCGGCTTCCCACAGACATTCGTTCGCGCGTGGGCGCTCGACAGTCTCGCAACGTTGGCGAAGCGCCGAAAGCGACTGGCCCCGATCGTCGAGCGCAATTTGCACGAGTTCGAGACGTCGTCGAGCAAGGCGTTACGCGCCCGGGCCCGGCACATCCGCGCGCGAGAGTAGCAGTTTCACGATCTCGCGGCGCTGGAAGAATTCCGCCCAACCGATCGCGTCGCTGTCGTGTTTCGTGTCGTGGATTCGGGGATCGGCGCCGCGCTCCAGTAGCAGCCGCGCAACGTCCGGATGATCGGCGAGAATCGCCAGGTGCAGCGGTGTGACCACGGAATCCCAGTGCGCCCATCGCGCGTTCGCATCGGCGCCATGATCGAGCAGCCACCTCACACCTTCGACGTCCCCACGCTTCGCCATGAGGTGAACGGCGCCGGGTGTGTTCGCCAGTTGCGCATCGTCGCGTGCCAATCGCTCGGCGGTCTTCCAGTCGCGGACGGCGATGCTCGCCAGGATGTCGAGCAGGCCGCCACGCGCAGCGCGTCGTCCACGGTCCGCGCTGTCGACCTCGGCGAGTGTAAGCCGATGAATCGCCTCCATCACTGGATGGTCGATCTCGGCAGACTCGGAGTACGCCGCCACAGGCATTCCCCAACCGTCGACAGCCAGCGGATCGGCGCCAAGCTCCACCAGGAGGGCCACCATGCGTGGACGCTCGTTCGCGACGGCGAATTGCAACGGCGTCTGATTGTTCTCATTCCGACTCAAACGCGACGCGAGAGCCAACGGATCCGCGGAGACGACGCGACGCAGAACGTCCTCGAGATCCAGCGCGATAGCAGAAAAGACGTGGTGCTTCGCGCCGCGGCTGACGAGGAAGTCGACGACCGCGCGATGGGGCGCGTCGTCATTATGCCAGCACGACGCCCAACCGATCACCTCGAGCGCGTGATCGTCGCCATGCCCGACGACATCACCGCCGGCGTCGGCCAAACGCCGCACGACGTCGAGGTGCGCGGCGGCCGCGGCCCAATGCATCGGATAGGTGTTGTCGCCCTCCTCGCGCGCGTTCACGTCGGCTCCGCGCTCGATCAGTTCGTTGACCGCGGCGAGTTGGCCGTGCCGCGCGGCGATGTGCAACAACGTCCATCGGTATTCGCCTGATCGCGCCTGGACCTTGTCCGGGTACTCATCGAGGACCGCGCGAAGCGTATTCACGTTGCCCGAGCGCGACGCCGCGACCAGTTGTCCGTTGATCGTCAGCGAATCGATGTGTGCCTTGAGCGCGCGCCAGCTCGAGAATCCGTACTCGCGCGCCACGTCCAACTGCGCGTCGGAGAGCTGCGCGTCCGGCCGCGTCTCTCGCAGCTCGGCGAGTCGCCGCTTCGCTTGCTTCTTGAGCCAGTCCAGGCTCGGCCATTCGGGGAGCTGCCGCGCGGCAGCATCGGGCGTGGGCGCATGGGCCCGTGAATCTTCCGTCATACCCACCTCCATTCCTTGACGAGATGACTCGTCGTATCGCCCGGTGTCCGCATCGAGGGCGGGGAATAGAAGGTGACGTCACTGAACCAACTGGGTGGGTTGAACCCTTTACGCGGACCGTCGGCCGCCCACGCGGCGCTGCCTCATGCTAACGCGGCCCATGCAACGCGCACAAGCGCGGGCCTTTCGTGGCAGTCTCGAGCAGGACATAATCGCACACATGACAACCTCGACCCGTTCCATTCGCCCGCTCGTTCCGCTCTTCGCGGCGTTCGCCGTCGCCTGCACACCATCGGCGTCTACCACGCCGTCGCCGTCCGTCGGCTCGTTCGATGTGATCATCTCCAACGGCACGATCGTCGACGGCACCGGTGATCCGTGGTTCTACGGTGACATCGGCATCGCCGGCGGCAAGATCGCGCGTATTGCACCGCGCGGCCTGCTCGCCAACGCGCCGGCGCGGCGTCGCATCGACGCGCGCGGTCTCGTCGTCGCGCCGGGCGTGATCGACATTCAGGCACAGTCGTACGTCCAGATGCTCACCGGCGACAGCCGCATGGTCAGCATGATCACGCAGGGCGTCACGACGATGATCCTCGGCGAGGGCGACACGCCGGTGCCCGTGAACGACAAAGTGCTCGACGTCGCCGAGCGCATCGCCGCGGACACCGCGCAACGCCGAGTGATGCGCGGGTTCACCGGCGCCCACGGATTCGCCACGTGGCTCGGCGCGATGGAGCAGCACCACGCGTCAGTCAACGTCGGCTCGTTCGTCGGCGCGGGGACGGTGCGCGCGTACGCGAAGGGAATGACGGCCGGGCCCGCGAACTCCGCCGAGCTGGATACGATGCGACGCGTCGTGCGCGACGCCATGCTCGACGGCGCGTTCGGTCTCGGCAGCGCGCTGATCTATCCGCCGGGGAGTTACGCATCGACGGAAGAGCTGATCGAGGAAGCGAAGGCAATGGCGCCGTTCGGCGGTCTGTACATCACGCACATGCGATCCGAAGGCGACAAGCTCGTCGAGGCCGTCGACGAAGCCATACTTATCGGCCACCGAGCAGGCGTTCCTGTGGAGATCTACCATTTGAAGGCTGCCGGCGTGAAGAACTGGCCGAAGGCGAAGATCGTCGTCGCCAAGATCGACTCGGCGCGCGCCGCGGGTCAGGACGTGGCGACCGACCAGTATCCGTACGTCGCCGGCCAGAACAATCTGTCGTCGTGCATTCCGCCGTGGGCGCACGCCGACGGCAAGCTCCTCGAACGACTGCGCGATCCGGCGCAGCGTTCGCGCATCAAGGCGGACATGACGAACGAGGCCGCGGACTTCGAGAGCTTGTGTCTCGCGGCGACGCCCGCGGGCGTCGAGGTCGTCGGCTTCTCCGAGGATTCCCTCAAGAAGTACGAGGGGAAGCGCCTCACCGAGATCGCTGCCACGTGGCGCAAGGACTGGCCGGACGCGTTGATGGATCTCACCATCCTCGAGCACAATCGCCTCGGTCAGGTGATTTTCGTCGCGTCGGACTCGAACGTCGCGATGCAAGTGCGTCAACCGTGGATGAAATTCGGCACGGACGCCGAGGCGTTCGACCCCGACAGCGCGAAGATCGCGACGCACCCGCGCGCGTACGGCACTTATCCGCGCATCCTTGGCCGGTTTGTACGCGAACAGCGGATCCTCACGCTCGAGGACGCGGTACGAAAGATGACGAGTGCCGTCGCGCAACGACTGTCGATCCAGGATCGGGGCGAGCTCAAGGAAGGGCTTGCGGCCGATATCATGCTGTTCGATCCAAAGACGATCATCGACCGCGCGACCTACGAGCGGCCGCACCAGCTCTCGGTTGGCGTGCGCTACGTGTTCGTGAACGGCATCGCCGTCGTTGACGACTCGAAGGTTACGGGAGCGAAGCCCGGCGTCGTGCTTCGCGGACCCGGCTGGAGGCATTGAGCGAGCGAATGAGAGACGTATCCGAGGAAACGAATCCGCCGCCGAATCGCCCGCTGGAACAGCAGCCGCACGCATGGGGCGCCGTCGCCGCCGACTATCACGCGTTCGCCGGCAATGTCACCCGGCCATTCGCCGAGGACGCCGCGCGGCTCGTTCGCATTGGCAAAGGGACGCGCGTGATCGATGTAGCCGCGGGCACCGGCAATTTCACATTCGCCGCCGCCGGGTGCGGCGCGACCGTGCTGGCAACTGACTTCGCGCCCGGCATGGTCGAACACTTGCGCGACGAAGTCGAGCGGCGCGGCCTGTCAGGGAAAGTTCGCGTCGAGGTGATGGATGGCCAACGTCTCGACGTTGAAGACGCATCCTATGACGTCTCGGCGTCGATGTTCGGCGTCTTGTTCTATCCGGACATGGACAAGGGACTGCGCGAGTTGTCGCGCGTGCTCGTGCCGGGGGGACGCGCCGTCGTGTCGACGTGGGCGCCACCGCCGCGCGGCGAGATGGGGCGGATCATGGGCGACGCGATGGCGAAAACGCTTGGCAGTTTGCCATCACCGCCGGGAACGCCGGCGTGGGCGGCGCTCGGCGACCCTGAAATGTTTCGGGAGCGTTTGCTGCGCAACGGATTCTCGCGCGCTCACGTCGTCGAGCTGCGCCATGCCTGGATCTTCGACGACCTCAATGTGTTCGTCGACCTGATGGGAAAATGCGCGCCTCCTGCCGTCGCCCTGTTCTCGTCGCTCACGCCCGAGCAGCGCAAGACGTTCCGCGACGCGGTCGCCGGCGACTTCACGTCGCGGCAAGGCGACGGTCCATACGCACTGACGCACGAAGCGATGATCGCCGTCGGCACGAAGTAAATGCGCCGAACGCGTATAACGATGCTGACGTCACTCACCCCGCCGCGGACATTGCTCGCAACGGATCAACTCGGGTGGCTCGTCGCGCCGGAATGAACGAGGCAACTAGCGCCACGACAACCAGCATCGCCGCCGCGGCCCCGTATGTCATTGGATCGCGCGCGTCGACTTGGAAGAGCATGGTCTTGAGTACTCGTGTCGCCCAGAATGCCGCCAGGCCGCCAACGACGATGCCGGTGATGGACAGTACGAGCGCTTGTCCCACGACCAACCGCACCACGTTGCGCGACGACGCCCCGAGCGCCAGGCGCACACCGATTTCGTGCGTCCGTTGCGTCACGAAGAACGCGATCACGCCGTAGATGCCGATGGCTGCCAGCACCAATCCGGTGACGCCCAGCAACGAAAGCAGCAGCATGCTGAACCGTCGCGTGGCCATCGATCGGGCCAGCACGGTGGACATCGTCTGGACGTTGAAGATCGGGATGGCACGGTCGACTCGTCCGACCGCCAGCCGCATGGGCGTACCGAGCGCCTGGTCTCCGTTCGCGCGCGCGACAACGGTCATCTGGCGGCCAAACGCATCCCACGCTCCATCCGGCGCCTGCGTCATCGGAATGTAGATCTCTGGCGGAGAATCGTTGTCGCGCCCGAACGCTCGCGTGTCACCGACGACGCCGACGATCTGGCGCCACTCGGGCGTGTCCTTGCCCTTCGTCCAGCCGGAGATGCGCTTTCCGACGGCGTTCTCATCTCCGAACGCTTGTCGCGCAAAGCGGTCGTTCACAACGACGACCCATGGTGCGGCAGGTGCGAGGTCGGCGTCCGTCAACATCCGTCCACGGACCAGCGGCACACGGAGGGTCTCGAGGAAGCCGGCGGTCGACAGCCGGACGTGTCCGATCAGGTTGCGCTTCGGATCAGGCGCGCGACCCTCGACGGTGACTCCCATGTCGATGCTCACGCCCCACATCGGCACCCGGGTCGCCGCGGCCGCGCGCTGTACTCCCGGGGCTTGTCGAACCTCGTCGACGATGCGTTGAAAGGCGCTCGTCACCGCTGCCGCGTCCTGGTAGCGTTGCGGCGGAAGCGACATGCGCATCATCGTCACGCCGGTCGCGTCGAACCCGAGCGGAATCTGTTGAAGAAGGATCGCGCTCCGGATGAAGAGCCCCGCGCTCACCAGCAGGACGAGCGCAACGCCGATCTCGGTGACGATCAGTGCCGAGCGCAATCGGTCACGCACGACGCCGCTCGAGCCACGCCCGCCGTCCCGCAACTCGGCCTGGAGATTGACGCGTGTGGCTCGCAAAGCGGGAGCGAGGCCGAACAGCAGGCCGCAGAGAAGCGTCACCGCGAGGGCGAATAATAGGACCTGGGGGCTGAGCGAGGTGTCCTGGAGTCGCGGCACGCCGTCGGGCGCGGCGCTCATCAGCAGCTTGATGCCGAGTTTCGCGACGGCGACGCCCACGACGCCGCCGACGAGCGCGAGGACGAGACTCTCGGTGAGCAGCTGCGCGACGAGCCGTCCGCGCGCGCCACCGATGGCGCCGCGAATGGCGATCTCCTTGCGTCGGGCCGCCGCGCGAGCCAGCAGCAGGCTGGCGATGTTCGCGCAGCCGATGAGCAGCACGAACGTGACCGCGCCGAGGAGAACCCAGAGCTGCTTGTCGTAGCTGCCGATCAGCAGCTCACGGAACGCAACTACCTCGACGCCACGCTCCTTCATCTCGTCGGGGTAGCGCCGGCGAATACCCTCGGTCACACGCTCGAGATCGCGTTGCGCCTGTCCGACGGTGACCCCGGGCTTGAGCTTCGCGAATACGAAGAGGAAGTGCGCACCGTAGTTGGTGCGCTGCCCTGGCGCGAAGGTGATCGGTGTCCAGAGACGCTCGTCACCGTCCGACAGCGTAAACGCCTTGGGTGTGATGCCGACCACCGTGTATTTCTTGTCGTTCAGCGTGAGCTGCTTGCCAACGACCGCAGAGTCTCCGGCGAATCGCGACTGCCAGAACGGATAACTCAGCACCACGACTCGCGACTCGTCGGTCTCGTTCGGCAGGAAGTACCGTCCCGCATAAGGCTTCATATACTGCACGTCGAAGAAGCTCGGCGTCACGCGGAGGCCGTAGACGCGCGTCGGCTCGCCGTCGGCGATCACGTATGTGGCGCCTTGTGCCGCGGCCGTGGTGGTGAACGTCTGCGACTGTTCGCTCCAATCGAAGTAGTGGCCGACGGAGGCGTTGCCGCGGCCACTCGACCCGTATCGCTCCATCGGCATCACGATGCGATCGGCGTCGACGTAGGGAAGGGGGCGAAGGAGCACGGCGTCGACGACGCTGAAGATCGCGGTCGTCGCGCCGATCCCGATCGCCAGCGTCAGCACGATGGCGAAGCTGAACGCCAGGTTGGCGCGCATGGTTCGGAGCGCGTAGCTCACATCCTGCCGGAGCACTTCGAACATCTCGGTCCTCCTGTTGTCATTTTCGCGTGCTTCGGCCAGGGCGAGGCAAGTGCGCTTGAGCGTTTCGATATCGCCGAGCGAGCGGAGTGCTTCTTCCGCCGCGGCGGCCGGGCTCAATCCGCGCTCGACGAGCGCGTCGATGCGTTCCCGGAGATGGAACGCGATCTCATCGTCGACGTCGGCCTTGGGGTTGGCGCGCCAGAAGCGCAGATATCGGCGCCAGCGCGCTGAAGGCGGTCGGAAGGTCGGCGCGTTCATCGATGCGAGCTTCTCACCGCTTCAGGTGCGGGCCGGCGCGTCGGTCGCGTTGAGGACGTTCCCGACGGCGGCGGCGAAATTCGTCCACAGCGATGCGTTGGCTTTGAGTGCCTGCCGGCCTTTGGTGGTGAGGCGGTAGTACTTCGCGCGCCGGTTCTTTTCCGACAGTCCCCACTCGGCGTCGATCCAGCCTTTTCGCTCGAGGCGATAGAGGGCGGGGTAGAGCGATCCCTCTTCGATATGGAGGGCGTCGCCTCCCTGTTCCTCGATCCATCGCCCGGTTCCGTACCCGTGCATCGGGCCCCATGACAGAGCCTTGAGGATCATGACCTCGAGCGTGCCGTGGAGGAGCTCGGTCTTCATGGCGCGTCCACCCAGATTATCTAGGGAAGGTCAGTCTACGACCCGCTCCTTAGATAATCAAGGGGTACGTCCGGCGGTTCACGCCCGCTCGGCGAACTGCTTGAACGCCGCCATGTGGCTGCGGTGCGCCTTCCTGATCGACCGCTGCGCGAGGAAGCCGAAGAGGCGACCGAGAACGCTCGGGAAGCGAAACTCTTCCACCGAGCGCAACCTCGTCGTTCCGCTGGGTGACAGGCTGAAGCGATCGGTGATTGAGACGACGACGTCCTTTCCGTCGAGGCGCAGTCTCACCTCGTCGGGGAGATTGCGCGAGACGACGGTTGCGACGAAGACCATGTCCCCTGTCTTGGGAACCATGCGGTAGGTCGACCCGGTCGTTCCAAAGCTTCCGGAGATCGGTTCGCACCGCGCGAGATCATTCATCCACCGCGGATTGTTCGCCGGGTCAGCGAACAGTTCGGCGACTCGTTCGCGAGCGCCATTGATGTCGAGTTCGACAACACTCTTCATGATTCATACGCGCGTGAGTGTCCTTTCGGACATGGCGCTAGAGCTTTCCGACGATCGCCTTGGCCAGAACCAACTCCTTCGCCTTCTCCTGCTCCAGCCCGAACCGGTTCGTCTTCGTTCCGGAGAGGCGAATGCTGATCGCGTTGTTCCCCTTGCGGAACCAGATGAATGGAGTGGCGTTCGGATAGATCTGGTAGAACGCCTCGTCGCCGACGCCACTGACGGGTTCGATCTTGATGGTCGTGATCGCCGGCTTTTTCGCGAATGTGAATGCCCGCAGCGTGTGTGCGTTCACCCCAATCTTTCGCGAGCTGTCGGAGATCTTCGGATCGGCCGACCAGAGACATCCCGGCGGAGTTCCTTCCGTCATATGCTTGCCCGGTTGGCTCGACTGCTCGAGCGCTTTGCTCGCGTCGGCGATCGTGAGAAGGTTGCATTCGTCCATTTGCAGCCGCGCTGGTGAGCGAGTGCGTGCGTGCAGCGCCGATCCGGAAAGAAGCAGCAACGCACCGCTGGCGATCGAGGCGAAACGGATTCCGTTCATGGTCGCGTCCCGTGCTGAGAATTAGAACGTCCTCACTCGGACGGCCGTCGGCGAACGCCCGGTCGGCAAACCATATTGCGCCTGGGGCCATACCTCAAGCGGGCGGGGCAGACCTTTGTGCGCATCGCGGGGAATGTCCGGTTTCTACCGCGCCCCGTAAGAGACGCGCTGCGTCGTGCGTTTTCTTGCGAGGACACAGACGTGCCGCGATGCGCGAGGCCCGAAAACTCGACCGACTCGTTGCAGAAACCGGGCGATCGCGTCGCTACGACGCGCGCTGCGCACCCAGGAGGTTCCTTGCAGCATCTTGAACCACGATTCGACCTGATACCATGGCCGGTCGTACAGGTAGTCGACTCGTTCGATTTCGAAATCGTGCCGTTCGATCTCGGCAACGAATTCCGCGAACCGGAACGCCCGCGTATGCTCCGTGAACAGTACGCGACCGGAAGCCACGAGTATGCGATGGATCTCCCCGAGACAGCGATTGCGGTCTCTGGATTCCAGATTCCAGCTATAGATGCCGTCGGCCGCAACCACGAAATCCATCCCACCGGAGGCAATCGGCAGCGCCAACGCGCTCGCCGCGGCGAAACGAACTGGTTGATCGCGTAACCGTGTGCTTGCCGCGCCGATCGCGCTGGGTGCCACGTCGATCGCCGTGAGCTCGAACGGTAGTCGAGCGAGCATCGCCGTGAGTTGCCCGCGACTGCATCCGAGATCGAGAACTCGCCCGCCCCCGCTCGCCGTCGCGGCGACCTGGCGCACGATCCACTGGTGGCGCAGGCGCTCGATCGCGCGTTCGCTATACGAGAACGGCTCTTTCGTCTCGCGATGCAAGTTCTCGAAGAATGCCGCCTGGAGCGTCGCGTTACCGTTGTCGGCGGTCACACGTCCACGAGCAACCGGTGTCCGGCGTGGCGCGCCGCGAGATTGACGTAGGCGCGACGCATCGCGGTGAGTGAAAAATGGCGGTTGGCACGCTCGCGAGCGCGAGCGCCCTGTCGCGCCGCTCGCTCAGGCTGCGACAGCAGGCAGCCGATCGCTTCGGCGAAATTCGAGGCGGAATTGGGAACGACAAGCGTGCCGCACGATCCGTCTCGCCCGACTACTTCCGGCAACGCCCCGCCGGCGCTGACGATCACCGGCCGCGCGCAGGCCATGGCTTCGAGAACCGCCAACCCGAAGGTTTCAACGCAACCGGTGTGAACGAATGCCGAGCATGCGCTGTACGCCCCAATGAGCTCGGACCGCGGAACACGGCCGAGGAACCGCACATCGATGCGCAGTTGCTCGGCCTTCGCTCGCAGCTCGCGCTCTTGTGAACCTTCACCGCATACCAGGAGGCGCGGCGGGTGCTGCAAAAGGCGCAGCGCGTCGAACAGGACATCGTATCGTTTCTCGGGCGCCAGCGCCCCCACGCCAAGAAGAAAAGGCTCCGCGCCCGAGCCCGTCCATCGTCGAAACTCCGTGGCCGCGCGGCGGTTCGGTCGAAATTCCAGCGGATCCACTCCCTCGTGAATCGTCGTGGCCGGCACTCGCCGCATGAAAGGAACGTCTCCGAGCACGCGATCGCGGGCCTCTGACGAAAGAAAAACCTGCTCGCGCAACGTCGTTCGATAGGCGAGGCGGATCAATGCGTCCGTGGGTGGACGTTGGCGGAAGTGGTTGTAACGAAAGATCACCGGCATCCGCGTCCCGAATGTCGCGTAGGTGGCTACGCGAAGATCGTGTGCCCGGTCCACGAGCAGTGCCGCGACCTCGTGTCTACGCAAGTAGGCGCGCAGTCTCGTCGATTCGCCGCGTCCTCCGGGGACGCACGTCGCCTGCAGTCCAGCTGCGTTGAACTCGGCGGCAACGACCGGGTCGGTGGCGAGGATTCGTGGCACAAACCCACAGGGCTCGAGGGCGCTCGCGATTTCGATGAAGCTGATCCCCGCGCCGCGCCAGCAGTCGGCCGACGTGTACAGGAGAACACGCGCACCCCGGCCGATGTCAGCGGCATGGCCCTGACGCGGCCTCGCACGATCGGCGCGGGGCGCCGCCCCGGCAACAGAGGAAGGCGTCATGTCACTCGCCTCGCCACCGGAGCCGCGCCAGGTCCCACGCGAAGCGGGCGATCGAGGTCTGGTTATTGATTCCGATGCGCCGAAGCGCGAAGGCCGACGTAGTGTCGAAGTTGACCCGCCGTCGGAGGATGACTCCGGCCGCATAGCCGGCCTGTCGCGCCAGGTCACGGACCCGCCGTGACGGATTCCCCCACGGATACGCCACGACGTCCACGGCAGTACCGAGAACACGCTCGAGCTCGACGCGTGATTCCGCGAGCTCAGTCAGCGCGTCGGCGACGGGTAGGCTGTTTAGGTCACGGTGCGTCCGTGTATGCGATTGGACATCGTGGCCTTCCGCCGCGATGCGTCGTACATCGTCCATGGAGACCAGGCGTTCCTGGATTTCATCCGCGTCCCACTGGTTCGTCGCGCCGAAAAGCCCGGTTACCACGAAAACCGTTGCGAAGAAACCATGAGCGCGAACCGCCGGAAGAGCAAAATCCAGCGTGCTTCGATAGCCATCGTCGAACGTGATGACGATCGGCCGGCCGGGAAGATCGGCCTCGCCGCGTCGGTGCGCGAGCAGATCTCGAAAGGAGATTGCTTCGTAGCCGAGCGCGCGAAGCAACCGAAGCTGAGTGATGAATTGTCGGGGAGTGACGTAGTTACCGCGGTGTACCGCGCCGTCGGGTATTTCGGCGACCTTGTGATAGGCAAGCGCCGGCACGACGACGTCGCGCCACGACGGCGCGAGGCGCCGGGGATTCGAGAGCGAGAAGGATGAGGACGCCACGATCGTCCGCGAGTTGGTGGTGGCAAATCGCAGGGCGATCAAGGAGCGACACGGCGCGAAATGGCGTGGCGGCACTCGAGGGCCCGGAGCCCGCGTCGAAGCCCGCTGCAATTTCCGGGCTTCCTCCGTTGCAACACCGCCGTGCGGCTGACGCCTCGGTCCGCTACAACTGACCCGTCGTCAGCTCACCGTTTCCGCGACGGGCGCTTGAACGGAGATCGGCGGCGCGGCCACGCCGAAGTCCAATCGACGCGCGAACTCCCGGCGCAGCAGCAATAGCACAAGTCCGAGCTGGAAGTACGCCGTCGCCAACGACAGATACCAGACCCAGTGCAGCTGGAAGGTAGAGAGCCGCGCCAGCAGGAACACCGGAATCGTCAGCACGACCATGCGCGCTCCCGAAGCGATGAGCGACGGCAGCGTGTTTCCCATCGCCTGGAACATGCTCGACGATACGAAGATCAATCCCGATGCGATGAAGCTCCACGAGATGACACGGAGATATTCATCACCGACCGCGACTACGGCCGGGTCCTTGGAGAACACCCGCACCATCCCCGCTGCCGCGAACTGCACCAGGACAATGAAGAAGATCTGCCAGGCCACCGCGAGGCGCGCGCCGTCCTTGAACGTCGCCTTCACGCGCTCGCCGAGTCGGGCGCCGAAGTTTTGTCCGGCGACCGGGGACACGGAAAAGCCGAGTGCGACAACCGGCATGAACCCCGCCTGGATGACGCGCATGCCGATGCCGAATCCCGCCTGCGACGCCGCGCCGAACGGACGCGCGACCGTATAGACGATGAATTGGTAGAGCGCCATCATCCCGAACTCGAAGCCCGCCGGGAGCCCGATCGATAACATCCGCTTCCACTGGCCGAAGTGCGGGCGCCAGTGACTGAACGAGAAGTGGAGGAACGCTTCCTTCGACGTGAAGTAGGTCGCCATCCACACGATGCCGATTACGATCGAGACCAGCGTCGACATCGCCGCGCCGGCCACGCCGTACGCACGCCCCGTGACCCAACCGAAAATGAGAAACGGGGCCAGCGCCATGTTGATGAGCACCGTCGCCGTGGCGACGACCATTCCCGGCTTGAAATTCCCCGTCCCGCGCAACGCCGCACCCATCGACGAAAACGGAAACTGCAGCGCCATCGCCGGTATGAACCACTTGAGGTATTGGGCCGCCTGCGTCGTCGTCTCCGGGTCGGCGCCCATGGCGCGTGCGTACGGCATGCGCCCGAGCATCGCAACGACCAGGAACAGTGCGCCGGCGACGCACGACAGCGCCTGCGACTGGTTGAACAGGTGTTGCGCGTCGTCGCGGTCCTTTCGCCCGCAAGCGTGCGCCACGACCGTCGTCGTCCCGACGCCGAGCATCTGGCTGATTGCGAGGACGATGAACGAGAGGTTGCCGGCGATGCCGACGCCCGCCACCGCCTCCGTCCCCAGTCGCCCGACCCAGTAGAGGTCGATGAGGAAATACAGCGTTTGGAAGACCATCATGACGAGCATGTAGCTCGTGGTCTTCAACAGGTGCCGGGTGATCGAGCCCGTGGTGAGGTCTTGCATCGACGCAATATGAGGCTCGGGCCTCCGCGCTGCCAAAAACCGTCGCACGTTGGCCGCCCAATCATTGATCCGACATCCAATCGGACCGCCAGCCTCGGCGATTTCGCGAAAGGCTTTCTCGCCAATTCGGCTTGGTTCTCGGATACGGACTAACGATGGAAAGGCCGCGGGCTAACGCGGACACATGCGGGCTAACGCTGTAAACCAAGTTCATTTCTTTCGTTCAGAGTTGAGGCCTATCCGGCGAGGCGAAGGCGGCCTGAGACCGCGTTAGCCCGTCCGTGTCCGCGTTAGCCCGCGGCCGTTCAAGCGTTAACTCGTCCCAGCGTACCAGCCGGAAGCGGCGCGGCGGCCCCAACGTGAGTCCGTCATTCCAACCCAATCATTAGCAGTCGATTAAACACTCCGGTCCCGACACAACGCTCTTGACCGTTCGACACTCTAAGGATTAGCCTCAGCATCTACCACCCCCATAGTTGGAGCCGTCGATGCCCCCCCGCTCGTCGTCGCTGGACTCCTTTGTTCGCCGATCGTGGCTCGGTCTCGCGCTCATCGGCGCGATCACCGCCGCGGATCCGCGAGGCCTTCACGCGCAAGGGACGGACGTCATACGCGGCCGAGTGACGAACACGGAAGGCCTGCCGCTGCCGGGCGTTCGCGTGACCGCGACCTCGATTCCAGGCAACATCACGCGGGAAATCCGTACGAACAATCAGGGCGCGTTCCAGATCGCGTTCCCGAACGGGACCGGCGATTACATCATGGGCTACGCGTTAATCGGCTACAACTTCCGACAGTTCGAGATCAAACGCGTCGCCGACGAGGACGTCCTGATCGCCGACGCGCGACTTTCCGTGGTGCAGCTCGACACCATCGTCAGCACGGCGTCGAACCAGCAGCGCGTGAACCGCAACCAACAAACGCCCGACGTGAGCGGCACCGAGCGCGCGATCGCCACGGCGAATCTCCCGCCCGAGCTCCAAGGCGACATCGCCGCGATGGCCGCGTCGCTCCCCGGCGTCACGCTCATCCCCGGTCTCGATGGACAACAGGACGGCTTCTCCGTGCTCGGACTCGGCGCGGACCAGAACAGCGTAACGCTCAACGGGCAGCAAATCGGAGGAAACAACCTGCCGCGCGACGCGCAGATTCAGAGCTCGCTGTCCACGTCGCCCTATGACGGATCGCGCGGAGGGTTCAGCGGCGGAAACTTCAACATCCGGCCCGGTTCGGGGTCGAATTTCCGCACGCGGGGAATGAGCCTCATGCTCAACACGCCGCAGCTCGAGTGGACCGACCGTGCCGCGCAGGCCGTCGGCACCGAATACACCGGCGTGTCACTGGGCGGATTGCTCACCGGGCCGATCTCGTACAACAAATCGTTCTACAACGTCTCGTACCAGCTCGGCCGTCAGGCGCGCGACAACCTCACGCTGCTCAACGCGACCACGCTCGGATTCCAGACGTACGGCATCGCCCAGGATTCCGTGAACCACTTCGTGGACATCCTGCGCTTGCGCGGAATTCCGACCGCCGCCGGCCCGCTGCGCAGCCAACGATACAGCGACAACGGCTCGGTGATGGGCAACTTCGACTTCTCGCCGCCCACGTCATCGACCGGACAGTCGGTGAGCATGACGCTCACGGGCAACTGGTCGCGCCAGAGTCCCATCGGCGGCGGCGCGACGCAGCTTGAATCGGCGAGCGGCGACCGCGTCAACTACGGCGGCAACCTCCAGCTGCGCCACAGCGGCTATCTGAAGCTGGTGCTCAGCGAGTCGCAGTTCGGCGTCGGCGTATCGCGCGATCACGGCGATCCGTATTTGCAGCTGCCGTCCGGACGCGTGCGCGTCAATTCCGTGCTCGCCGACGGAGCGAGCGGCGTGCAGAATCTCACGTTCGGCGGCAACCAGGGTTTGAGCTCGAGCTCGCGCTCCGTCAACACGAGCTTCACGAACACGCTGTCCTGGTTCGACAACGCCAATCGTCACCGCATCAAGCTCGGCACGGAGTTGAACGCGAGCAACACCGCGTCGGACCAGTCGTCCAACCTGCTCGGCACGTTCACATTCAACTCGCTGTCCGATCTCGAATCGGGATTGCCGGCGTCTTTTTCGCGCACGCTCACGGCGCGTCGCCGTTCAACCGGCCAGCTGAACGGCGCCATGTCGCTCACCGATTCGTATCGTCGGAATCCGGACCTTCAGATCCAGTACAGCGTGCGCGTCGAGGGCGGACACTTCACCGCGAGCCCGGCGTTCAACCCCGAGGTCGAGCGCGTCTTCGGACTTCGCAATGACCGTCTGCCTTCCCCGATCACGATCAGCCCGCGAATCGGATTCTCGCGGACGCTCGGTTCGAATCCGGAGATCTCAGCGTTTGCCGGCGCCGCCCGCGCCCCGCGGGCCGTGTTGCGAGCGGGCATCGGCGTGTACGCGAACGCGTTGAGCGGCGGCCAGATCGCATCGGCGCTGGACAACACCGGGCTTCCCGATGGAGCGCAGCAGATCACCTGCACCGGCCCCGCGGTGCCGATTCCGAATTGGAATGCGTACGCGACAGATGCGTCTTCCGTCCCGACCCAATGCGCCGACGGTACGGGCGGCACGCTCTTCTCCAACACGGCGCCGAACGTCACCCTCTTCGCCAGGAACTGGCGGCCGCAGCGCTCCGTCCGCGCGAACACGTCGTGGAACGGCAGCATCCTCGACGCGCGCTTCATGACCAACGTCGACGCGACGTATTCGTTCAATCTCAATCAGCAGCGGTCTGTAGACCTGAACTTCAGTCCGATCGAACGATTCACTCTCGCCGGCGAAGGCCGGCCCGTTTACGTCCAGCAGGCGAGCATCGAGCCGGTCACCGGAAGCATCGCGTCGCGCGACGCTCGCGTGACGCAGGATTTCTCACGCGTCTCGGAAGTCCGCTCCGACCTCGAATCGCGCACCGCGCAACTGACGCTTCGCGTCTCGCCGATCCCTCGCGGACCGGTGCGGTTCACGTGGAGCGCCGCGTACACGTACTCGTACGGCCGCGAGCAAGTCTCCGGCTTCAGCAGCACCGCCACGAACCCGCTCGACGTCTTCTGGTCGCGCTCCTCTCAAGGCCCGCATTCGTTCAACTACAACCTCGGGTACAACCTGCTCGACGCCGTGCGGATCAACTGGAGCGGTGTGTTCCGCTCGGGCAACGCGTATACGCCGGTTGTCGCCGGCGACATCAACGGCGACGGCTACTTCAACGACCGCGCGTTCATCTACTCGAGCACCGCGGCCGATCCGGCGGTCGCCGATGGGATGCGCCAGCTACTCGCCAATGCACCGTCCGCGTCGCGCGAATGCCTCGACAAGCAGATGGGCAAGATCGCGTCTCGCAACAGCTGCCACGGTCCGTGGAGCTCGACCGCGTCGCTCTCCATCTCGCTCGACCGCGCGAAGTTCCGCATGCCGCAGCGCGCCAACGTTCAGTTCTCGCTGAGCAACCCGATCGGCGCGGCGGACCTCGCCGTCAACGGCTCCGGCCATCTCAAGGGCTGGGGACAGAGTGTGTCGCCCGATCCGTCGCTCCTCTACGTGCGCGGCTTCGATGCGACGACCGGCCGCTTCAAGTACGAGGTCAACCAGCGCTTCGGCGCGACGCGGCCCGATCTCGTCATCTTGCGCCAGCCGGTCGTCCTCACGACATCGATGAAGTTCGATTTTGGCGCGATGCGGGAGCGACAAACGCTGTCGCAGCAGCTCGGCATCGGCCGAACCCTCCCTGGAACACGGTATCCGGAAGCTCTGTTCCGCAGCGTCGGCGTGAATAGCGTGAACAATCCGATGTCGGTGATCCTGCGCCAGCAGGACTCGCTTCATCTTACGGCAGTGCAGGCGGACAGCATCGCGGCGATGAATCGTCGATACAACTATCGATCGGATTCGCTGTGGGCGCCCGTGTCGCGGTACTTCGCGTCGCTGCCCGAGAAGTACCACGAGGACGAAGCCTTCGATCGCTATCGTCAGGCGCGGCATGCGCAGATCGACATGCTGATGAAGGTCGTGCCCGTGCTCAATCAGTTGCTGACGGCCGACCAGAAGCGAAAGCTGCCGCAGCTCGTCGTCAACATCCTCGATCCGCGCTATTTGGTCTCGATTCGTGACGGCACGTCGCTCTATGTCGGTGGCAACACGCCGTTGAGCTTCGTTTCCTTCTCAGCGGCGGGAATGGTCGAGATGATGGCGGTGATGCGATGAGAAACCCAATGCGATTGTCTCGCGCCTTTTTCGCTGCGACACTCGTCGTCGCCGCGTCCTCGCCGCTCGCCGCGCAGCGTGACAGCACGGCGCGTCCGGCGCCCGCCACGGTCGGTCCGCCCGTCCGTCGCATCGCGACGGCCCAGGCGGTTTCGACGGAAGAACTGGGCGCCGTCAACAGCGTGTTGGAGCTCGCCGACGGACGCGTCCTCGTCAACGACGGAACGCGCCGCCGACTGTTGTTGATGGACACGACGCTCAAGACCGTGCAAGTCGTGCTCGATTCGCTCGCCGAGTTCGCGAACACCTACGGCACGCGTCCCGGTACGCTCATTCCATATCGCGCCGATTCGGTGTTGTTCGTCGATCCCGTTTCGTACGCGGTGCTCGTGCTCGACCCGGCAGCGCGCATCACGCGCGTCCGCTCGATCTGGCGCGTTCAGGACACGTATCTGTTCACCAACCCGGGCAACTATTACGGCTGGCCGAGCGCCGACGCGAAAGGGCGAATCGTGTACCGCGTCCCGGCGCAGCCCGCGCCGCCGAAAGTCGCGCCGCCGCCGGGCGTTCCGTACTTCCCGCCGGACCCCGACTCCGCGTTCGTCGCCGGAATCGATCTCGACACCCGCAAGCTCGACACGCTCGGCGTGATCCGCATTCCGAAGAACATCTACCAGATCAAGCAGACGGCCGAAGGCTATTTCTCGATCACGAGCACGGTGAATCCGCTGCCGAGCACCGACGACTGGGCCGTGTTGCCGAATGGGACGGTCGCCTTCGTGCGGGGCCGCGACTACCGCATCGAGTATCTGCACCCCGACGGCACGTGGTCGTCGTCCCAGAAGCTGCCGTACGACTGGCAGCGACTCGGCGACGAGGAAAAGCAGAAGCTCGTCGATTCGGTCAAAGAGATGAACACGCGACAGCAGATGTCCGGCTACGTCGCGCAAATGATTCGCTGGGCGAACATGTACAACAAGCCGTATCCGTCCACTTTCAAGGTTCCGGACAGCTTCACCCCGCAGCAGGGCCTCATGAAGGACTGGAAGTTCCCGCCAGGGATGAAGTTTCCGGCGAACTACATCTACGGGTGTCCGCCGGGTGTCGAGCCGACAATGAGTCCGTTGCCCGGCGCGGCGACGGAGCTCGCGGCGAAATCAGGCGGGGCCAAACCGGGAGACGCGAAGCCGGGAGACGCGAAGCCGGGAGACGCGAAGCCGGGCGAGGCCAAGCCGCCCGCGATCGCCGCCGCTCCGCCTCCGGGAATGTCGGCGATGATGCCGGGAATGAACTTCGGCCCGCCCGGCTCACCGGCTGGTGTGCCTTCGTGCATTCCGCAGCCGATCATGATCGGCGGTGGCATTGCACCACCGCCGCCGCAAATGCGTGAGATCAACGTCATTCCCGCCATCGAGCTGCCCGACTACCGCCCGCCATTCACGCAGGGAGCCACGCGCGCCGACGCGGACGGCAACCTCTGGATCCGCACGGTTCCGCCGAAGCCAGTTCCGGGTGGTCCGATCTACGACGTCGTGAACGAAAAGGGTGAGCTGAGTGATCGGCTTCAGCTTCCACCCGGGTACACGCTCGTCGGTTTCGGGAAAGGCAAGGTCGTCTATCTTTCGATGCGCGACGCCAAGGGGATTCATTTGGCCAGAGTTCGGCTGAAATAGAAACGCGGAGCCTCGACCGGATGCGCACCGTGAAAGGGAAGACGCCAATCGCGGTGCACGGAGCTCTGCTCGCGGTCTCTCTGCTCTTCGGCGCGAACTACGTCGTCGCCAAGTTCGCGCTCCGCGTGGTGTCGCCGGTGGGTCTTGTCGTAATTCGGGCGTGCGGTACCGCGGCGATACTGTTCGCGACGTCGGGACTGCTGCATTCGTCCAAGGCGCGCGCCCCGCTTCGGCCGTCCGAGTTCGGACAGCTTTTTCTCTACAGCCTGCTCGGCGTATCGATCAACCAGCTCTGCTTCCTCGCGGGGCTCGATCGTTCCACGGCGACCAACGCGTCCATCATGCTCGTGTCGATCCCGGTGCTGACGCACGCGTTTGCCGTGCTGCTCGGTCGGGAACGGGCCAGCGCGCCGACGATGATCGGGATCGCGCTCGGACTCGCCGGCGCGTTGTTGCTCATAGTTCCGCGCGGCGGAATCGATTTCGGTTCGCGAACGACGATGGGAAACGCGCTGCTTCTGCTCGGCGGCTCGTCGTACGGGCTCTACCTCGTGCTGACACGCGACATACTTTCGCGGCACGACCCGCTGCGCGTGATCAGCTGGACGTTCGTTCTCGCGGCGCTCACGGTCCTTCCTATCGGCGCGCGGGACGCGGCGCACCTGTTCTCGGAGAAGGTGACTCCCGGAACGTGGCTGGCGATCGCATTCGTCGTCATTGCCGCCACCGTGCTGCCATATCTGCTCAACGTCTGGGCGCTCGCGCGAGTCGAGTCGTCGTTCGTGGCGATCTACGTCCTCGTCCAACCGGTGTTCGCGGCGACGCTCGGCCGGATCGTGCTGCATGAGAGCTTCGGTCCGCACATGATGGCGGCGGCCGCGCTCGTCATCACCGGCGTGCTCGTCTCGAGCCTCCGCCCGCTCCCGTCGGCCCTCCAGCCGGAATCGTAGTTCCTTGATCGACACGACTTGCGCGGCGGGAACGATTCTAGCAATATGTCAATTAATTACTTGACATATTATCCGGAGTCGTCTCATGCAGCTGGCATCTCGGATCATGGTGACGCTAACCGCCGCAGCCGTGGTGGCTTGCGACCACGCGACCTCGACCACTCCCGACGAAAAGATCTCCCTCGACCCGGCTCTCGTCGCGCAGGGCAGGGATGTCTTTCGATTCAACACCTTCGAGGACGAGCGCTTCTGGACCGACACTGCGCGGATGCACGAGGTCGTGCAAGCGGCCGTCAGTCCGGCCACGGCTCTGGCCGTCGGGCTCAAGGTCGACATCGACACCATCCCGCAGGCAGTTCGGGACGCGATCGCGGGCGGAAAGGTGGATCTCACCTCGCCGGCCACCACGGTGACTCTGCTCAAGCTCGGCGCGGTGGTCGGGCTCAAAGGCACCGTGCAAACGGTGAACGGTCGCGACACGCTCGTGCGCTTGGGTATCACCTGCGCGCTGTGTCATTCGACGGTGGACAACTCATTCGCGCCGGGAATCGGCCACCGCCTCGACGGGTATCCGAACCACGATCTCAACGTAGGCGCAATCGTCGCGCTGTCGCCGGCGATCCCCGCCGCACTCAAAGCGATTCTGAACTCCTGGGGACCGGGCAAGTACGATCCGCGGACGAACTTCGATGGGAAGAATCTCCCCGCGGTCATCCCGCCGGCGTACGGACTCAATGGCGTTCGGCGCGAGATCTACACCGGCGACGACACCGTCTCATACTGGAACGCGTACGTCGCCGTGACGCAGATGCACGGCCAGGGTTCGTTTCGTGATTCGCGGCTGAATATCAACATCACGAAGTCGCCCGACGTCGTGACGCCGCTCCTGCCGGCGCTGCTCGCGTACCAACTCAGCCTGGCCGCACCGAAGCCGCTCGCCGGAACGTTCGACGCGACGGCAGCAGCCCGCGGAAAAGCGCTATTCGACGGCACCGCGCGCTGTTCGTCCTGCCACGCCGGTGATCTCTTCACCGACGTGAATCAGGGCATCCTCCATTCACCCGCCGAGGTCGGACAGAATCCGGCGTACGCGCTGCGAAGTGTCACCGGGAAGTATCGCACGACGCCGTTGCGCGCCTTGTTCCAGCACGCGCCGTACTTCCACGACGGTAGCGCGGCGACGCTCGCCGCCGTCGTCGATCACTATGACCAGCTCTTCGCGCTGCATCTCACCGCGCAACAGAAGGCGGACTTGATCGAGTACCTCAAGTCGCTGTAGCGCGTCAGTCCAGCCGCGCGCAGCTTTCGCGGCATGCTCTACATGATCATCGAACACTTCAAGAACGGCGATGCGGCGCCCGTGTACGCCCGGTTTCGCGAGCGGGGCCGCCTCGCGCCGGCCGGCCTCGAGTACGTCAACAGTTGGGTCACGCGCGATCTCGCCGACTGCTACCAGGTCATGAAGTGCGACGATCGCGCGTTGCTCGATGAATGGATCGCCGCCTGGTCCGACCTCGTGGACTTCGAGGTGATTCCGGTAATCACCTCGGCAGAGGCAGCAGCGAAGGCCTGAAAAAACCGGACGCCTTCACCGTCGGCGGGATCGGCGGTAACGTTGTGCGCATGCCGATTCGATCAAACCTCTCCGCGGCGCTCATCCTGCTCGCCGCGCCGCTCTGTGCGCAGCAGACTATACCCACCCCGACCGCGAAGGTGCGCGCCGCGCTCGACCTGCTCAAGGCCGACAACGCGTGGACCGTTCAGCAACAGATCGAGCTAACCCAAATCCCCTCGCCGCCGTTCAAGGAATCGGCGCGCGCCGCGGAGTACAAGAAACGGCTTGAGGCGATCGGTCTACGGAACGTTCGCATCGATTCGATCGGCAACGTCATCGCCGAGCGACGCGGAGCGGGGAACGGACCGACCGTGGTCATCGCCGGACATCTCGACACCGTTTTCCCGGAGGGGACGAACGTCGCGGTGAAGCGCGATGGCACGAAGCTGAGCGCGCCGGGAATCGGTGACGACGACCGCGGCCTCGCCGTGGTCCTGGCTGTCGCTCGCGCCTTCGAGAAAACGGGAATCCAGACGAACGGCACGGTCTACTTCATCGGCAACGTCGGTGAGGAAGGGCCGGGGAATCTGCGCGGCACGCGCTACTTGTTCGCCAAGGAATTGAAGGGGAAGATCGACTACTTCATCTCCGTCGACGGCACCGGACTCGATATCGCGAGCCGGGCTGTCGGCAGCTATCGCTATCGCGTCACCTACAAGGGACCGGGCGGCCACAGCTACGGCGCGTTCGGCATCCCCAATCCGATCCACGCGCTCGGTCGCGCGATTGCCGGCATTTCCGATATCCAGGTCCCCACCACGCCGAAGACGACGTTCAACGTCGGAATCATTCAGGGCGGCACGTCGGTCAATTCCATCTCCGGCGACGCGTCGAT
>DATMHK010000195.1:0-14435 GCA_035554995.1 Gemmatimonadaceae bacterium
TGCCGACATCGGGATGGTGTCGTCCGCGATGTTCGCCGATCTCGACGGCGACGGTCACCCCGATCTCGTGCTGGCGCGCGAGTGGGGATCCATAGCGGTCTTCTTCAACCGCAACGGAAGATTCGTTCGCGCGCCCGCGTCACTCGGCCTCGACAAATGGACGAGCCGCTGGATCGGCATCGCGGCCGGCGACCTCGATGGTGACGGGCGCCTGGACCTCGTCGCGACGAGCTGGGGTCGAAATACGATGACGGCGGTCGACAGCACGCATCCGCTCTCCATTGTCTACGGACCATTCGGCGGCAACGGCGAAGTCGAGTCGCTCCTCGCGCAGCGGGATCCACGCATCAACGCGCTTGCTCCGCTCAACAGTTACGCGCGCGTTCGCTCGATCATGGAAGATTTGCCTGTTCGCGTTCGATCGTTTGCGGCCTACGCCGACGCGTCGGTCGACACGGTGCTCGGACTGCAAAAGGCTCTCACGCACCAGCAGTCGATCGTGACGTTGGACAACATGGTCTTCCTCAACCGCGGCGATCACTTCGAGGCACATCCGCTCCCGACGGAGGCGCAATTCGCGCCGGCCTCCTATGCCGGCGTCGCCGACTTCGACGGCGATGGGAAGGAAGACGTTTTTCTCAGCCAGAACTTTTTCCCAACCGCCGTTGGGACGCCGCGCTACGACGCGGGACGCGGGCTGTTGTTGCTCGGCGACGGCCGCGGCGGACTGACACCGGTTGCCGGCGCCAAGTCCGGTATTCTCGTCTACGGCGACCAGCGGGGAGCCGCCTACGCCGACTTCGATGGCGACGGTCGACTCGACCTTGCCGTCTCGCAGAACGCCGCGGCGACTCGGCTCTTCCACAATCGCGGAGCGAAGCCCGGACTGCGCGTTCGCGTTCAGGGACCCGCGTCCAACCCCGAAGGAATCGGTGCGCAAGTGCGGCTGATGTTCGGCGACCGCTCCGGTCCAGTGCGCGAGATACAGGCCGGATCCGGATATTGGTCGCAGAACGGCGCCGTTCAGGTATTCGGATTCGACACGCCGCCCACCGCTGTGTGGGTGCGTTGGCCCGGCGGCGGGGAAACGCGGACACCGGTGGCGGCAGGAGCGAAAGAGGTCATCGTCTCGAAGCAGTGAAAGCCGAGTAGCCGAGCCGCCGAGCCGCCGAGTCGCCGAGTCGTCGAGTCGCCGAGTAGCTCGGCTACAGGTTGAGCGGCGGTTGTCGCTGTGCCTCGAGCAACTGCGTCGCGCGCGCCAGGTAGCCTCGCGCGTCGGCGTTATTCGGATCGATGGCCAGTGCCACGCGGAAATGGTCGATCGCATCGGCGAATTGCCCCGCGCGCGCCAGGGCAACGCCCCAGTTCAGTTGCGCGTCGGTGTCGGCGGGTCGGATTTGCACCGCCGCGGCGTAGTGGTTGAGAGCCTCCGCCGGTTGTCCGAGACGAACCAGCGCGTTTCCCCAGTTTACGTGGGCGTTGCCGTTGTCCGGATTCACCTCGAGTGCGTGCTGATACTGCTCGATGGCAGCCCGAAAATTCCCTTGCTGCGCCAGGCTCACGCCTAGATTCGTTTGTGCCTCGTCGAATTTCGGCTCGAGCGAGAGCGCACGCTCATACGCGGCGATCGCGTCCGCGATGCGGCCCTCATGGGCGAGCCCGACGCCAAGCCCGTTGTAACCTTGAGCATAGTTGGGATTGATGGCGACGGCGCGTCGGCTGAGCTCCGCACCTTCGTGAAACCGGTTCTGCTTGTATCGGACGTTCGCCATCGAGCTGAGCGCGATGGACGAATTCGGATCCACGTCGAGGACTTGTTGCCAGAGCGTTTCCGAGCTCCGCCAGACGCCGGTTTGCTGCCACGTCAGAGCGCCGAGCGCCAGCACTAGAACGAACGCGAGTCCCATAGTCCGCGCGTGAGCGCGTCGTAGCAGCCAGAGCGCGCCGGCCGCAACGAGCGCCGCCAACGCCGGCGCGGCGTGGTAGGCGTAACGATCCGCGGCGATCTGAGGTCCATTCTGCACCGCGCCGAGCATGGGCAGCGAGATGAGCACGAATGCCATCGCGGCCGCGAGGAATCCCCACCATCGCTTACGGAACCCGATGCCGAGCGCCGCGATCACCACAACCACGAACACATAGCTCACGATGAAGCGCGGCTCGGCCGGGTTGGGGGGGGGATGCTGCGGCATCTCGTAAAGCGGTGAGAGGTGAACAGGCACTACTTCCTTCAACAAGTAGAACATGAGGCTATACGCCGACACCGCGATCTTCGCGGCGGCGCCGAGCTGCGTCGGTGGATGCAGCGCGACGATCGACAATCCGGCTGTCGCGAGGGCCAACACCGCGAACGGGACGAGCTCGAGGTACACGCGCTTCGCCGCCGCACTCTTCCACCCGGCGTCGCCGCCGATCCGCCGCAGCGGGTACGCGTTGATCACGAGCAAGACGGCGGGCAACGTCATCGACGTCGCCTTGGAGAGCAGCGCGCAGGCGAACAACGCCAGCGAAACCAGATAACCGCGACGCTCGTGCGCCGCGCCGCGCGACCTCACGTATTCAAGAATGCTCGAGAAGAAGAACAGCCCCGACAGGACGTCACGCCGCTCCGTTGCCCACGCCACCGATTCGACGCGCAGGGGATGGACCGCGAAAACCAGCGCGCCGATCCCTGCGGCCAGCGCGACCAGGTCGGCGTCGCTCGCTCGTTGCCCATCGCCCACCGCCCATCGCCCACCGCCCGCACTTGCGAGCAGACATCGCAGCAGCGCGAAAACCACGACCGCGTTCGCCGCGTGGAGGAGAAGGCTCGTGAGATGGTAGCCGCCGGCGTTCATCCCCCAGACATCGTAGTCGAGGCCGAGCGTCATCCACGAGAGCGGGATGTAGTGGCCCATGTGGAACGTCGTCCACATCCACCGGAGCTGCTCTACGCCGAGCCCGCGAAAATGCGGGTTGTTGATGAAGTTCTTGTCGTCGTCCCAGTCGACGAATCCGTTTCCAAGGATGGGCAGGAACGCCGCGATCGTTGCCGCCGCGACGACGGCGGGAACGAGCCACCGGTAAGCGCGTGAGCCGGCGGCCGAAGTGCTCCGGGACGGCGCCGGTGGGCTTAGCTGGCTAACAGCGCGTCGGGCGGTCGTCCGGGGTTCCGTCACGCGGCGAAAATAGGCCCCGGCCCGGGACACCGCTATCCGGGCCGGACCGTCCCCGCGCGGTTCTTGCGAATGCTGCCGTCATGCGATCCAAGACCCGCCGCCGGGTAAATGCCGGCCTCTCCCTGGCCGCTGGAGTGTCGGCCGGAGTGCTCATCTACCGCGAAAACAAGTCGCGTCGCCTGGTCGAGCGCGTCGCGGCCGCGGCGCTCGAGACCCTGCTCAATGCCATCGAGGCCAACGACGAAGAAACCGGGATGCACGTCCGTCGCGTCGCCGCCTACGCGCTGGTGATTGGAGATGAGGCGGGGCTGGAGGAGCACCAGTGTCGCTCGGTCGAGCGGATCGCGCTCTTTCACGACGTCGGCAAGATCCATCAGGCGCTGTTCGACATCGTCCACGACGGCAAGCCTCTGTCGCGGGAGGAGCGTCGGAAGATCGCCACGCACCCTCGGCGCGGCGCACAGGTCCTGGCGCCGCTCGCGACGTTCTATCCTGACCTGCCCGCCGGCGTGATCGCCCACCATGAGAGGTGGGACGGGAAGGGATACCCGCGCCATCTGCGCGGCGAACAGATTCCGTTCGAGGCGCGCGTGGTCACGATCGCCGACACCTTCGATGCGCTCACCCACAACCGGCGCTATCGGCCGGGTCGCAGCATCGAAGCCGCGCTGGCGGTGATTCGGGATGGCCGGGGAAAGCAATTCGATCCCGCACTCGTCGATCTCGTGCTAGAGCCCCGCGTCGTCGACCGCCTGACCCGAACGCACGTCGACGAAACAAAACGCCACGCCCCGGGTGAGGGCGCCAAACGCAGTCGTCGCAACGGCGCACCCGAACGCGCCCCCGACGTCAGCTTCCGCTGGCGCTCCGAGTCCCTCGGACCATAACCCCGCAACTCGAATCCAAATCGCTTAATTGGGGTCAGACCCCATTCCGCGAAACGGGGTCTGACCCCAAATAAAAAGAATTGCTACTTGGTGCGGGCCGGCTCGATGCGGCGGGTCGCGTCGAGCGAGTCCCAGGCCTTTCGCGCTTGCAGCTTCGCCTGCTCGTGACCGGCCAGGTCGCGGCGGAACTCGTGGTGGCCGTCGGGGAAGGCGACGAAATAGATGAAAGGCACATTCGCCGGATACAGCGCGGCCTCGATGCTCGGCTTGCCGGGAGACGCGATCGGACCGGGGGGCAGCCCCGCGTGCTTGTAGGTGTTGTACGGCGACTCGACCTCGAGATCCTTGTAGTACACACGGGCCACGTGCTTGCCGAGTGCGTATTGCACTGTGGGATCGGCCTGCAACGGAATGTTGGCGCGCAGTCGATTCATGTAGACCGCCGCGATCACCGGACGTTCCTCCGGTAGACGCGCTTCTTTCTCGACGATCGACGCCAGCGCCATCACGTCGTTCCGCGACAGGTGCAGCGTGTCGAGACGCGCGGTCCACTCCGGTTTCCACACCTGCTCGAACCGCCGAACCATCATGTCTACCGCCGTCCGCGAGGTCGTGCCTTCGGCGAACGTATAGGTATCCGGGAAGAGGTAGCCCTCGAGCGTTTTCGTCGGCACATCGAGCTGATGAAGCAGCGCGGTGTCGCTCACCGCGGCCTTCACCGAATCCGCCGGCTGTCCCAACTTGCTCTCGAGGAGCGGCGCGATCTGGCCGATCGAGAAGCCTTCCGGAATCGTCACGATGCGCACGAGTCCTTTGCCGCGCCGCAGCGCATCCAGCACCGTACCCCAACCTTCATGGGGACGGAGCATATATGTGCCGGCTTTGATGGCGCGGTCGCCGCGCCGAAACGACGCATAGACGCGGAAGAAGCGCGGATACAAAACCACCCCGGCGCGCGCCAGTGAATCGGCGGCCACGCGCAATGTCGCGCCTTGCGGGATCGTCACCCGCACCGGCGTTCCACTGCCTGAGCCACACGCCGCGATTGCGAGCATGAAGGCCATCGCGGCGAGAGATCGACTGCCACGCTTCATCGGTTCGGATTACGTCCGGTTGAGAACTTGTTGGAGGAGGACCGCTGCGGCGAGGGCGTCGACGTCGCCTTTGCGACCCCGCGTGGAGCCGCCCATCTCGTGCACGGCCCGCAACGCCGCGGCGGTCGTATACCGCTCGTCCACAAGTTCGACGCTCAAACCCGTGCGGCGTGACAGTTCGGCGGCCACGACCCGGGTTTCGGCTGAGCGCGGAGTCTCGTTGCCGTCGCCATCGAGTGGGAGCCCGACGACGAATCCCTTCGCCTCGAGCGATTCGGCGCGTCGCATGATCTCCGCGATCGGCGGCCGCTTCCCGGCCCGCCGCACGATCACACCCGCCGGCGATGCAATCGTCCCCGTCGGATCGCTGATCGCCAACCCCACTCGACGTTCGCCGTAATCGATCGCCAACAGTCGTCCACGTTCGGCGTTCACGTCGTCGTTGGGGCTAGCCCTGCACCATCTGCTGGAAGAACTCCTTGTTGTTCTTCGACCGCGACATCTGCTTGAGCAGGAATTCCATCGCCTCCGCTTCTGGCATGTCGGCGAGGAAATTCCGCAGCAGATAGACGCGATTCAGCTCTTCCTGCGTGAACAACAGCTCTTCCTTGCGCGTGCCCGACTTGCCGATGTCGATCGCGGGATATACGCGACGTTCGGCGATCTGGCGGCTCAGCACGAGCTCCATGTTGCCCGTGCCTTTGAACTCCTCGAAGATCACCTCGTCCATGCGCGAGCCCGTTTCGATGAGCGCCGTCGCGATGATCGTGAGTGATCCGCCGTCTTGAATGTTGCGCGCCGCGCCGAAGAATCGCTTCGGCTTCTCCAGTCCTTTCGCGTCCACACCGCCCGACAAGATCTTCCCCGACTGTGGCGTCACCGCATTGTGCGCGCGGGCGAGGCGGGTGATCGAATCGAGCAGGATGACGACATCCTGCTTGTGCTCGACCAGACGCTTCGCGCGCTCGATCACCATTTCCGCCACTTGCACATGGCGCGTCGCCTCTTCGTCGAACGTCGACGAAATCACTTCGGCGTCGACGTTGGCGATCGTGTCGGTCACTTCCTCGGGCCGCTCGTCGATCAGCAGGATGATGAGCGTGACCTCGGGGTGATTCTCCCGAATCGCGTTGGCGATCTTCTGCAGCAGGATCGTTTTGCCGGCGCGCGGCGGCGCCACGATCAGACCGCGCTGGCCTTTGCCGATCGGCGCGATGAGATCCATGATCCGCATGCTCAGGTCGCCGTCTTTCGTCTCGAGACGGAGGCGTCCTTCGGGATAGCGCGGCCGCAGGTTGTCGAAGGTGACGCGCGCCTTCGCGACCTCGGGCTCGTCGCCGTTGACCGACTCGACCTTGAGCAACGCCAGGTACCGCTCCCACTCCTTCGGCGGACGGACCTGCCCACTCACCGTGTCGCCCGTCTTCAAATCGAACCGCTTGATCTGCGACGGCGAGACGTAGATGTCGTCCGGCCCATAGAGGTAATTCCAGTCCTTGCTGCGCAGGAACCCGTAGCCTTCCGGCAGAATCTCGAGCACGCCCTCGCCCGTGAGCAGCACGTTCTGATCGAGCAGCTTCTGCTCGATCTGGAAGATGAGGTCCTGCTTGCGAAGCGCGCCGATGTTCTCCACGGCATAGCCCTCGGCTATGTCTTGAAGCTCGGGAACCGACTTGCGCTTCAGCTCAGCGATATTCACGGACGTCGGGACATCGCCCGCGACGATCGGACGCGTGGCGACTGGGGAGGGTAAGGCGGGGATGAGCGGTACTGGCGGGAGGGGGGGAGGGGTGGTGCCGGGAGAATCCTCGTACTCCTCGGGCGCGCCGCCTGTCGTTGGCGGAGTCGCGCGAAGCCGCGTCGTTGGGTGCGGCGGACGAAGCCGGGGTCCTGAGTTCATGCGAACCTACCGATGCCGCGAGGGAGGGTCAAGGGGAAGGAGCCGCAGGCGAACGCTCGCCAACGCGTTAGAAAGCGATGTAACGAAGAGGGTGCTTCTTGAGATCTGCGAAGAGCGAATCGAGTGCCGCGAAGTCGCGGTGAACGGCCCGAACCAGTGCAGAATCTGTTCGGAACCGACCGATCGTCCCGTCCTGACGGTCGAGCAGGCTTCGAACTCGCTCGAGCTCAGTCCGAATGTCGGCGACGTCGCGCATGAGTGTGCTGTCTTTGCGGAAGCGGCCAAGTGAATGCGCATCGGACGCGAGCAGCTGGCGGATCGAGTCGGCTCGGGCCATCGCGCCTTGCACACGGGCGCGGAGAAGCGCTGAGTCGTTCAACGCGAGAGAAATCGTACCCGATGAGCTCGACAGCCGATGCATGACGCGCTCGGTCTTCGCGCGGACGGCGCCGAACCTAACGTCCTTTCCCATACCCGTCACCGCGCCAATCGTGCCCTCCACCGAGTGAAGCTGGGCCGCCAAGAGCTTGACGTTGGCCATGATCGCGGGGACCTCACGCGCCGCGATGGCGGCGTTGGACATCGTCGACTGGAGGTCGCCTTGTACGCCGGCGCGAAGGGTGTCGCCGGCGGCAATGACCGCGGTCTTCGCGGTGCCGCTGCTGATGTAGACCACTTGGTCGCCGATCAACTTCGCACCGGCGCGAATCTGCACTCTGGAATCAGACCGCACGTGCGAGCGCGCGACGTCCAGCATCTCGAGTGCGAGGACCAGTCGCTCCTTGGCGCTCGCCGAGGCGGGGCGAAAATCGACGTTCTTGACGAGACCCACCTTCTGTCCGTCGAGCCAGACCTCGGTCCCACGAATGACGCCTCGCGCGGCGTCGGTGGTGACATAGATATTGAACGTCCGGCCGCGCAGGCTACCGACGCGGCCGTAAATCAGGATCAGCACCGCGACGGTAATAACCAGCGCGGCGGCGGTGACACCGAAAACGAGGTCGCGCCAGCGGAGGAGACGGGGCATTGCTCAGGTTGATGGAGCAAGGCAGAGGCCATGGGCAGTTGAAGACGGACGCGTAATCACGGAACGGCTCCAAGGCTTCGCCCAGAGCGGCCATTCTCAGCGGAAGCGGCAGTAAGTCTGCTTAAATCCTTGAGTTGGAGGGTCGCGTCACACTAGCTTTCCGACTCGAGATCGAGCGATTGCGCGCGTAGCTCAGCTGGATAGAGCGTCGGCCTCCGGAGCCGAAGGTCACAGGTTCGAATCCTGTCGCGCGCGTGACGGCCAACGTTCAAGCGGGGCTGACCAGAGTCTGGTCAGCCCCGCTGTTGCTTTCTGGACTCCACACGGTCGCGCTACCGCCGGTGTGTCGCCGTTTCCTGATTCCGCGCCGTTTCGTCAGTTCCGCTCTTTACCGTCCCGGGGTCCGTCCAGAACCCCGGAGTACCCTTCACCTGGTCCGATACCTCTCGCGCGAAAAACGCGGCGTTGAACACGGTGCGGAACGTCCCGATCGGCTGCCCTCTCCACTGCGGTTGGAACCCGAACAGAATGAGATGCCCCTTGTCCCGCTTCACATCCACCGCCGCGGCGTAGCCTTTCATGTACTGAGCCCCGCTCAGAAATCCTGACCGAAGCGGCGTCGTGTCGCTCGGGAACTTGGCGATCACCGCGCCCTCGAATCCTTCCGTGGTCGAGAACACCGGGCTGTTGAACACGACGACATCCGCCTTCTGCGGCATTCCCGCCATCACCGGGTGCGTCGGGTCGGTGATCACCTGCATGATCAAGCCACCGGTGAAGAAATCGCGGCGATTCACGCCGCCGACAACGTTTCGAACCGGTAGACGCAGCGAGTTGACGAGCGACGTCGCGCCCTGATTCCACGCGACCACCGTTCCACCGCCGCGCACGAATTCATCAATCGCGCGAATCTCTTCCTGTGCCGCGCTGTCGGCCGCCGCGCCTCCGCGGCCCCCACGTCCTCCGCCCGCTCCGGCACCGCCGCCCCGGCCACCTCGTCCGCCACCGCCGCCGATTCCCTGTGACGCCGTAACGATCACGTCGTACTTCGCGCCGAGGTTGCCGGCGCGAATGTCGGTGGGTGTGATGAGGGTGTACTTCGCGCCGAAGGTATCGAACAGCCACTCCGTCCATCCCTCGTCCATCACGCCGGGCGACGACTTGAACACGGCGATGCGGGTCGGCGCCGAAACCGTCGTGCCGCCGCTCGTCCGCTCGCCGCGCACCGACAACTCCGCCGCCCACGCGTCGGCCCTCGCCGCGTCGAGACCGGTGACGACGTATCGAACGCCTTTCCCGTTCGCTGACGGCGCGACGCGCAATGTCGCGCCCGCGGCGAGCGCGCGGTTGATCAAACGGAAGGTGTTGTTCTGCGCCGGATCGAGGACGAGGTCGGGTCCTGAACCGGTGATTCCGCCGGCCGGTGCGACGATTCCGGCGGCGGCGGCACTCGTGGTGAAGGGCTCGTCCGGATTCGTGCGCCAGTCGACCGCCTTCCCCTGCACGGCTTTCATGGCGGATTTGAATTCGTCGGTGAGCGGCGTGCGTGCCTCGACCACGGCGACATTCATCTGATATGGGAGCGTCCACCCCGCGGCGTCGTACGGCGTGTCGTCGCCCATGTCGGGATATCGCTGCGGCTCGAACAGCTCGCGCACGAGCTGCGCGAATTCCTGATCCATCGGAATGACCCAGGTGCCTTTGGCGTAGGTCGTGCCGCCGTAGGCCGCGTTGCGGTCGAGTTGTTTGACGCGCACGCCCATGAACGCCATGCGGCGCAGCAGCTCGACCGGTGCCGTCGCGTCGTGCTGGTCCTGCGCGATGATGTACGCGTACGGCGGGCTCTTTTGAAATTGCTGAATCGTATTGCGCGCCGACTTGTATCGGTTGAAGAGCATCTCCGTCTTGAACTTCGCCGCGTAGTTCAGCGTGGCGAGATCCGCCGTGACCATGTAGTCGACGGCGTCGCGCAGACGCCACGTACCTTCGAGCCAGGGGCTCGAGTAGAGCGACGTCGGGCGTTGGTCGCGATATCCCTGCGGCAGACTGTCGACCGTCGTCGTGCGAGGCGTCGCGCAGTTGCCGCCCTGCGTCTCCGTCCACCACGACGCGATGTTCTGGTACATCGGCATGTAGTCGATGTACCCGGGATACCAGGCGTCGTACGTCTCGAGCTGCGAGACGGCGCCCGGCTTGCCCTGCGCGTCGAGCTCCTCGGCGATACGCGTCCCGATCGCGTTGACCTCGCGCGCCATGATCGGCGGCACGCGGAAGCCGACGGGGTCGGCGAACGGCGGGAGCCAGATGCGTGTGGGGAAGGGCGACGACTGGTGCTGGACGTAGATGATCGTCGGCTCCCACTCGCGCCACGTCCGCTGGATCACGCGCGACTCGATCACGTTGAGCATGTACGAATCGCGATTGTTGTCGTGCCCGACGTATTTCTGGTAGAGCTCCATCGGCGCCACCGACGTGCCCTGCGGAGCCGCGTCGCGCGCGCGGCACCAGTTCACGACGATGTCCTGTCCGTCCGGATTGATCGACGGCCAGAGAAAGAAGACGACGCTGTCGAGGATCGCCTTCATGTCGGGCTCGTTCGCGCGCGACAGCAGCTCGTACGCGGCCTGCGGCGTGTGCTGCGATCCGGCGATCTCCGAGGCGTGCAGTCCGCCGCTGATGTCGACGATCGCCCGTCCTTGCGACGCGAGCCGTCTCGCTTCGCCCTCGCTCAGCCCTTCGGGATGGGCCAATCGCATGTTCGCCGCCCGAATGCGATCGAGATTCGCGAGGTTGGCCGGGGAGGAGATGATCGCGGCCGTCCACGTTTTCCCGAACGATGTTTTCCCTACGGTGATCAGCTTGACGCGATTGCTGGCCGCGGCGAGCCGCTTGAAATAGTCGATTGACTGGTCGTAGGTGAAAAGCTTGTAATCGGCGCCGACGGGAAAGCCGATGACTGACTCGGGCGTCGGAAGTTGCGCGGGGCGTTGGGCGAACGCGGGAAGGGTCGCACATGAAACGGCGGCGGCGAGCGCCGTGACGCGCAAATGAGTCCTCCAGACCATCGAGATCTCCTTGGACGAACTGGTCATGATGAGTCGGCCACGCTTCTTGACGCTGCTGTTACCCGAAGATAAGGTCTGCCCCGCGCTCCCGCTTTCACGCCCTCAGGAGGCCCGTGAGTCGAACTCGTTGGACGCTGGCAATCTTTGCGGCTGCCCTTCCGCGACTCGCGCTTGCGCAGGGAACCATCTCTGGGCGTGTCACCACCGAGGGGAACGTGCCCCTCGGTGACGCACGTGTCATCGTCGTGAGCACCGGAGCGTCCGAGATCACGGGTGAAGACGGCCGGTACACGCTCAAAAACGTCCCCTCGGGCACCGTCGACATTCAGGCGCTCCGCGTCGGGTTTCAATCGCAAAAGCGAGCGATCACCGTCACGGCGGCTGCGACCACGACGGCCGATATCGTCATGAAGCAGGCGGTCGTTCAGTTGCAGGAAGTCGTAGCAACGGCAACCGGACAACAGCGCCGGATCGAGTTGGGCAACGCGATCGGCACATTCGGTGACGTCGGCAAACACGTCGAGGAGCAGCCGATCATGGCGATGCAGGATCTGCTCGTCGCCAAAGCGCCGGGTGTCAACGTCCTCCCCGGATCTGTGGTCGGGGGAGCGCCGACCATTCGCGTACGCGGGGTATCGTCGCTCACGCTGAGCAACGCGCCCATCTGGGTGGTGGACGGCGTTCGCTATCTGGTGGACCAGTCCGACGCTTCCGCTGGCCTGACCCAGATCAGCTTGCTCAACAACCTGAGTCCCGAGGAAATCGAGGACATCGAGATCGTTCGCGGGCCGTCGGCGGCGACGCTCTATGGTACGAACGCGGCGAATGGCGTCATTCTCATCACCACGAAAAAGGGCCGCGCCGGCAGCACACGTTGGAACTTCACAGGCGAGACGCGCACGATCGACGATCGCAATCCATACCAGACGCAGTACGCGAACTGGGGACACACGCCGGCTGCGCCGACCAAGAGCATTCGCTGCCAACTCTATGTGATGCAGACTTCGGCTTTCAAGATCTCCGACGGCGCGACGTGCATCTCCGACAGCGTCACCAGCTACAACTATCTCACCGACCCCGAGCAAACGTTCATCAAGTTGGGGCGCGGCAGCCTGTTCACGGGCCAGGTGAGTGGTGGCAACGGCGCCGTTCGCTTTTTCTCGAGTGGCGTGCTCGATAACGAGTTCGGGCCAATTCAGATGCCCGCCGCGGACATTCGGTGGTACGACGACACGCTGCACGTGCCAGTGACCGACCAGATGCTGCATCCGCGTCAGCAGCAGAAGCTGAACTTCCGCACCAACGTCTCGGCCGAGCTCTCGTCCAAGATCGATCTCACGGCGAACGCGGGTTTCGGCAAGTCGAGCAACATCATCGAGCCGGACAACGCGTTGATCATTGGCCTGCTCTACGTCGGTCAAGCGAGCTACGGCTGGAAGGGTTGTCCAAAGGGCACCGAGCTGACCGGTTGCGGCATGACCGGATCGGACTCGAAGCAGTACTACGACGCCACGGGCTTTCCGCTGCATGACAGCAACGGTTTCGCGCCCGGCTCGATCATGCAGTACGTGTGGACCGACGATGTGCAGCGCTTCACCGGCAGCACGTCACTCAATTGGCGTCCGATGACGTGGCTACAGAATGAAGGCACTGTCGGCGTCGACTGGGCGGATCAGAATCAGTTCCACGTCTGCCGACTCAACGAATGTCCGAACCAAGGTGCCACGTCGCGCGTCGGCAACGTTTACACGCAAAGCGACGGCCGCCGGAATTTCTCGGCGAAGCTGGCCAGCACCGCGGCGTGGCAATACCGGCCGTCGGTCAACTTCAAGACGTCGGCGGGCGCGGAGTACACCAACACCGAGCACGATCAGACTTGGGCCCAAGGACGCAATCTGGCGCCCGGTGCATCCTCGCTGTCCGCCACGACCTTCGTCGGGTTCAGCCACACCGAGCCCACCGCGGTCAAGACGCTCGGGTATTACCTGCAGGGGCAAATCGGGCTGCGTGACCGCGTGTTTCTTACCGTCGCCGGACGACAGGACCAGAACAGCGCGTTCGGCGCCAAGTCGCAACACATCACCTATCCAAAGGCCAGCCTCTCCTGGCTGCTTTCGGACGAACCGTTCTTCCCGCGCTACAACTGGGTGAGCTCCTTGCGGCTGCGTACGGCTTTCGGCGCGAACGGTGTGCAGCCGCAAGCGACCGCCGCGCTGCAGACATTCCGAGCATCGACGCAGACCATTACCAAGATTGACGCGCAAACCGGCGTGGACCTTCCGGGCTTGGTCGCGAGTCAGCCGGGCAACGCGAATCTGCGTCCGGAGAAGTCCGCCGAGTTCGAGACGGGCCTCGAAGCCGATCTCTTCAATCGCCGGCTGCACCTCGACTACACGTGGTACCAGAAGAACACGAGCGACGCGCTCATCTCACTGCCGATAGCGGCGTCAGTCGCCGCGCCGGTGACGAGTCTGTTGCAGAACGTCGGCAAGACGCGCAACTGGGGCAACGAAGTGCAGCTCACCGCGCAGCTTCTCGAAAGCCGGCTCGTGAGCTGGGACGCGATCCTCAGCGCGTCACACAACGCGAACGCGTGGGTCGACCTCGGCAAAGATCCCTCGACGTGTACGACCGACGCGACTGGTCGCCGCGTCTGTCAGAATCTCGTGATCGGCCTCGGGACGACGACGCAACAGCGCAAGGGTGATCCGCTCTTCATGCAGTGGTATAGAGGCTACACATTCGCCGACAAGAACGGCGACGGCATCATTCAGCGAGAGGAAGTTCAGGTCTCGAGCCAACTGAGCAAGATCGGCGTCGGATTCGCGAAGGACCTGGCGTCCGTACAGACGGGAGTCGACCTGTTTCAGCGGCGACTGCGTGTCTCGGCGTTGTTCGACTACCGGGCCGGCGGCAACACGCTCGAAGGGAACTATTTCCAGTGTTCGTCGGCGCCGAAGGCGTGCCGCGACAGCCAGGACCCGACGGCGCCGTTGTGGATGCAGGCGCGCGCCGTCGCGGTCACGTATGGAACGGACGTCAACGGAACCATCTTCACCACGCCGCTCGGCTATTTCGTACCCGCGCAATTCTGGAAATGGCGTGAACTGTCCGCGTCGTTCGTGCTGCCCCGACGCGTCACCCGGCTTTTCGCCGCGGAAAACGGGTCGACGCTCGCTTTTGGTCTGCGAAACATTCACACGTGGACCAGCTTCACCGGTGTGGATCCCGAACAGAACTACGGCGTCAACGGCAGCGAGGTGACCAACGACTTCAACACGAGTCCACCGCCGACGTACATCAC
>DATMHK010000196.1:0-10536 GCA_035554995.1 Gemmatimonadaceae bacterium
CCAAGGGGCAGTTCTCGGCGTCGGCCGACGTGGGCTCGAAGTCGAAACGCGGCGAGCCGAATGTCCAGCCGCCGATCGATCCGGTTCTATTGGCGCTCAGCCTCGGCGCGACCTTCGTCGCGCGAAGTTTCTCCGGCGACAAGACGCAGCTGGTGCCGATCCTCAAAGCGGCGGTGCGCCACAACGGGTTCGCGCTCATCGACGTGATCTCGCCCTGCGTCAGCTTCAACGATCACGAAACCTCCACCAAGAGCTATCGCTACACGCGCAACCACTATCTCGAGGTGGCGCCGGTGGATTTCGTTCCCCTGCGCCGCGAGATCGCTGCCGGCCAGACGGAAGACGCCCTGACGAGCGTGACGATGCATGACGGCAGCGTCGTGCGCTTCCGCAAAGTTGCCAACGACTACGATCCGCGGAACCGCGACGCCGCGTACGCCTATCTGCGCGCGCGACAGACGAAGGGCGAAGTGGTGACCGGACTGCTCTATCTCGACGAGAGCGCGCCGGACATGCACGCGGTCGCCGGTACGGTCGAGACGCCGCTGGTCGATCTCGGCTTCGAGGAGCTGTGCCCTGGTAGCGCGGCTCTCGCCGAATTGATGGCAGAGTACCGCTAGTCGATGCACGTCGTCGGGCGCGGGCGGGGGCAGGACCTCGTCTTATCGGCGACGGATCTGGCGAATTTTCTCGGCTGCCGTCACAAGACGGCGCTCGACATGGCGGTCGCGTACGGCAAGCGCGATCGCCCCTTCGTCGACGATCCGTTGCTCGTGGCACTTCGCGAGCGAGGATTCGAGCACGAGCGTCGGTACGTCGATTCGCTTCGCGCCGCCGGCGGCTCGATTGTCGACCTGACATCGATCGGCGATCCGGAAGAGCAGATCAAGGAAACGCGCGAGGCGATGGCGAAGGGAGTCGACGTCATCGTGCAGGGTGTGCTCGCCGACGGCCACTGGTTGGGCCGGCCCGACGTCATGTGCCGGGTGCCGACGAAAAGCGTTCTCGGCGACTGGTCGTACGAGATCTCCGACACGAAGCTGGCGAAGGAGACGAAGGCTGGAACCATCCTTCAGCTCGGCCTCTACTCGGATATGCTCGGTGTTCTCCAGGAGACGCGGCCGGAGTTCTTCCACGTCATCACGCCGAACGAGATCAATCCGAAGGAGACGTATCGAGTCGACGACTACGCCGCGTACTTTCGCCTCGTCAAGGCGAAGATGCTGGCCGCGGTCGATGAAGGCGACGTCGCGCTCGCGGCGGCGAACTATCCGGAGCCGGTCGCCCACTGCGAGATCTGTCAGTGGTTCAAACCCTGTGCGACGCGTCGGCGCGATGACGATCATCTGTCGCTCGTCGCGGGGATCTCGCGGGTGCAGCGGCAAGAGCTGGTCGCTCGCGAGGTGAGCACCGTTCGGGCGCTCGCGGCGCTGCCGCTGCCGATCGTGTTCAAGCCGAAACGAGGCTCGCGCGATGGCTTCAAGAAAGTTCGCGAGCAGGCGCGGGTGCAGGTCGAGTCGCGCGAATTGGCGGTTCCGAAGTACGAGCTGTTTCCGATTGAACCCGAGCGAGGACTCTGTCGCCTTCCCGATCCGACGGCCGGCGATCTGTTCGTCGATCTCGAGGGCGATCCGATGGCCACCGAAGGCGGCCGGGAATACCTGTTCGGTGTCGCTCGCGTCGACGGCTCGTACGAATCGGCTTGGGCGTTGAACGAACGCGACGAGCGGCGCGCTTTCGAGTGGTTCATGGATCTTGTCGCCGCGGCGATGCGCGAGCATCCGGCGATGCACGTCTATCACTACGCGCCATACGAGCCGTCGGCGTTCAAGCGGTTGATGGGTCGCTACGCCACGCGCGAGCGTGAGCTGGACGCGATGCTGCGATCGGGGCGCTTTATCGATCTCTACGCGGTCGTGCATCAGGGGATGCGCGTCGGCATCGAGAAGTACTCGGTGAAGAACCTCGAGCCGCTCTACGGTTTCGTGCGTGCCGTGCAGCTCAGCGACGCAAACCGCGCCCTGCGCGCCATGGAATACGCGCTGCAAATGAAGGTCATTGGCGAGCTCGCCGCCGACGTCCGACCGGTCGTCGAGGGCTACAATCGCGATGATTGTCTCTCGACACTCCGGCTCCGCGACTGGCTCGAGGATGTTCGCGCGGAACACATGCGGACGGGCGAGACGATTCCGCGCGCGGTGCTGTCGGACGGCGCCGCGCCGCCGGAGGTCGACGAGCGAGCAAAACGCGTCGAGGTGCTCCGCGCGCGGCTTCTCACCGACGTTCCTGAGGTCGTCGGCGAGCGAGACGCTGAACAGCAAGGCCGCTGGATCCTCGCTTATCTGCTCGATTACCATCGTCGCGAGGACAAGGCGACCTGGTGGGAGTACTTCCGTCTCTGCGACCTGCCCGAAGACGAGTTGTTCGACGAACGAGGCGCTGTGACCGGCATGGAGTTCGTCGAGCGCGTTGGACCAGTGATCGGGAAGAAGGGCAAGCCGACGAGGTCCGTCATCGACCGATACTCGTTCCCCGAGCAAGAGTGCGATCTCGACGAAGACGACGAAGTCAAACTTCAGGATCAGCGCGGATTCGGAACCATCGACAGGGTCGACCGAGCTCGGCGAACGATCGACGTTCGGAAGGGGCCGAAAATGGCCGACGTCCACCCGCGGTCGATGTTTGCCTTTACTCATGTGTCGAGCGAGGTGATGGAAGAGGCGCTGCACCGCATCGGCGAGAAGGTGGCGTCGGGGAGCGACGGCTTCGGTGCCGCGCGCGCTCTTTTGGGCCGGCACGCACCGCGCCTGCGCGGCGCGCGATTCGGCAAGGACAAGAGCGAGACGGAGCTCGAGTTCGCGGTCCGAATCTCTGGACAGCTCGATGCGACGGTACTGGCGATTCAAGGGCCGCCTGGCGCCGGCAAGACACATTGCGGCGCGCGCATGATCTGCGCGCTCGTCAAAGCGGGAAGGCGAGTTGGGATCACGGCGAACAGCCACAAGGTGATCCAGCACCTACTCGCAAAAACGGCCGAGGCCGCGCAGGAACTCGGCATCGAGGTGTCTCTCGGCCACAGGACCGGCGAGGACGCGACGAATGAGCAGACGGGCGTCCGCGAATTCGCCGATAACGAACACGCTCTCGCGGCACTTCGTGATGGCGATATCAACGTGCTCGGTGGTACGGCGTGGCTCTGGTCGCGCGAGGATGCGGCATCGAGCGTCGAGGTCTTGTTCGTCGACGAAGCCGGCCAGCTCGCGCTCGCGAACGCGATCGCGGTCTCACAGGCGGCGAACAGCCTCGTTCTCCTCGGCGATCCGCAGCAGCTCGAGCAACCGCGAAAGGGAAGCCATCCGGACGGCGTCGGGATCTCGGCGCTCGATCATCTCCTCGGCGACGCGCGAACGATCGCGGATGACCGCGGCATTTTCCTGCCCATCACGTGGCGCCTTGCGCCGTCCATCTGCCGCTTTACGTCCGAGCAGTTCTATGACGGTCGACTGTTCGCGCATCCCGCCCTCGATCGCCTGGCCCTGAACGCGGGCAGCGATTGGCCCGCGTCCGGACTCGCGGTGGTCGACGTCGACCACGATGGCAATCGCAATGCATCGGACGAAGAAGCGGAAACCGTCGAGCGAATCGTAAGACAACTGCTCGGCGGCGCACGGTGGACGGATGCGAAGGGCGACCACGCCATCGGCGACCGGGACATTCTCGTGGTCGCGCCGTACAACGCGCACGTCACCCGGTTGTCGGCGCGGCTGAACGAAACCGGCGTTCGCGTCGGCACGGTCGACAAGTTTCAGGGACAGGAAGCGCCCGTCGTCATCTACTCGATGGCGACCTCCCGCCCCGAGGATGCGCCGCGCGGTATGGAGTTTCTGTTCAGTCTGAACCGGCTGAACGTGGCGACGTCGCGCGCGAAATGTGTCGCGATCGTCGTGGCGTCGCCTTTCTTATTCGAGCCGGATTGCCAAAATCCCCGTCAAATGAAGTTGGCGAACGCGCTCTGTCGGTTCCGCGAGTTGGCCACGCCCCTCATACTCGGCGCCGAGAGCGGAGTGCGCGCCGAACAGGCTCAGTGGTTGAACAGTCCGGTGAGAGATCCGCTCGCCAGTACGTGACCGGCCATGTTGAACACCACAGTCGCGCCGGTCGTCTGCTCGCCGATTCCCTCGAGCCGTTCAACGTCCAGGGCGTAGACGGTAAAGATGTAGCGGTGCGGGATGTCGCCCTTCGGCGGACAAGGTCCGCAGTATGACGCGGCGCTAAAATCGTTAAAACCGCACGTGCCGCCGGCCGGCGGCTTGTCCGTACTAGCACCCGCTTCGAGCGACGTGACGGACGCGGGAATGTTGAAGGCGAGCCAATGCCAATAGCCGCACCCGGTCGGCGCGACTGGATCGAAGCAGGTGATGGCGAAGCTCTTGGTTCCGGCCGGCGCGCCGCTCCAGCTCAACTGCGGCGAGCGATTGCGCCCCCCGCAGCCGGTGAAAACGAATTCCATGTCGATCTTCTGGCCGTCCTTGATGGATTCGCTCTGCACGCGGATGGCACCGGGCTGTTTCGCCGGCTTCGGCGCGCGAACCGAGACCTTCTCGAAATCCATCGCTGACGTCGACATAAAAACCTCGAACTGGCGGATGTGGTGGCGAAACGACTACCTGGGCCAGCCGCTCTGCGGAATCCCCTTGGTGATCTTCAGCGCGTTCTGGAAATAGACCTTTTTCAGCACGCCGTCTGGAAGATCGATGCCGTAGAGTTTCCAAAACGCGTGATACGGACGGTAGTAGTCGAAGTAATCGTCTTTCGTCTCGAAGACGCGCCAGTAGTACGGGTACTCTTCCGGCTGAAAGGAGTCCTTGCCGAAGAGGATTCGATCCTGATACTTGACGAAGAAATCGTGCGCGGCGCGCGGCTGTCGCCCGATATCGTAGAGCACGGCGCCGACTTCCGTGTACAGGTTCGGCATCTGGTCGAGCATCTTGGACAAGCGACCGAGATCGTTTGCGTGCCATCCCATGTGGGCGGTGACGAAGGTCGTTTTAGGATGCTTGCGGAAGAGGTTGTCGCGTTCCGTCATCAACGTCTCGAAGCTCGGAAAGCGATCCTGCGGATAGCGGCGATCGGCGAACAGCGACAGCTCGAGCCAACGCTCGTTCGTATTGTCGATCGGTTGGAAGAACTCCTGCGGGTCGGCGGTGTGGATGAACACGGGCAAGCCGAGTCGCGCGCATGCTTCCCAAATGGGATCGAGCTCCGGGTCGTCGATCTTGAGACGCGAGCCGTCCGGCTTCTTGATCGAGAGGCCCAGGCTTTTCGGAATCTCTCCGACACCGACGGCGCCAGCGGCAACGTCAGCTTCGAGCTGCTTCACCGCTTTCTCGGCCCATCCGGGTCCGACGTTCCGGAAGTCGATCCCGGCGAGCACACGCACCCGGTCCTTCATCTTCTCGGATGCTTGAATGTTCGCGATCGTCGTCTTGAGGCGGTCGCCCGACATGTTATCGGCCGAGATCATCATCCGAACGTTGAGGCTGTCGAGGGCGGCGCCAAGCGTCGCGAGGCCCTCGGCCGATGAGAGCAGTCCTTGCGGATGACCGTGAAAGTCGATCGCCGGGTATTTCGCGGTCTTCACCAGGTGCGCCGGCGTGACGAGCGTGGAGCGCGGGCGATAATCGAGAATGCTCGGCGCGGGATTCTCCGGCGCCATGCAGCTTCGCGGCCGAATCTCCGTCGTTCCCGCCGGACACTGCTCGCCGGGTTGAATTGGAGTGCCGCGTCCGCCGCCGCGGCCTCTCTGCTGCCCGAAGACCGCGGGCGACGCGACGATCAGAAGCGCGAGGGCCTTGAATACAAACGAACGGTGCATGACGACTCCGAAAACCGCGTGGGGAACGCAATAACCGCCCTGTCCGGGCCGGCCGTATATCAGACGGAAAGATCAACCCATACGTTGTGTTTGGAAGGGCGCAGCGGCAGCCCGAACTAAGAAAGCTGAGCGAGCCATCGCTCGCTCACTGCGCCCACCTCAGAGAGTATTTCGGCGTCTGTCCGGCCTGAGGACTTGGGGACGTGAAAGCTGTGGTCCGCGCCCTCGAGCCAGTGCATCTCCCACGACGGCCGTACCGTGGTGAGGACGCGCTGCATGATCTCCGGCGTGCAAAACGGGTCGCGTGTTCCATTGAAGCAGAGCACGGGCACCGAGATCCTCGGCAGGTGCGCGTCGCGGAGTTGGTCCGGCTTGCCCGGCGGGTGAAGCGGATACGCGAGTAGCAGGAGCCCGTCGGCGGCGAAACCGTCGGCGGCGAGCATGGAACCGGCGCGACCGCCCATCGAGCGACCACCGATCACGAGAGGGCCGGCATTGCGTCCAAGTTCCGTGCGCGCGCGATCGACGACCGCGGCGAAAGTCCGCGTCAGCGTCGGCATCGGATCTGGTCGCCCTGACTTTCGCTCCTTGTAGAGAAAGTTGAAGCGAACGACGCCGAATCCGTGACGGCGGAGTGTCGCGCTGACAGCGGCCATGGCGCGATCCATCATGCTGCCCCCCGCGCCGTGCGCCGCGACGAAGACCGCGCGTTGATTGCCCTCCGCTGCTTCGTACAGCGCGCTCGTTTCACCGCCGTCGACGGCCACGCGCCACGATGCACTCACGTCGTCACCGCCGCTGCCGTGACGAGACCCATCTCGTCGAGGAACTGTGTGCCGCGCGTGGGTCTTCCGGCACGCGTGAGCGCGCGCGTCAGTACAAGCCGGTCCTTCGTTCGTGTCATGCCGACGTAGAGCAACCGCCTCGCCTCCTCGACTTCAGCGGGCTTGGGACCCGACGTCGGCGAACCGCCGGGAAGCTGCCCGTCCTCGACACCGACGATGTACACGCGCGAGAACTCGAGCCCCTTGGTCGAGTGCAGCGTCAGGAGGTTGACGCGGCCGCGGTCGGCTTCGTGTCCGTCCCACTTTGACAGAACGGCGCGCTCGAGAAACGCCCGCAACTCGGTGTCGAGTGAACCAGGAGGAAGCTGGGCGATCAAGCGGCGCAACCGGATCATCGCCGCCGGATATCGTTCTTCGGCCGTCTTGTCCGCGCGGATCTTGAGCATCAGCTCCGCGCCGCCGAGCCGTTCGATCAGCTCGTCGACGGTCGGGATTGAAAGGTCGTCACTCTGTTCGCGCTCGTAGTTCTCGAGGCAGCTGCTGTAACGGCTCAACGCGAAGCCGCGCGTGATCGCGCGGAACATTCTCGCCTCGTCGCAGAGCGAAGCGTCGTCGCACAACGCGAGCGCGACGCCGAGCTGATCGAGCTGGCTGACGAGCGCCGTCTTGCGCGCGTGCGCCCGCTTGGCCTCGTCGAGCCGAAGGGTCACCTTGGCGAGCGCTTCGCTGTCGTGCAACGCGCGGTGTGCCTTCTCGAGCGGAATGCCGAACTGACGCGCCAGGTCGCCGAGCTTGCGGCTCGTCGGATACAGATCCCGCGCGAGCGGCAACGTATCGTAGGTGCACAGATCGAAGGGCTTGCCGAGCTCCTTCGCCATGCGCTGCAGAATCTTGAAGTCGAAGTCGTAGCCGTTGTGCGCGACGATGACGTCGGACCCGCAGAACGCCTGGAACTTCGGCCAGATGTCGGCGAAGGGCGACGCGGTCGCGACCTCCGACTGGTAGATACCATGCGTCGCACTAGCGCCAGAAGAAATCGCGACCTTCGGCTTCACCAGCGTGTTGAACGTCTCGACGATCTCACCGTTGCGAACGCGTACCGCCGCGATCTCGACGATCTCGGCCTTCTCGGTGTCGTTGTCTGTCGTCTCCAGATCGACCGCCGTGAAGTCGTCGAACACGGCGGACACGTCGCTCATCTCGATGAGCTGCGCCGCCTTGAAGACGCCGAGCGCGAGTCCGACCGAAGGCACATCGCCGGTGCTCAGGACGAGCGCCTCCGGCGGCACCGAACCGCCGAGCGCGACGTTGCCAATCCCGATCGACGCGAGGATCGCCTTCATTCCAACTTCCGCGCCGTTCAGTCGGGGCATCCAGACGGTCGTTCGGTCGCGTCTCGCCACGGTGAGGCGGGCGGCGAGCGACATCACGTCGGCGAGGGCCGTCGGGTCGCTGATCTCGTCGTGGCGGTCGTCGAGCACCGAACGGACTTTGCCGACGCGGCGCGACAGCAGATCCTGCACGAGCGAGCCGAGGCTCGAGTGATTCTTGCCGAGCGCCGCGAGGTTCCGCCAATCGGCGAGCGCGCGACGAATCTGGCGCGCGTTCTCGTGGGAACGGGGAAGACGCGACGCCATGTACTTGAGGTGCCGGCCGAGGCTCTGTCGCGCGGCCTCGGCCTGAGCGCGCGCCTCGTCGAACAATGGTCGCGGGAGGACGACGCCAAAGAAGGCGTCGCGATGGACGTCGTCGGTCGGCTCGGCGATCACGCGCAACGCCGCGATGACGTACGCGACGACCGGATCGTCGGCGAGCGCACGGCCCTGAGCGAGCCGACAGGGGACACTGCCGTTGATGAGCGCCGCCTCGAGAACGTGGCCGATCTCGTGGGTTCGATAGAGCAGGGCGACGTCACCCCACCCGATCTCGTGCTCCAGACGATCGCGGCGGATGTCGTTCACGATCCACGCGGCCTCCTCGTCGCCCGTGTCGAAGGTCATCACGGCGACGGGGAAGGGCGACACGCGGTCGGCCCGCGGCGGCACGTGATCGTCGAACAGCGCCGGATTGACGGTGACGAGCTTGCGCGCCAAGTCGAACGGCTCCTTCGGGCAACGGTGATTCTGATCGAGATGAATCTTCCGCCGCAACTCGAAGTCCTTCACGAAGCTCATGAACACCGAGAGATCGGCGCCCGCCCACGAATAGATCGACTGCTCGTGATCACCGACGGCAAAGACATGCTTGTGGTGCTTGGCCAGCGCGCGGACGACGCGGTACTGCACCGGATTCAAGTCCTGGAACTCGTCGACCAGGATCACGTCCCACCGCGCGTGCACGCCGGCGCTCTCGCCGGCCGTCTCGAGGAGGTTGGCCGCGTTGATGACCAACGTGTCGAAGTCCAGCACCTTGCGCGCGGCGAGGAAGCGCTCGTACTGCGTAAAGAGTCGCGAGTCGTCGTGGAGCAGCGGCATTCCGCGAAAGCGGTACGCCGAAAAGCGATTGAGAGTGTAACGGTGCCAACGCCGCGGCCCTTCGATGCGGCGCAGGACGCTCAGTTGGTAGTCTTCGTCGGCGATCCCGAAGCCGCGCTCGACGCCGACGAGCGGCCCAAGCTCGCGGAGCAGCTCGGCGCAGAAGGCGTGGATCGTTCCGCGCGTAATCGTCGACGCCGCGGCGCCGAGACGGTGACCGAGCCGTTCCGCGATCTCGCCGGCGGCTTTGTTCGTAAAGGTGAACGCGCAGATCCGGGCGGGATCGTAGCCCAGCTCCTCGATCAGAAAGCGAATGCGCTCGATGAGGCAATACGTCTTACCGGCGCCGGGGCCGGCGAGCACGAGCAACGGTCCCGCCGGCGCCTCGATTGCGTCGCTCTGGGCGCGTGAGGCTATTTGTGGGTGGAGAGTTTCAATAGGCGAGGCTAACGGCGTCGTCAAGCAAACCGCCGTTGCGAGCGCTCCTTCGCTTTGCGGGCCTCTTCCTCTCGATTGCGAGGCGGCGCGTGGGTTTCGAGCGATTCGATCAACTGCCGTGCGATGGCGGTGACGTCGTCCACGGCCTGATTGAACGCGGCTTCGTTGACGCGCGACGGCTTCGTCGTTCCGCTCAGTTTGCGCACGAACTGCAAGGCGGAAGCGCGGATCTCATCGGGGGTGGCAGGAGGCTCGAAGTTGGCGAGGGTTTTGATGTTTCGGCACATAATGACTCGTGATGGCAGCGTTGTGAATATGCCGTTGAGAGCGAAACGGCGCGACTGTTGGACTGAGCGGACTGCCGAACAGCGCGCCTGCCGAACAGCGCGCCTGCCGAACGGCGCGGCTGCCAGACGGCGCACCTGCCAAGCGGCGCAAGCGGCCTTCGGCCGAGGGACGCGCAACATTGAGTCCAACCCTGTGACCGAAGTGTCGCCGAGGAAAGGCCGTGCGCCCGTCACAAAACCCGGACATGCTCAACAAACGGCGCGAAGCGCCCATGCGCCGCTTGGCAGTCGCGCCGTTCGGCAGCCGCGCCGTCTGGCAGTCGCGTAGTTCGGCAGTCGCGCAGTCAGCCGTTCTTCCAGCCTAGCTCTTCCTCGCCGCCTCCGCCGCTCTTTCCAACAGGAGCGTCTTTTCCCGCGCATTCCGCGTCATCCCGGCCGCCCGCTGGAATTCGTCGCTTGCTTCTCCATGCCGCCCCAGCTTGGCCAGCAAATCGGCACGCACGGTCGGCAGAAGGTGATAATTCTTGAGCGATGCCTCGCCGACGAGATCGTCGACGATCTCCAGCCCCGCGCTCGGGCCGAATGCCATGGCCACGGCGACCGCGCGATTGAGTTCGACGATCGGCGAGGGCATCACCTGCGACAGCGCATCGTACAGGGCGGCGATGCGGGACCAG
>DATMHK010000197.1:0-21122 GCA_035554995.1 Gemmatimonadaceae bacterium
CACGGCGAGGACATCATCCGCGAGGCGATCGGCGAGATATCCGGTCGCCGGTTTGCTCGACGCTCCATATCCGCGGCGCGTGATGCTGTAGACGTGATAGAACGCCGCGAGCGACGGCGCGAAACTCGTGAACGAGTGCGCGGTTTGGCCGCGGCCAGCCAGGAGCACGACAGGCCGGCCCGAACCACCCCAGTCGAGCACCTCGAGTTTCACATCCGGCTGCACCGTGACGAACTTCGTCCTCGGTGATTGAGCCACGCCGGTGTGCCCAACCATCGCGCAGAGGGCAACGCCCGCCCACGACACCACTTTAGGATTCATCCCGCCTCCCGCCGAGTACCCGAGTAGTCGAGCGCCGAGCCGCCGAGCAACCAACTAATACCAGCCGATCCGCTGCTCCGACAAGTTGATGTGCACCTGCTTCACGTGCAGATACTCCTCCACGCCCCACCGCCCGAGCTCTCGCCCGATCCCACTCTGCTTGTAGCCGCCCCACGGCGCCTCGACGTACGTCGGCTGCATGTGATTCACCCACACGATTCCCGCTCGCAGTTGCTTCACTGTCCGCATCGCACGAAAGATGTCGCGCGTCCAGACCGCGGCGGCGAGGCCGTAGTCGCTGTCGTTCGCGATACGAATGGCGTCGGCTTCGTCGTCGAACGGAATCACGGCCGCCACCGGCCCGAAGATCTCTTCACGCGCGATGCGCGCCGAGTTGTCGACGTCGTAAAAGATCGTGGGCTCGACGAAGAGGCCGTTGGCCAGACCGCTCACCGTGGCCCGGCCACCGCCCAACGCCAACTTCGCCTCGCGCTTTCCGACTTCCTGGTAGCCGACAACGCGATCGAGGTGCTCGTGGCTGACGAGCGGACCCATTTTGGTCGTACGCTCGAGACCGTTGCCGAGCGTGATTGTCTTTGCCTTCTCGACCATCGCGTCGAGCACGCGTTTGTAGATCGATCGCTCGACGAGGATGCGGCTGCCCGCCGAGCACACTTCGCCCTGGTTGAAGAAGAGTCCGAACAGCGCGCCGTCGACGCTGGCCTCGAAGTCGGCGTCGGCAAAGAGGATGTTGGGCGATTTCCCGCCGAGCTCGAGCGAGATTTTCTTCAGCGTGTTCGCCGCCGATCGCATGATGTGCTTTCCGACCTCGGCGCTGCCGGTGAACGCGATCTTGTCGACGTCCGTGTGGGCGACGAGCGCCGCGCCGGTTTCGCCTTGACCGGTCACGACGTTGACGACGCCGGGTGGAAGCCCCGCTGCCTCGAAATGCTTCGCCAATTCGAGGATCGTCAGCGGCGTTTGCTCCGCCGGCTTGAGCACCATCGTGCAGCCGGCGCAAATCGCCGGGGCGAGCTTCCATGCCGCCATCAGCAACGGGTAGTTCCACGGGATGATCTGGCCGCAGACGCCGATCGGCTCGCGAAGGGCGAGGCTCATCGCGTTGTCCGGCACCGGGATCACGTCGCCGTGAATCTTGGTCGCCAGTCCGCCATAATACTCGAAGCAGGTCGCGACGTCGGCGATGTCGAATTCCGATTCGACGATCGGTTTGCCGTTGTTGATCGTCTCGAGCTCGGCCCACTCCGCCGCGTGATCGCGAACGATTTGCGCGAGCCGAAGGAGGATGCGCCCGCGCTCCTGCGCGGTGACTTCGCGCCACGGTGCGCCCTCGAACGCGCGTCGGGCCGCTCGTACGGCGTCGTCGATATCGGCGGCATTGCCATCGGGAACGCGCGCGATGACCTCCTGGGTCGCCGGATTGATGACGTCGATCCAGCGGTTGGACTTCGCGTCGTGGAACGCACCGTCGATGTACAGCCGGTATTCGGTCATACCGTCGAAAATGGCGCCGGCACGCTCGCCGTTCCAGTTTTCATCTCATCCTGTCGCGAGAGAGCCATGCCCCCCAGCACCCGTCTCGAGACCGAGCGGCTGATACTTCGCGTCCCGGCGCTCGACGATCTCGATCGCTGGGCCGAGTTGATGGCGGATGAGAACGCGGCGCGGTTCATCGGCGGCGTGATGCCGAAGCCGGTCGTCTGGCGCATGATCATGCAGATGGTCGGCGCATGGGATCTGACCGGCGTCTCGATGTTCTCCGTCGTCGAGAAGGCAACGGGAAAGTGGATCGGACGCGTTGGCCCGTGGCAACCGCACGCCTGGCCGGGCACCGAGGTCGGGTGGGGCCTGCATCCCGACGCGTGGGGAAAGGGCTACGCCGTCGAGGCGGCGGCCGCGTCGCTGGATTACGCCTTCGACGTTCTGCGGTGGACCACGGTGATCCACCTCGTGGGCCGCGACAACGTTCGCTCGCGGAACGTCGCGCAGCGGCTGGGATCCACGCGGCGCGGAGACACGCGCATGCCGCCGCCATTCGACACCGAGCTCGCCGAGGTATGGGGACAGACGCGCGACGAATGGCAGCTCAATCGCGGCCGCGTCACCGCTACAACGCGCCCGAGTAAATCGCCGCCGCGATGATCAGGTTGACGACGAGCACAACGGCTGAGGTGACGAACAGCCGGACAGTGACGCGATACTCCGTCACGTCATCGTCCTCGACGCGGAGCGATCGAACGAGCGCCACGACCTGGAGTATCGTCGCCAACGTGAACCCGATCGCGGCGGTGAACGACTTGTACGTCCAGTCGCCCTCCGCCTCGAACCCCCAGAAGCGGAGGAACGCGAGCGTGAAACCGAGCAGCACCGTGATGGCCGTGATGATTCCCTGCCGGTAGCCCTGCGGGAGTCCGGTTCTCGGAGTCGGCGGGTCTTCCATTACGAGGCGGCTGCTCCGGCGGTTCGTATCGTCTGCATGGTGGCGATCAGTGTCTCGGGCCAAACAGGCTTGGGAAGAAAAGCAGCGTTCATTGCCGCGACGCGTCTCGTCACATCACCTTGACCCGAAATCACGATGACGGGGATCGAACGGAGGTCGGGGCTGAGTTGGCGTTGCTCGAGAAAGGCCCACCCGTCCAACACGGGCATCGCCAGATCGAGAATGATCACGCTCGGTCGCTCGCCCGCGCGCAGATAGTCGAGAGCCTCCTGACCGTTCGACGCCGTCGCCGTGGCGTAGCCCTCTTGGCGAACGAGGCGAGCCAAGCTCAGTCGGACCTCCGCGTCGTCGTCGACGATGAGCGCCAGTCGAGCGGTCTCGTTCTCGGGACCAAGCGCGGCGGCAGTCGGAGGCGATGCGATCGGCAGCGTGAAGTAGAACGTGCTTCCCGCGGCGAGCTCACTCGTCGCCCAGGCGCGTCCACCGTGCGCGTCGACAATCGTCTTGACGATCGAGAGACCGAGTCCGGCGCCGCCGTATTTGTCGTGTCGCTCCTGCCAGAACGAGTCGAACATGCGCGGCAGGTTCGGGGCTGCGATTCCATCACCGGTATCGGCGACGGAGAAGACGACTTCATCGTCTTGCGTCCGCGCTCCGATCGTGATCGTTCCCGCCGGCGTGAACCTCATTGCATTGCTTACGAGATTCTCGAAAACCTGGGCCACGCGCTCCCTGTCCGCCCAGACCGGCGGGAGCTCCGCATCCATGTCGAGCCGGAGCGCCAGCCCGGCGGCTAGGATTGGCTTTCGATGAGCTCGCGCCGCTTCGTTCACCAAGTCGGCCGCGAGGACGTGCGCGCGCTCCACCTCGAACGTCCCCGCCTCGAACCGCGCCACGTCGAGCAAATCGCGGATGATGCGGTCCATCCGCTTGGCTGCTCTCCGGATCGACTCCACACTCTCGGGGTCCGCGCCGGTGCCGTCGAGCACCAACGCGTTCACCACGATGGAATGGAGCGGGTTCCGAAGATCGTGGGCAACGATGCCGAGGACCTCGCTGCGCGTGTGAATTGCGCGCCGATTCCGCTCGTGGAGCCGAGCGTTCTCGAGGAACAGCGCGCACCGTCGACCGATCTCCTCGGCGAGGCGCACGTCGCGTTCGTCGAACTGACGAGACGATGACGTCAGCCCCAACGCTCCGACGCACGAGTCTCCGGCCAACATTGGAGCGAACAGCGCGCTTGTCGGGCGCGTTTTCCGAATGGCGACGAGGTGCTCGGGAGATTCGGCCATGCTCTCATATTCGGCCGGGTCGATCGGCCGAATCACCGTCGTACCCGTTGCGATGACCTGCCAAACAGGATGCGTCGGTTGCGGCCGCGACGACAGCGGTACATACCGGTCGATCACCTCTTGGTGCTCCGGCAACCGGCTGGCCGCGGTCACGCGCTGAACGCTTCCCTCATCGACGAGAAAGATCACAACGAAGTCGGCAAGAGCGGCCGCGGCGGCGTGCGCCACACTGGTCATGGCGTGTTCGTAGTCCAGCGTGGACAGCGCGCCACCGACGTCGGCGAGGAGTCGCTGTTCCACGTCGCGCCGCCGTTCTTCTGCTTCGCGCCGCGCACGGTCGAGGATATCCGCGGCCTGACGCGCGAGGAGGTCGAGCAGTCGAAACGAGCGGTCGGACGGGCGCTGCGGAGTCGTGTAGTGCGTGCAGATCGCTCCAAGCGGCATACCCGATCGGTCGAACAAGGGTGTCGATTGCACTGCACGGACGCCGGCTCGGAGCTGAATCTCGACATCCGCGGCGGTGAACATCGGGTCGCGGGAAACCTCCTCGATGATCACTCGTTTCTTGCGCTCGATCGACGCGCCGCAGGCGCCCTGCCCAATGCGGATTTGGCGCCAGTACTCGAGCCACCAGTCGGGAAAACCACGAGCGGTGACGATCGTGAGCTCCGACGACACCGGGTCGAAGACCTGGATGTTCCCGAAGTCGGCCTGCGTAATCGCGATTGCCGCTTCGAGGATCTCGTCGAGAACTCCGGGAAGCCCCTCTTCGTCGAAGAAGCGCACGCTGACGCGATGGAGGCGCTCCATCGCATCGAGGTCGAGGAGTCGCTCTCTGGACTGTTCGTAGAGCCGCGCGCCTTCTTCCGCCCGACGCTGCTCGGTGATGTCGTGGACTTTCGAGAGAACGTACCGCTCGCCGTCCGCCGTCAAGGCAACGGTGTCGAGGAGGACGATTCGCTGCGCGCCTGACTTGGTGGTTCTCGTGCACTCGAAGTGGAGCGGCTCGTCGTCGGCGTGCGGTTCGCTATCGGTGGGGAGGCGCGAGCTGTGGAGGGGAACACCAAGCTCTTCGGTTGTCCTGCCGAGGATCTCATCGCGTTCGAGCTCGAACAGCCGGCAGAACGCCGAGTTGACGTTCACGATCACGCGATCGGAGAGGCGCGTGAGCGCCGTGGCGACCGGCGATTGCTCGAAGAGCGCCGCGTACCGCTCTTCACTCTGGCGGCGTCCAGCTTCGGCTTCGGATCCGACAGCGCTGCTCATCGGCTATGCGGGCGTAGGTGTCCCCCCAAGGCAAATCAACATGGAGAGGCTCCCTTTGCTCCGCTATAGGGCCAGCCGACGCTCGCCACCACGCGGCGGCGAGCGGCGGTTTCAGCAGTTCATTGCAGATGATTCAAGGTCTGAGCACTTGATCGGGTGCGAGCAGCCGATTGACCGCGGCGTAAATATCCCTGACGTGCTGGTCCACTCGAGTTTCGGCGCGTTCGGTGTGCTCGATGACGGAAGCCCTGTAGTCGTTCCCACGCCTCAGCTCGACGACGTATATGAAAGCGTCGTCCAGCACGCGATTTCGGTCGACCCGCGCCGGCAACTCGAACGCGCCACCACGCTCGGCCATGGTCCATGCTTCCGCGATCGTCGAATCCGGTACGTTCAGCGGTGCGACGAGAAGCGTGTCGGTGGCGAGGACCTGACTCCCGGCGCTCACGTCGGTGACCGGAGTACCGCAGTGGCGTCGCGCCTCGGCGGTGTACCGCTGCATCGTCGCTCGCGAGGCGGTGTCACCAACCGATCGTGGAATCTGAATCTCGCATCGCACCACGCGCGCGAGAAACGCCGACCATCGGCCCCCGGTCCGGCGGATGACCACGCCCTGCGTGGCCGTCGACAAGCCGTACCCACCCCACACCCGCAGCTCGAGTCGGCTCGCGTCCGCCGGCAACTCGCGCAGGTCGCCGAGCTCCGAGGCGCGCGACCATTGCCGCGTGATGTTGAGCAGTGACGGCTCGGGCGGCGCGCTCACGACGTTCACCTGAGCGAGGGCGGCTTGCGACACCAGTGCCATAATGGTCAGCGCGTGCAGGGTCTGCTCAGCTCGCACGTGTCGGTTCCCTCCGGTCTCACACATCGTAATATGAGGCTTGCCACGGAGAGAGCCATGAGAGCGGACATCTATTTGAATTACAATGGGGAGTGCGAAAGTGCGTTTCGCTTCTATGAGGAGCAACTCGGCGGCAAGATCTTCTTTGCGTCGCGATTCGCGATGCTGCGCGACCGGTTCGGCACGTCGTGGATGCTTTTGTACGAGCACCCGGCTCGGTAGCTCGGCGGCGGTCCGGGTACAAGCCCTTGCCGACGCGTTCGTCGCTGCTCATTGTCGTTTACCATGCCGTTCAACGCGACCGTACTCCGCGTCATGATCGCCTCGCCTGGCGACGTCCAAGCCGAACGTTCCGTCGTTCGTGAAGTCGTCAGCGAGTGGAACTCAACCGACGGTTCGCATGCCAACATGATGCTCATGGCCATCGGTTGGGAGACCGACGTCGCGCCGGAGATGGGCGCTGCGCCGCAGAGCATCATCGACAAGCGGCTCCTTGCGAATGCGGACCTTGTCGTCGGCATATTCTGGACGCGACTCGGCACGCCGACGGCGTCGTACGCCAGCGGGGCGGTCGAGGAGATCGAGGAACATCTCAAGGCGGGAAAGCCGGCGATGCTCTACTTCTCGTCCGCGCCGGCGTCGCCCGACTCGATCGACGCCGGCCAGTATCAGGCGCTCAAGGCGTTCAAGGACTCGTGCAAGACACGCGGTCTCTTCTCGACTTACAGTAATGTCGACGACTTCCGCCGAAAGTTCTCGAGAGATTTGCAGATCACGATGAGCTCGCACAGTGTCGCGTCGTCGGGTGAGACAACCCCGTCGCGTGCCTCGAGCGACGCGCTGTCGCCAGACGCAGCCGCGCTGCTTGCCGCAGCGAGCGCCGACGCATCGAGCGGAGGCGTGATCATGTTCGGACGCTACGGCGGTGGCGCCGAGATCAGCGTTGGAGACAAGGTATTCAATGAAGACTCGGCGCCGCGCACGATTGCCCGGTGGGAAGGCGCGATCGAAGAGCTCGAGAAGCGTGGATTCGTCAGGGCGACGAGCAGCGCGCGCGAGGTGTTCGAGGTGACCCGCGACGGCTACGGGCACGGCTGAGGATTCTAGAGTTCTAAGTAAAGCCATCGTCGGCGGCGGTCTCCCAGGTGACGACCGCCACACGTTCGGAACCACCCGGCTACGCCGGGGCTGCAACGCTCACGTCGCGCCCGCAGAACCGGCACACCTTCGCTTTGACGAGAATCCGCTCGGCGCAATACGGGCATTCCCGCTCATCTCGCTCGCTTGTTGGTAGACCCACACCCTGCGGCACCACGACCGCGGCGCGCGCGTCGTCCGCGGCGCTGATCGCCGCTTGCACCCGGCGCCGGAATTCGAGCGGGTCGGCGATCCGATCGAACTCTTCCTTCGTCCCGCCGGTTCCGGTGACCACGATCGTGCCAAAACCCATCAAGCGCCCGCTCAAGGTTTGATCGACGCCGACCCCCTCGACCTTCGCGAGCATCGTCTCAACGGTGCGGCGACGAATCCAGCCGACTTTGATGATCACCCGCTTGTCGGTGACGGCAAATTCGGATGACGCGGATCGCAACCACGCGCCGGCGAAGCTCACGGCCGCGATGACACCCAACACCAGGCCGGTCCACAGGAGCGGTGGTTGGCCCACGGCGAACGCCAATGGAATAACCGCCAGCACGGCGAGAACGATCGGAACGGTGTAGAGGCTGCGGTGGAGTCGAGCGCGGTAGAGGACAGTCTCGTTCGGCAGCAACTGCGAGTCGACGTACGACATGCTGAGGTTTCTCCGGTGGCCGTGCGGACGAAAATGGCGTCAGTCCCAAATCGTGGCCAGGGCTTTGTACCCGCGCAACCGCGAATCCGCGGTAACGACCGTTGCGCCGAGGCCGAGCGCCGTCGCGACGATGATACGGTCTGCCGGATCCCGGTTGGGAAAGCCGTCCAGCTCCACCGAGCGGACGGCGATTCGATTGTCGAGCGGGATGAACGTGAAAAAAGGGAGTGCCTCGACGGCCGTGATCCAGGACTCGGCGTCGATCGTGAACTCGAGCCGTTTGCGCGCCACGAGCATTGCGATCTCCCAGATGGAGATCGAGGACACTGCGACTGACTCCCGCGCCTTGACGGCCGCATCCAGGGCACGCCGCGCCTTGGCGGGTATCCGTTTGGGATCGGATACCCACCAGACGAGTGCATGCGTATCGACGAGGATCACTTGTTACTCTCCCAATCATCCTCTCCGACTGGCTTCGTCGGCGCGTCGTATTTGACGACCGACTCGCGCAGCAGTCGCACGGCGGCTTCAGGGTCCTCGCGATAGGGCATCACCTTGAGAACCGGCATGCCGCGATCCGTGATGATGATCGGCTGGCCGGTGCGTTCGACCTGACGGAACAACTCGAGCGCGCGTGCTTTGAAGCGGGATTTGGAGACTGTCGTTGACATATGACTATGGTCAAGTGACCATAGTAAATCTAAAGGGAGGTACGGTGCGCGCAACCCATTAACACGACCGCCGCCGCGGGGGCCAGGTGCGGGCAGTCGCTTCGTCGGCTAAGTTGGCCGCATGCCGACCGCCGCGCCGCCCCTTCTGAAGCGGACCCCGTTTCACGCGCGCACCGCTCCACTCGTTCGCGCGCAGACCTGGCGTCGATGGGCGGGCTATGAGGTCGCGAGCGGGTACGAGCCGCATCCCGACCGCGAGTACGCCGCCATCCGCAACGCCGCGGCGCTGCTCGACGTCTCGCCGCTCTACAAATACCTCATCAACGGTCCCGACGCCTCGCGCCTCCTCGACCGCATGGTCACGCGCGACGTCGCCAAGTGTCGTGTCGGGCAGGTGCTCTACACGCCGTGGTGCGACGTCCACGGCAAGGTGATCGACGACGGAACGATCAGCCGCCTCGACGAGCGCACATTCCGTCTCACCAGCGCCGAGCCGAATCTGCGCTGGCTGTCGATGAACGCCATCGGACTCGACGTCTCGATCGAGGACGTCTCCGAGCGCATCGGCGCGCTCGCGCTGCAAGGCCCGTTGTCTCGGACGATCCTGCAACAACTCACGCCGGCCGACCTGACGGGCCTCAAGTACTTCCGGCTCGTGCAAACGACGGTGCGCGACATTCCGGTCACGATCTCGCGGACCGGCTATACCGGCGACCTCGGCTTCGAGCTGTGGGCCGACGCCGAGCATGCCGTACCGGTGTGGGACGCGCTCATCGAAGCCGGCACGCCGTACGGCATCACGCCCGCCGGCATCTGGGCGCTCGATCTGGCGCGCATCGAAGCCGGTCTCGTCATGCTCGACGTCGACTACTTCTCGGCGCATCGCGCGATGATCGAGGATCAGAAGTCGTCGCCGTTCGAGCTCAACCTCGCGTGGACGGTCAACGCGGACAAAGGCCCGCACAACGGACGTCGCGCACTGCGTGCCGAGCGGGCGCGAGGACCGGCCTGGGGATTCGTCGGGCTCGATGTAGACTGGCGATCGCTCGAGACGATCTACGCCGAGCGCGGACTGCCGCCGCAGCTGCCGACCGTGGCGTGGCGAACAAGCGCGCCGGCCTACAAAGGTGGAACGCAGATCGGCTACGCGACGAGCGGCTGCTGGTCACCGCTGCTCAAGAAGTACCTCGCCCTCGCCCACATCACATCGCCGCACTTTCAGCCGGGCGCCGAGGTGGAGCTCGAGGTCACCGTTGAACACCGCCGCAAGCGCGCCAACGCGATCGTACGCAAGTTGCCATTCTTCGACCCACCGCGGAAAAAGGAATGACCGCCCGCGCGCCCATCGCCCACCGCCCATCCCCCATCGCCGGCCGTTACGATGCCATCGTCGTTGGCGGCGGCCACAACGGCCTGGTCTGCGCGGCGTACCTCGCACGGGCCGGACGCAAGACGCTCGTCCTCGAGCGCCGGCCGCTGGTCGGCGGCGCCGCGGTCACCGAGCAGGTGTTCCCAGGTTTCAAGTTTTCAGTATTCTCATATGTCGTGAGCCTCCTCCGGCCGGAGATCATTCGCGATCTCGATCTGCCGAGCCACGGTTTGCAGATCCTCCCGCTCGAGAGCACCGTCACGCCGCTCGACAACGGGGACTATCTCGCGGGGTGGGCCGACCCCGACGAGACTCGGCGCGAGCTGATGCGACACTCGCCGCGCGACGCCGAGGCGGCGATCGAGTTCGGGCGACTGATGCACCACATGGCGATGGCCGTGAAGCCGATTCTCGGCATGGTGCCGCCCGATCCGTCGTCGCTGGCGCCGTCGGATTTGCGCGGGATGCTCAAGCTCGGCGGCCACCTGCGCGATCTGGGCGCGGAGCGCTTTCACGCGCTGTACAAGCTCATGACGATGAGCAGCGCCGACTATCTCGACGAGTGGTACGAGTTCGATCCGCTCAAAGCGACGAAATCGGCAAGCGGCATCATCGGCACGTTTCTCGGGCCGCGATCGCCCGGGTCGGCGTATGTGCTGCTCCATCATTACATGGGTGAGATCGACGGCGCCTTTCGAGCGTGGGGATTTCAAAAAGGCGGCACCGGCGCGATCAGCGAGGCGATCGCGTCGGCGGCGCGGGCGCTGGGCGCCGAGATTCGCACGAACGCCGCGGTGGAGCGCGTGCTGGTCAAGGACGGCCGGGCGCAGGGTGTCGTGCTCGAGAACGGCGATGAGATTGCCGCACCGATCGTCGTATCCGGCCTTGATCCTCGCCGCACATTCTTACAACTCATAGAACGCAAGGAGCTGCCGGACGATCTGGCGGCCGAGGTCGAACGATACAAGTTCCGCGGCTCGTCGGGAAAGGTGAATATCGCGCTGAGTGGATTGCCGGAATTCACCTGCCTTCCCGGCGTTGGCGCTCACCACCGCGGCGCGTTCTCGATCAGTCCGAGCGTCGAATACCTCGAGCGCGCCTACGACGACGCCAAGTACGGCAACTTCTCGCGCAATCCGTACATGGACATCGTCTTCCCCTCGATGATCGACCCGGGGATGGCGCCGCCCGGCAAGCATGTCATGAGCATTTTCGTACAGTACGCGCCGTACAACGTGACGGGCGGCTGGGACGACGCGAAGCGCGAGGCGTTCGGAGACGCGGTGGTGAAGACCGTGGCGCGCTACGCGCCGAACATCGAATCGTTGATCCTGCACCGTCAGGTGCTGACGCCCGCCGACATCGAGCGGATCACCGGTCTCTCCGAGGGGAACATCTTCCAGGGCGAGCTCGCCCTACACCAGCTCTTCTTCCTGCGACCGGCGGCGAAGTCGGCAAAGTACCGCACGCCGATCAAAGGCTACTGGCAATGCGGCGCCGGCACTCACCCCGGCGGCGGCATCATGGGCGCGTCGGGACGACTCGCCGCCATGGAAATCATCTCGTGACCACGACGCCCACCGCCCACCGCCCATCGCCCACCGCCGGTCGTTATGACGCGATCGTCATCGGCGCGGGCTCGAACGGTCTCGTCGCCGCGGCGGCGCTCGGCAAGGCGGGAAGGCGGGTGCTCGTCGTCGAAAGCGCCGAGGAGCTCGGCGGGCAGCGTCGGGTCTCCGACTTCGCTCCCGGCTTTCGCGCGCCGCTCAGTGCCGACACCGGCTGGCTACCGCCGACGGTCGCGCGGGGGCTCGGTCTCAGCACGATCGCAGCGACGCCCGCCAACGTGGTCGCGTCGGTCGTCGGCGACGGAACCGCAGGGGGGCTCACACTCTCGTCCGACGCGACTCACGCCGCGAATGCCATTCGCGGTCTCTCATCGCGGGACGCCAAACGGTGGCCGTCGTTCGTCGAGCTGCTCGGCAAGCTCTCCGGTTTTCTCGAAGCGCTCTACCAACTGCCGCCGCCCGACGTCGACACCGCATTATCGCTCGGCGAGCTGGCGCCGCTCGTCGGACTCGGGCGCAAGTTCCGCGCGCTCGGCCGAGCCGACATGCTCGAGCTGCTGCGCGTGCTGCCGATGTCGCTCCAGGATCTGCTCGACGATTGGTTCGAGAGCCCGCTCCTGAAGGCGGCCGTTGCCGCCGGTGGCGTGCGCGGCATCCGGCAGGGGCCGCGCTCCGGAGGCACGTCGTTCGTTCTGCTCCACCACCTCGTCGGTGCGCAGAACGGTGCACGCGGCTGGTGGCGTGAGCGTCCCGACGCGTTCGTTGGAGCCGCGGCCGCCGTCGCGCGCGCGAATCGTGTCGACTTCAAAACCGGCGCGACCGTCGCTCGCATCCTCGTGCGCGACGACGCCGTCATCGGAGTGGCGCTCGCCAACGGCGACGAGCATACGGCGCCCGTCGTCGTCTCGACCGCGGATCCCGTGCGGACGCTGCTCGGCATGGTCGATCCCGTGTGGCTCGATCCGGAATTCATGCACGCGGTGGGCAAGATCAAGCTCCGAGGCTCGACCGCTCTCGTCCGTTTTGCACTCGATCGTCTGCCCGACGTTCGAGATCTCGACGATTCGAATGCGGCTCTGACCGGCCCGGTCAGCCTGACGCCGTCGCTCGACGCGCTCGAGCGGGCGTACGACGCAGCGAAGTACGGTCATGTCTCGGCCGAGCCGCACATCGAGATCACCGTGCCGACTTTGCGGTGGCCTTCGCTCGCTACGCCGGGCAAGCATGTGCTCATCGCCAGGGCGCAGTACGCGCCGTATCGTTTGCGCGACGGCGCGTCGTGGGACGACACCCGGTCGTGCGAGCTCGGCGAAGTCGTTACACGCGCGATCGGCCGCATCATGCCCGGCTTCACCGACTCGATTACGCATCGCGAAATCCTCACGCCGCGCGATCTGGAGACGAACTACGGCGTCACCGAAGGCGCGCTCACGCATGGCGAGATGACGCTCGATCAAATTCTGTTCATGCGCCCGGTCGCGGGCTTCGGACGTTACTCCATGCCTGTAGACGGCCTGTATCTCGCCGGCTCCGGCGCGCATCCGGGTCCCGGTGTGCTTGGTGGGGCTGGGTGGTTGGCCGCGAAGCAGATCCTGAGGAAACGATGACGACCTTTCATCGCACCGTCGAATCATACAAGCAGGGCGCGCACACGATGCCGCGCGAGTATTACACGTCGCCCGACATTCTCGCCGAGGAACAGGAGCGCATCTTCGCGCGCCACTGGAACTGCATTGGCCGCGCGAGCCAGATCAAACAGCCCGGCGACTACATCGTTCGGAGCGTCGCGGGCGAGTCATTGATCGTTCTGCGCGACCGCGACGGCGACCTGCGCGCCTTCTTCAACGTCTGCCGGCATCGGGGCACCCAGATTTGCCGCGAAGCGTCGGGACAGTTCTCGGAAACGATTCAGTGTCCGTACCACGCGTGGACCTACACGACCGACGGCCGCCTCATCGGCGCGCCGCACATGCAGGAGGTCGAGGGCTTCGACAAGCGCGAGTTCCCGCTCCACGCGGCGGGCGTCGCTGAGTTCGCGGGTTTTCTTTTCGCGAGTGTGAGCGAACAGAGTCAGCCTTTCAGCACATGGTTCGCGCCGATGATGCCGCGGCTGTCGCGCTTCGGCCTCGATCGGCTCGAGGTTGGCCACAGCGTGCGTTACGAGGTCGAATCCAACTGGAAGCTCGTCTTCCAGAACTACTCGGAGTGCCTGCACTGTCCGATGATTCACCCGGAGCTCTCGCTCAAGCTTCCGTATCAGAGCGGGGCGAACGACCTGATCGAGGGGCCGTTCCTTGGCGGGTACATGGAGATCGGCGCGCCCCACGAAAGCGCGACGATCAGCGGGCGCGCCTGTGGACGCTTGTTGACGCCGTCGTTGTCGGAGGACGATCGGCGTCGCGCGTTCTATTACACGCTCATGCCGAATCTCATGCTCAGCATCCATCCGGATTACGTCAATTACTATTTGGTGAAACCGGACGGTGTGGGGCGGACGATCGTCGAATCGGAATGGATGTTCTCGGCGGAGAACAAGAACAACCCTGATTTCAATCCGGCCGACGCGATCGCGTTCTGGGATGTCACCAATCGACAGGATTGGGACATCGTCGCCCGGAGCCAGAAGGGTATCGCGTCGCGTCGCTATACGCCCGGTCCGTACTCGCCGCGCGAGAGCATGCCGGCGGCTTGGGACCGCGAGTACCTGAAGATGATGGGCAGGCGTTATGACGATCGCGCTGAGACTCTCAGATCTCCCTAGACGGGTGGTTTCCCACGCCCGCGCCCGCCGCCGCGCGATCCACCAGGGGCACCGCCGCTTGGCTTCCCAGGTTGTGCAGGTTGGGGCTGAGCCCCCGCACCGCGACCGCGTTGCGGAGCGACCGGTGTCGGCTCTGGCGTCGGCAACCTCCGTATGACACGCTGAGCCGGCGGCACGAGTCGTTCCTCCGGAGGCCAGCTTGCGTCTCGACCACGCCCGTGCGACGGTGAACTGGCCGGCGCCCGCACCGGCGCCCGCACAGGCGCTCGTGGCGGTATCGCGACTTCGCCGCCAGCGGACTGCACGGCTTCACGCGCGTGCCCACGCCCACGGTCTTTCGGCGACACCGTCATCGCACCGCCGCGCGCGATCACCTGCCGCCGACCAACGACGGGCGGCGACTCGATCGGTCGCCCCGCGCCGAGCACCTGCGGTGTCGGCGACAACTGCGGCGCGATGACCACGCGACCCATCTTCTTGAGCTGACCGGGTGGTATGTGCACGATCGCCGGCGCCACCGGTTCGCCCGACACCACGATGGTGCTCGGCACCACCGTCAACGCGACGGGGCGATTCACGAACGCGATCGCGTCGACGTTCGACGGATGCAGCAAGCGATCGAGCGCGACCGCGGCGCCGATGTTCGCCAGGTTCACCGCGTTGAGATACGCGTCGCTGTGCGAGTACCAGGGGAAGTACGGTTCCTGTGGTCCGAGCGGGAACCAACCCTGCGCGTTGGAAACTCCAGCGAGATTGGCAATGCCTTCAACGAAGGACACGAGTGCCGGCGCATACACCGGCGCTGTCGTCGTCGACGACGGCACCCATCCCCACGAACAATCACCGTTCGACGAGACTTGCGTCCAACGACCGTAATGAGTGGTCGTGTATCCCCAGGAGTTGTCGTCGACCCACGTCCATCCCCAGGGCTGGACGTACGACCAGTGTCCGGTGCGGTACGGCACCCAATTCGAGCTCACGTTGGACGGACACCAGGCTTGCTGATTCGACGGCGTCGTGATCCAGCGACCATCGTCGACGACGTCCACCCAACCCGGCGTCTCCTGATTTACGTAGCGCGCGGCGGGCCTCAGCTGCGCCATGCGATACCGTCGGTCGCGTTCGCTGCTCCACGTGACGAATTGCTCGGGCGCGGCATAGCCCGACGGCCCGTTGACCACCGACAATTGAATCGGGTTCGTTCCCGTGAGTCGCACCGTCTGTCCCGGCTGCAGCGTCTGCGAGAGTCCGGGCCCTGTGACGAGCAGCGTCCCGGACTCGGCGCTGACGATCGTCGAATTGTCCGTCGGATCAACCCAGACGCGATACGTGCCCGCGGCTTGCGGGATCAGTGCACCGTTCGGCGTGTCGAACTCGATCGAGTCGGACGGAATCCAGCGGTAGATCGACGCATCCATCGTCCCATTGGCGACGCCGAGCTGCGCGAAATGATCGGAGAGATTCGTCATCGTCACGTCGCCGCCATCGCCGACGCGCGCGACGCCCTGGCCGAAATCCAACTCGGCGTGGCTCTGCGGAGCGACGTACAGTCGATCGCCGTTGCTCACGGCGTAATTCTCCGTCGCCTTCGCCCATTGGTTGGAGCCCGGCGCCTGGAATGAAACGTCGCCCGCGAGCTCGTTCAGTCGCGCAACGCGGCTTGGCGGATCATTCGATGCCGTTCCACCCCGGTGACATGCGGATCCGAGGAGCGCGCCGCTCGCGACTCCCGCCAGAATTGCCGTACTATAGAAGTGTGCATGACGCATAAGTCCGCTCGCATCCGCGACGACGGGCGAGCGAGGCAATCCCCGAGCCGGATTGACGATCTATGCGCGAAGAACGGAGCGGGCTGTGCCGTCTATGCGAGCCCTACGGTTCCTTCGTCCAGCGAGCGGCGATCTTCTTTCCTTCATCACCAGGAACCCATATCACGACGACCTTCGCGCCGGTAGGACCGGTCTTGTGGCGAATCTTGTCCGGTGGTTTCACGTAGCCGACCATCCCTGGTTTGAGGATCTGGCTCTTGCCGTTCACGACGTGCTCGAGCTCTCCGGACAGCACGTAGAACATCTCGATCGCGCCGTGCGTGTGCTCGCCGGAATCGGTGTTCGGGGGAAAGGTGAGCTCTCCGACCGTCACCTCGGGGCCGACGTTGCTGTCGTCGAGCATCAGCTTCAGCGTGGCGCCGCCGGGAGAGCGGTAGGTCGTCCCCTGTTTTTCCGTCTGCGCCAATGCGGCCGACGACGCGGCGACGATGAGCGCGGCGGTGGTCGAAATTCGGAGTATGTTCATGGTTTCATTATGCGCGAGCCGGCAATGATCCGCCAACTATGCGGTCACGTATCGAGTTTGAGGATGCTCTGGCCTTTCCTGCTGTGCGGGATGGCGCGCGCCACGAGCGCTCAGAACGCCGATTGCAAACCGCCCACAAGCGCGACTACGGCATCATCGCGCGAGGATCCGGTGACCGTGTGCCGTCTGTTGTCGGCACTCTCGGCGGACTCGATGGAAGGTCGTGCGACGGGCACCCGGGGCGCGCACCGCGCATCGCGCTTCATCGCCGAACAGTTCCGTGCCGCCGGACTCGAGCCCGCCGGCGACAGCGGCTACTTCCAGCGCGTGCCGCTCGTGCGCACGGAGCGCGCGACCGGTCGGTCGTCATTTGTGCTGGCGCCGAGCTTCGCCGCGCGCGACACATTCCCGGAGTCGCGCCGCGGCTCGGACGTCAACGTCATCGGGCGGCTCCCCGGCGCTGATCCGCGGCTCAAGGATTCCGTCGTGCTCGTCGACGCGCATTTCGATCACCTGGGGCTCGCCCGTTCGCCGGTCGACATCGACTCGATGCTCGCCTGGCAAGCGCTTGCCGCGCCGATTCGCGCCGAGCGGGATGCGTGGCTCAAGAGTAGCGGCGTGGCGGCGCGAGCCGATCGCGGCAGGAATCAAATGACCGACGAAGAGCGCGCGAAGATGTCGGCGTTTTCGACGCGGATCGCGGCGCTGCGTGTGAATATGGATACCGTGCGTGGAGTGCATCCGAGGCCGCGGCGCGACTCGGTGTTCAACGGCGCGGACGACGACGCATCCGGCGTCATCGCCGTGATCGAGATCGCGCGACGATTGGCGGCCGGTCCGCGCCCGAAGCGGACGATCATCTTCATGGCGACGACGGGCGAGGAGGGCGGCTTGCTCGGTACGCGCTGGTACATGGAGCATCCTGTCGTTCCGAACAGCGCGCTCGTCGCGAATCTCGAGATCGAGATGATCGGGCGGCCCGACTCGCTGAGTGGCGGCAAAGGCCGCGCGTGGCTGACGGGCTTTGAGCGATCGACGATGGGTGAGATCCTCGCGGCGAACGGTGTGCCGATCGGACCGGACAAGCGACCGGAGCAGAGCTTCTTCGCGCGGAGTGACAACATCGCGTTCGCGCAAATGGGGATTCCCGCGCATACGCTGTCGTCGTTCAATCTGCACGAGGACTACCACCAGGTGACCGACGACGTCCGCGCCGTCGACTTCGAGCATATGGCGGCGGTGATCGACGCGGCGGTGAAAGCCGTCGACTTGTTGGCGAACGGACCGGCGCCGGTGTGGAAACCGGGAGGAAAGCCCTAGCCACCGGCCGGTGGGGCGCGGCGCCTATGGTACTGAAGGACAATGCCACCTTGTGTGCGCCCTCGGGTAGTATTGCATCTCGGATCGAGGACTTCGAGCGGGGCGGGCTGAGTGACTGAGGTCGTCGTTCGTCTGGATTCGTCGGCTGCCGCACGACCAGTAGCCGGACGAGATGCTGTCGTTGGGGCGGTGCTGTTCGGCCTGGCGCTGGTCGCGTACTTCACCGCGAACGCGCATGGCGCGTCCGTTGCCCGGCCGCTGCCGCTCGCGCTCTTCGTCGTGCTCGCGGGCAGCTACATCGGCCTTGGCGTTCCCGAGCTCGCGCGGCGGCTGAACGAGACGCTCGCCAATTCATTGACGCGAATCGTCGCCGGGCCCGCGGTCCTCTGGCTCGCGTGCATCGTGTACGCCGGCGGGGTGGGTTTGCCCGTCGGCGACTACGCGCTCTCATACGCGATCTATCTCGCGATCCCGTCGCTCATTCTCGCGACTGGTCAGGCCAAACCGACCGAGCTGCCGTGGCGCGAGCTCGTTGTCGCGGCGAGCCTCGGGGCGGGCGTGAAATACCATATGCTGCCGTCGCTGCCCGTGCCCGCCCCCGGCGGCTACGACGCATCGCGGCTCGTCGGGCTCGTCGCTGGATTGTACTTCTTCATCGTTGCCCGTCCGCTCGACGGCGTCGGCTATCGCTGGAGTCTGTCGAGGCGGGATGCCGCCACGGCGGTGTTCGTCTTTGTCGCCTACGCGGCGATCGCGCTGCCGATCGGGTTCGGCACAGGTTTCATCACGTGGAATCCGCGCGCCGGGTCGCCCGTACTACTGCTTCAGCCGCTGATCGTTTATCTGGTCACGGCGGTACCCGAGGAATTCCTCTTCCGCGGCCTGATTCAAAATCTCTTATCGCGGCGGTTCGGTGTCCCGCTTGGCCTCGGGATTGCCTCGGTGATCTTCGGGCTGTCGCATCTGCCGGATCCGCGGTACGCGGTGTTGGCGACGATTGCCGGCGTTGCCTACGGATACGTGTACGTTCGCACGGGTAAGGTGACCGCGGCCGCCATCACGCACGCATTGGTGGACGCGGTGTGGGTGATCTTGTTGCATCGATGACGCTGTAAGCAGGGGAGGAGCAGTAGCCATGCAGGTGCGGTCGCCGTCTTTGGCCATCCGATCCGCGGTTCAACCGATCGGTCCGATGGTCCACGCGCTCGAAGCAGCAACGGTCTTCTCCCTCCTGCTCTCGTACATCTGGTATTTCCAGGCGCGCATGCATCGGTCCTGGATGTTCCTCCTGGCCATCGTGCTGCTGTCGCACGTGGTACGCGGCGAAACGCCCGCGATCCTCGGTCTGAGGAGGACTGGATTCCGAGAATGCGCACGTCGCTACGCGATTCCCGTGTTCGTCGTGGCGATCACCGGAACACTCCTCGGCTTCTGGCTCGACACGCTGCGAGACGTAGCGGCCTGGCGAGTGGCCGGCGTCCTGATCGGATATTGCTGGTGGGCGCTGTTTCAGCAGTACCTGTTGAATGGCTACTTCGCGAATCGGCTGAGCGCCGCGTTCGATGCGAGGTACCCGTATCTCGTCGCGCTGATGGCCGGCGCGATGTTCGCCGGCGCGCACGCGCCGAACATGCTGCTCATGGGGGTGACGCTCGTCGGCGGGACGGTGGCCGCGATTGCGTATCAGCGTCATCGAAACCTGTTCTTCCTCGCGTTTGCCCATGCGCTGATCGGGACGATGATCTGGTTCGCCGTCCCGGATACCGTCAGTCATCATCTCCGTGTCGGACCGGGAATGCGGCGCACGCACGCGACGGCCATGAGCAAGCCGCCTGCAGCCGATACTGCTTCGACGTCGCAACAAGGTTGCCCGACGCGTTGCGCGCCGTAGCGCGCCGATCGGACCTCTAGGCCTCGATCGCGCGCGCGGCCCGTCGGCCCCCGTAGAGCCCGACCGCCGTGCCGATGACGCACAGCACGAACGCCGTCATTGTGCCGAGGCCGGCCCCGGCAGCCCAGCCAATTGCTCCGCCGACGGAAGATCCGATAAATCCGAGGAGTTTCGTCATACGAGGGAATGAAGGTCCTTCATTCGACGATCCGGGCTCCGCGACGCCACCAATCATAGTCCGCGCTGCCATGTCGATTTTGACTGGTCTCGTTCGACGTGTAGATATGGCACGTCGACTCCCCATCGAAATCGGACGAGGCTGATCGATGCAAAACAAATCACGCTCAAAGGCGAAGGCCGGGCGTCCAACCACCGTGGCCGGCTACCTGGCCTCGCTCACTCCCGAAAAACGGGCGGTGATCGAGGAGGCCCGCGCCTTCGTCCACAGGCACATCCCCAAGGGGTATGCAGAGTTCATGAACTGGGGCGTGATCAACTGGGGGATCCCGCTCGAGGAATTCTCCAACACGCACAACGGTCAGCCGCTGTGCTACGTGGGCCTCGGGGCACAGAAGAGCTACAGCTCGCTCTACCTGATGGGCGTGTACGACAGCTCGAATGGCGAGTACACATCGCCGTTCTCCCAGAAGCTGCTCGTCGACGCCTTCAAGAAAGCCGGGAAACGGCTCGACATGGGGAAGTGCTGTCTCCATTTCAAGGTGCTCGATGATCTCGAGCTCACTTCCGTCGCGAAAGTGATCGCGATGTCGACGCCGAAGGAGTACCTCGCGTACTACAAGCGCATGAAAGGGCTCGCTTAACCAGTTACGGAAGTAGGCGAGCGGCTAGCCGACGTACGTGTAGGAGAACCCCTTCTCCTGCGCGCGATTCGTGACGATTACGCCCGCGGCGACGACGCGCGCCGTTGGCGTGACGAGGTTCGCCTTGAGATCGGCTTCGACGTCAGCGGCGGTCAACCCGGCGTCGCGCGACACCGTGCGCGCGATGCGCGACAACGCCATCCCGCACACCGCGACGATCACGCCGCGATTCGCCAAATCGTTTGCCGTGTTCGCGTGCGCGTTCTTCGTGGCCGCGACGCCGCCTTCATTCACCTTCTGCGACTCGCCGAGCTTGTACTTGGCCCACATCGCGTCGTTGAAGCCAAAGACGCTGGCCTGATGTCGGACGCAGACGATCGCGTTGACGTCGGAGTCCTTGAGCTGATAAATGGGGCCGGTGTTCGCGGTGAGGAAGTTGCGCGCGAACGTCCA
>DATMHK010000198.1:0-8210 GCA_035554995.1 Gemmatimonadaceae bacterium
TACGCTGTTCCACTATGTCGGTAACTCGATCCCGAAGGACATCGCGTCGGTGACGAACGGCTTCGATCTCTTTAATCGCACGCTGCGCATCAACGCGTCGTTCGACTACAAGGGCGGGTACATGATCGCGAACGGCACGTACTCGTTCCAATGCGGCAACAATCCGGCGTGCCCCGGTCTGTCGAATCCGAACGCGTCCCTCGCGGACCAGGCGGCCGCGACCGCGTTCACGGGGAAGGGTAGATTCAACACGTCGTACGGCTACCTCCAGAACGGACAGTACTGGCGCTTCCGCGAGCTCTCCGCGACGTGGACTGCTCCCGCCACGGTTGCGCAGAAGCTGCGCGCTTCTTCGGCGTCGCTCACCTTCGGCGGCCGCAACCTGCACGTTTGGACGAAGTACGCGGGCGCGGATCCGGAAGAGAACTTCAGCACCGGCGACGTGCAAAGCACCTTCGCGTCGTCGGCGCCGCGCCGTTACTACACCCTCCGTTTGAACCTCCACTACTAATCCCACCGAGGACGAAGACAGATGAATCGCTTCACACTTCGATCGACGTGGGTGACGACGAGTGCATTGGCGGCATGCCTGCTTTCGGCAAGCGCCTGCAACGTTCGCGATGAGTTCCTGTCACCCCAGCAGCCGGGCACGATCCTGCCCGGTGATATCTCCGGCGCGGGCGTGGCCGGCGCCGAGGCGATCCGCAACGGCGCGCTCGGACGCTTCCAGCAGCTTTCGCCCGCCGGCGGCAACGGCAACCAGACCGAGGCAACGCTGCTCGGTGATCTGCTCGCGGACGTCTGGAAGTCCGGCGACACCTTCTCGCAGCACAACGAGACGGATCAGCGCGTCGTCTCGACGAACAACTCCGTGCTCTCCACGGCGTACAGCGATCTGACTCGCTCGCGCGGTTTCTATCACGACGCGATCAACGCCATCAAGGCCGTCGAGGCCGACAAGTCCAGCGAGATCGCCGAGCAATACTTCGCGATGGGATACTCCGAGATGCTGCTCGCCGAGTTGTTCTGCAACGGCGCGCCGATCGGCGAGACGGTGAACGGCGTGTTCACGCTCGGCACGCCAAAGTCGAACCAGGAGATCTTCGCCCTCGCGCTGACGCACCTCGACAGCGCCCTCGCGTTGGCGATTCCGGTCGCGGGCAACCTGCGCGCCGACACGCTGCTCGCCGCGAGCATCAAGAACGCGGCGGCGATCGCCAAGGGTCGCACGCTGGTCAACATGGCCCGCTTCGCCGACGCGGCCGCGGCGGTCGCGACCGTCCCGACGAACTACACCTACAACGTGACGTTCTCGCAGCCGACGAACGACAACAACCTGTGGGGGCTCGCCGGTCAGGTCTCGACGCGCGCCCGCTTCGTCGTTGGCGACAGCTTCGACACGCAGGGCATCTTGAAGAACGCGTTGCCGTTCTCGTCGTCGAAGGATCCACGCGTCCCAACGACCGGCTCACCGACCAACACGGCCGGCACGAAGGCCATTGATGGAACGACGCCTCTGGTTTCCCAGCAGATTTGGGTGAACCGCAGCGACCCGGTCCCGATGGCGAACGGCATCGACGCGCGTCTGGTCGAGGCCGAGGCCAAGTTGCAGGCAAACGATATCGCCGGAATGATGACGATCCTCAACGCGCTGCGCGCCAGCTCGCAGACGTCGGGTCCGCTGGCGATTCCCGCGATGACGGCGTTGGCGACGCCCGCGAGCAAGGACGCGGCGGTGAATCTATTCTTCCGCGAAAAGGCCTTCTGGCAGTTCGGACGCGGCAATCGCCTCGGCGATCTCCGTCGTCTGATCCGTCAGTACGGCCGGGCCGCGGACGGTTCGGATACCTTCCCGATCGGCAAGTTCCACAAGGCCGGCGGCGCTTCGTACGGCGTGGACGTCAACCTTCCCGTGACTGACAACGAGAAGCAGAATCCAAACTTTACGGGATGTACGGACAGAAAGGCTTAGCTGACGGCTAGACAGCTAATAGCTCAAGCGATCAGCGAATTAGTATGGAACGCGGCAGCCACGGGCTGCCGCGTTCCTTTTTGCTGATAGCTTTAGCTGTTCGCTGATAGCTGCTAGCGCTACCTGCGTATCAGCTGTCCGCCGGTGTTTACGTATTACCGAGACGGCGCCATGACAGAGCGGGTCGTCCACAAATTCGGCGGCACCAGCCTCGCCGATGCGTCCTGTTTCCGGCGGGTGGCGGACATCATCGCCGCGCGGCCGGAGAGTCATCGCGCGGTCGTGGTTTCCGCCATGAGCGGCGTGACCAATGCGCTGATCCGCGCCGTGGAGCTGGCCGGCGCGCGGGACGCCGACGGATACTCACGTGTGCTCGCCGAACTTCGCGAGAAGCACCAGCGCGCGCTCGCCGACCTCGTGCCCGCGCGGACGGCCGCCGAGGTCGACGCCGTCATCGAGCGCGACCTCGCCGCCATCACCGACGTGCTTCACGCCACCACACTGTTGCGGCGATCGTCGCGTGAGACACTGGATCTCGTCGCCGGCTATGGAGAGATCTGGTCGGCCCAGCTGCTCCACGCCCTGCTCGTAACGAACGGGACGCCGTGCGCGTGGATCAACGCGCGAGACGTGCTCGTCGCCGAGTGGGACGACGCGAACGTCCAGATCGACTGGACTGCATCACGCGTGCGCCTCGACGAACGATTCTCCGCCTCGAACTTACCGGCGACGCTGATCATCACGGGCTTCGTCGCCTCGACGCACGATGGCGTGGCCACGACCCTCGGTCGAAACGGGAGCGATTTCAGCGCTTCGATCTTCGCGGCGCTGCTCGACGCGAGCGAGATCCACATCTGGACCGACGTCGACGGGGTGATGAGCGCGAACCCGCGGCTCGTGCCCGAAGCGCTGATGCTGGGCGACATGTCGTACGACGAGGCGATGGAGCTCGCCTATTTCGGCGCGAAGGTCATTCATCCGAGCACGATGGCGCCAGCGGTTCAACGCGGCCTGCCGATCTACATCCGCAACACGTTCAAGCCGGAGTTGATTGGCACGCGGATCCACGTTGGCCCGTCGACGGGATTTCCAGTGAAGGGGCTGGCCACCATCGAATCGATCGCGCTGCTCAATCTCGAAGGCACGGGTATGATCGGCGTGCCCGGCACCGCTCAGCGATTGTTTGGCGCGCTGCGCGACGAGGGCATCTCGGTGGTTATGGTTTCGCAGGGCAGCTCTGAGCATTCGATCTGCTTCGCCGTTCCATCGGCGGTGGCCGACGATGCGCGCGAAGCGGTCGAGCGCGCGTTCTTCGCCGAGCGGCATCACGGGCAGATTCAGCGCGTCGAGGTCGCGTCCGAGTGCAGCATCCTCGCCGCTGTCGGCGATGGCATGGCCGGCACTCCAGGCATCGCGGCCAAGTTCTTGAGCGCGCTCGGCAAAGCGCGCGTCAACATTCGCGCGATCGCGCAGGGATCGTCGGAACGAAATATCTCCGTAGTCGTCGACGCCGCGGACACGACGCGTGCGCTGCGCGCGGCGCACTCCGGGCTCTACCTGTCGGATCAGACGCTGTCGGTGGGCATCGTTGGCGTCGGTAATGTCGGCTCGGAGTTGATGCGGCAGCTTGCCGCACAGTCGGCGCGGCTCAAGCGACACTTCGACATCGACCTTCGCGTGCGTGCGCTCTCGACGTCGACGCACATGCTGCTCAGTGAACGGCCAATCGACTTGGAGGCAGCGGATCGCGACGCGATCGCGCGGAGCGAGCCGTTGAATCTCGAGCGGCTCGTCGCGCATGTGCACGCCGAATACTTGCCACACGCGGCGATCATCGACTGCACCGCGAGCGACGAGGTCGCGTCGCAATACGAGTCCTGGTTGGCGCGTGGAATTCACGTCGTGACGCCAAACAAGCGGGCGAACACGGCGGGCATGGACTACTATCGCCGGTTACGGAACGCAAACCGGACCGTCGGCGCGCACTATCTGTACGAGACCACCGTCGGGGCCGCGCTTCCGATCATCCAGACCTTGCGCGATCTCATTCAGACGGGCGACGAGATCATCGAGATCGAAGGGATTCTCTCGGGCACGCTGTCGTTTCTCTTCAACAGCCTCGACGGCCGGCGCAGCTTTTCCGAGCTCGTCACGCACGCGCGGGATCTCGGATACACCGAGCCCGATCCCCGCGACGATCTCTCGGGAATGGACGTGGCGCGCAAGGTCGTCATCCTCGCGCGCGAGATGGGCTTATCGCTCGAGCTGGGTGACGTCGAAGTGAAGAGCCTCGTGCCTGAGGCGCTGCAGAGCGGAACTGTCTCCGAGTTCCTCACCGCGCTCCCGGCGCATGATGCGGAGATGGAGGCCACCCGACGGTCGGCGGCGAAAGCGGGCAACGTCTTACGCTTCGTTGGACGTGTCACGCGCGACGGCGAGGCGAGTGTCGGGCTCTGTCCGTACCCCGCGTCGCATCCGTTCGCCCGAGTTCAGCTCACCGACAACATCGTGCTGTTCCGCACCGGCCGGTACCGCGACAACCCACTCGTCGTTCAAGGTCCCGGAGCTGGCCGCGAGGTGACCGCGGCCGGCGTGTTCGCCGATCTGCTCCGCTTGGCATCGTATCTCGGGGCCGTTCTTTAGCGGCGGCGAAACTTCAGCCCGAACTCGCCGTTCTCAGAGAAAGACCCTCGACACCGGAAAGGTCGCCGATGAGAGCAGTCCTCCAGGACGTTCGCTACGCACTTCGCCGCGCCCGTTCGCGCGCCGGCTTCACCGCAATCGCGGTCCTGTCGATTGGGCTCGGCGTCGGTGTGAACACCGCGGCGTTCAGCCTCGTGAATGCCATCGTGCTGCGCAAAACGCCGATTGCGCGGGCGGATCGCGTGGCCGAGTTGGACATGGCCAACGATCACGGCATCTCCGGGCCGCTTTCGTACGCGGATGTGAAGGAGCTGCGCGAGCAATCGAACGGTGTCTTTTCGCAAATCGGTCTCGCCAAGTTCACGGCGTTCACTCGCGATCTCGGAGACCACGTCGAGACGCTCACCGGCGAGCTGGTGAACGGCGACTTTTTCCCGCTGATCGGGATTCCACCCGTCGTCGGCCGCTTGCTCGGTCCGGAGGACGATGTCGCGCAGGGAGCCCATCCGGTTGTCGTTCTGGGATACAGCTATTGGATGTCCGCCTTCGGCGGCGATCGCGCGGTCGTCGGCCGAAGGCTTCGCTTGAGCGGGCGTGAATACACCGTGGTCGGCGTGGCGTCGAACCGGATCGACGGTTTGCTTCCCGGACTCGCTCCCGCGATGTATGGCCCGGTAAAGATGGTGAATCAGATCGAGCCGACTCCGGTGGACGATCTCTCGCAGCGGGGAAATCACTCGTACTTCGTGCGCGTCCGCTTAGCCGAAGGGCAGTCGTTCGCGGCGGCGCGAGCGGTCGTCGATCGATTCGTCGCGCGGATGCACGTCGAGCAACCCAAATACTGGCCGGCGCGTTTGACGCTCCGTCTGACGCCGCTTTCCGCGATCGCGGTGAGCCCCATGCTCGACGACGTCGTCGTTCCGGCCATCGCCGCGCTCATGATCGTCGTCGGACTCGTGCTCATCATCGCCTGCGCGAACCTGGCGAGCTTTCTTCTGGCGCAAGCCCGTGACCGGCAGCGCGAGATTGCCATTCGCCTCGCCATCGGGGCGACGCGTCGCGCGCTGGTGCGCCAGCTTCTCGTCGAGTCTCTCCTCATCGCCGTCGCCGGAGGCGTGTTGGGTGTCGTGTTGTCCAGCCTCGCGCTGCATGCGTTGCTCGGCGCCGACCTTCCGATTCCACTGCCCCTCAGTCTCGATGTGAGCGTCGACGGTCGCGTGCTCACGTTCGTGCTCGCGACGTCGATCGCGGCGGGCATTCTGTTTGGACTTCTGCCCGCGCTGCAAGCCACGCGTCCCAACGTCGTGGAAACGATCAAGAACGAGAACGCCGGCGGCAAATCGGGAGGCGGTCGCCGTCTATCGCTTCGCAGCTGGCTCGTCGTGGCACAGACCGCGGCGTCGGTCGTGCTGCTGGTGACGGCCGCGCTATTCCTCCGCAGCCTCAACGCGCAGATGAAAGTCGACGCGGGATTCGGCGGACAACCGGCGGCGCTCGTCTGGATGGCTCTCCCCACGGAGCGCTATCCCGCGGAGCGTCGGGCGCAGGCCGTCGCCGAGATCGAGCGACGCTTGCGCGCGCTGCCGGGACAATCCGCCGTCGGCGTCATCGACAACATCATGCTCAACGCGCTCAGCGACGAGAGCATGACGATCAATGTCGCGGGGTTCGAGCCGCCGAAGGGAAGCACGGGATTCGACATCGAGAACGCCGTCGCCGACTCCGGATTCTTTGAAGCCGCCGGACTGACACTCGTCAACGGCCGGCTGTTCAACTCGACGGACGCGGCTGGTCGCGAGCGCGTCGCGATCGTCAACCAGGCGATGGTCGACCGATTCTGGCGCGGGCAGGACGCGCTCGGGCGAAGCTTCCGCACGGATTCGAGCGTGTATCGCGTGGTCGGCGTCGTGAAGACGACGAAAATTCGTTCCTTGGGCGAAGCGCCGCGCGCCATGATCTTCACCGCGTTCAGCCAAGAGCCCTCGCCCGTTTTCCACGTCGTTGTCCGTGCGCGCGGGAACGACGCGCTGCTCGTGACACAGCTGCTCGCGACCATTCGCGAGATGGACCCGTCGTTGATGATCGTTCAGGCGAAGACGATGGAGCGTCACCTCGCCATCATGCTGCTGCCGGCTCGACTTGGCGCGACCGCCTTCGCGATCTTCGCGAGCCTCGCGCTCGTGCTCGCGACGATCGGCGTCTATGGCGTCGTGCGCTACGCCGTGGCCCGGCGTGGTCGCGAGGTCGCGATCAGGATGGCAGTCGGCGCGGATGCGACCGGCGTCGTCCGCCTGTTGATGCGCGAAGGACTCATGCTCGTCGTCGCAGGTTCTGTGGTCGGACTGGTGCTCGCGGCGATCGCGGCGCGCGGCCTCCAGAGTCTGCTTTTCGGCGTGGGGACGATCGATCCAATCGCGTTCGTCGGCGGGCCATTGGTCCTGATCGCCACCGGCGCTCTCGCGGCCTTCCTGCCGGCGCGGCGGGCGAGTCGCATCGATCCGGCCCGCGTACTGCGCGCCGAATAGCGCGATTGCCCCGGCAGGGAGTACGCCGGTCAGTGTATCGTCTGCCTTGATGTGAAATGCGCCCAGAGGGACTCGAACCCCCAACCTTCTGATCCGAAGTCAGATGCTCTATCCAATTGAGCTATAGGCGCGCACCTGAACAGAAGCACATCGCGCGGCCGTGCCCAATACCTTGACAGTCTAAGTATCGACCCGTACTATGGCCGGTAGCCAAGACTGTCTAGGTAATCGATGCCAAGCACCGAATCGAAAGATCGTCTCCACGGCACCCTCGACGCACTCGTGCTCAAAACGCTGAGCTGGGGATCGCGACATGGCTACGCCATCGCGCGCTGGCTCGAGGAGACGACGGGCAACGCCATCCAGGTCGAAGAAGGCTCCCTCTATCCCGCGCTCTATCGCATGGAGCGCAAAGGCTGGATCGAAGCCGAGTGGGGGATGTCCGAGCTCGGTCGCAAGGCGAAGTTCTACAAACTGACTGCTCGCGGCCGAAAGCAGCTTCAATCCGAAACCGCGGAATGGGCGGCGTTCGCCCGCGCCGTCAGCTCCGTCCTTTCGCCATCGGGCTGACCACGATGCCGCGGTTGGGCCGGGGCCGACGCCAGCTCTCATCCCCGCTCTGGAGAGCCAGCGTCGAAGACGAAGTCGACGCCGAGCTGGCGTTCCACGTCGAGATGCGCGTCCGCGAATACATGGCGCACGGCATGGACGAGGCGACGGCGCGTGCCACGGCGATCGCGCGATTCGGGGACATTCGCAAGGTCAACGCCGTTTGCAGAACCATCGGCAACCAACGGGAGCGAACCATGGAACGCGGCGAATATCTCCGCGAGCTCTTGCTCGACGTACGCTTTGGGTTTCGCCAGCTCTTCAAATCGCCCGCGTTCACGACGATTGCCGTGCTCACGTTGGCCCTCGGAGTCGGCGCAACGACGGCGATCTTCAGCGCGGTCGAAGCCGTGGTGCTGCGGCCGTTCCCGTATCCGGCCGCCGATCGGCTCGTGTTCTCGTTCACGCACTATCCCTTCGGCGACGGCGGCGTCTCGGTCGGAGATTGGAACGACTGGCGC
>DATMHK010000199.1:0-27868 GCA_035554995.1 Gemmatimonadaceae bacterium
CGAGTCGTCGATCTACCTCTCCCTCGCCCCGACGGACGCCAAGCCGGGCCCGCGCGCGCCGGCGCGCGATACCACCAAGAAAGCCGACAGCACGAAGAAGACCGACGCCAAACCGCCGGCGAAAAAGCCCGACGCAAAGGCGGCGAAGGACACGACCCCCGTCGACCTCACCGTCGAGTTGGTGGACGCCGACGGTCACACCGCGCGGCTCCCGCTGAGCCGTTTCGGCGTGCCTCGACGTCCACTCGAGATTCACATTCTCCGACGACGCGACGAAGAGCGGCAACGATATCCGACGCAGTTCGAGATCGTGCTGCAGACCTACGTCCTGCCGATCGAGGAGTTTGCTCGGACCGCGCCGAACTTCGATCCGGCGCGCCTGAGGCGAATTCGTCTCGTGTTCGACCGGCTGGTTGCCGGCACGGTGATCGTGGACGACATCGGCATATCGTCGAGCGCGCGGCCGTTCGTCGCGCTCGGCGCGCCGTAAGGCTGCTCGGCTGCTCGGCGTCAGCAGCCGAGTCGCCGAGTCGCCGAGTCGCCGAGTCGCCGAGTCGCCGAGCAGCCCTCTCAGATCGCTTCCGCCGCGTCCCGAACCCGGATCACGTACTGCTCGACCGACTCGTCGTCGCGACGGCGCGGCAGCACGTAGTGCACGTCCTCGGGCTGCGACGACTCCGGGGTATTGATCATCGAGTCGCCCCCCGCCGCCGAGCGCGCGGCCTCGAAAGCCTCGACTGCGTCCGCGATGCTGACGATCTGTTCGTCGCTTTCGGATCCACTGAGCAGGACGCCGCTTCGCACCAGGCGGCCCTCCAGCTCGTCCCGAACCCCGTTCCGTTCCTCGGCGCGAGCCGGCGAGTCGTCCGGGCGGCCGCTGACGTCGCTCCTTTCCATATCGGGCATTGCGGTCTCCTGTCGCGCGTGAGAATCGAGAAGTAGCTTGCCGTTGACGGCGCGATCGCGATGATGTTGGGCACGCCGCGTGCCGCGCTGAGCAATGAGGACGATGATCACCGCGTTTTTTTTCGCGCCACGCGCCGCACTCGCCGCCGCGCTGCTCCAGCTGCCCGCTCCGGCCGCTCCGGCGGCACAGGGCGGACCGCGACCCGGCTCGCCCGACTCAGCACGCTTGCTCGGCGACGCGCACGCCGCGCAGCGGTCGTTCGAGAGCTTCCGGCGGCTCCGCTTGCCCGTTCAGGAACGAGGCAGCGGTCCCTGCGACGTTCGCGTCGGCCGGTACTGCTATTGGCGCGGCGACGACGACGAGGAGCAACCGCCCGAGGAAGACGCCAGGATCCGTGAGCGACGCGACGAGTTGATCCGGACACTTACCGAGGCCGCGCACGCCGCCCCGAGCGATCGCTGGGCAGCGGGCCAACTCGTGCGATACCTGGTCGAGGCTGGCCGTGCGGACGACGCACGGGTCTACGCGAGCGCCGATTGCGCCGCATCCGCCGAGTGGTGCGCCGCCCTCAGCGGCTACGCCGCCCACGCGGCACGCGCCTACGCCGCGGCAGACTCGGCGTTCGACCGCGCGCTCGGCGCGATGGAGCCGGGCGAGCGCTGCCACTGGCTCGACATCTCGGACCTGCTCGACGGCGAATCGTCGAAGCGCTACGACGGAATGGACTGCACCGCGCGCGAGCGATTCTTCCGCCGCGCGGCGCGGTTGGGCGCCCCGCTCTATTCGGTGAGTACGACCGATCTTTTCACCGAGCATCTGTCGCGCATCACGCGCGCGCTTATGGCCGAGCGGTCGTCGTCACCCGACGGCGTCTCGTGGGGCGACGATGTGAAGGAGCTGATGACCCGATACGGGTGGCCGCGTTGGTACTCACGCAGCATCCCCACGATGGGGTCGCAGCTCGAGCCGTCGATCACGGGCCACGACGCGGGAATGCCGTACGACTTCTTTCCCCGCCTGCGCGCGATCGACCATTCCGGACATATCGCGGACGACGATTGGAAGCTCGACGACGCGCGCGCCACGACCGGCTACGCGCCGGCGTACGCGCGGACAGTTCACGATCTGCCCAGCCAGATCGCGACGTTCCGGCGCGGCGATTCGCTTCTCGTCGTCGCCGCCTGGGACGCGCGAAAGGACACGACGCTGCTCGGCCGGAAGCTCGAAGCAACACTGAATGTCGTCGCCGACAGCGGGCCGGTTTCGCGCGCATCGCGCGTACTTCCCGCCGGCGAACGCGGTCCACTGACGAAGGGCTCGATCGAGGCTATGGCCGCGATCGATTCGGGAGTTGTCAGCCTCGAGCTCGTCGCATCCGAGGACAGACGGGCCGCGCGGCGCAGGCTCGGAATTCCGGCGCGAACGCGAAGCGGCATCGGACTCTCCGACGTGCTGCTCTACGGCGGATCCGCGGAAACCGTCTCGGAGCTGGTGCAGGCGCGGGACAGCATGCTTGCCAGCACCCGTCTGACGACGCGCGTCGTCGGCGCCTACTGGGAGGTCTACGGCCTGTCGCAGTCGAGCGGCCCGATAAAGTTCTCACTCAGCGTCGAGCCGTTCGACATCGGCTGGACGCGCCGGCTCGCGCAACGCGTCGGCCTCACGGATCCGGCCAGCGGCCTTCGGCTGCAGTGGGAGGACGCACCGCGCACCCTGAACGGAATCCTCGCCCGCGGCGTCCGTGTCGATCTCTCCCGTCTCCGCGGCGGCAAATACCGTTTGACCCTGACCGCGACGACCCGCGACGGTTCCGCGACGTCGTCCCGCGAGATCGAAGTCCCCTAACCCGAAATGGGGTCAGACCCTATTTCGAATACTCTAATCGGGGTCTGACCCCAGTTCGCTAATTGGGGTCTGACCCCAGTTCGCCAATTGGGGTCTGACCCCGATTCGGGTGCGGTTCGGGAGAATCGAGTGCTAGGAGGACCGTTTTGATGCGAAGGCGCAGTCGCGGCGAATGACGCAGGCCTCGCAGCGCGGTGCGGTCGTCCTGCAGCTGGTCTGAACGCGCCGTTAGAGATACGCACCGGCGTTGGAACGGAAAGCCCCACCGGCGGCTGGCGAGGCCAATTGCCGCCCCCCACATTGAGACGACCTTCACAGGCCCAAACGATGCGCGCACGCGTCCTTTCTTTCTGTCGATCGGCGGCAGTTGTCATCAGCACTCTGCTCATCCCAGCAGCAGTGTTGACGGGGCAAGCCCGCCCGACCACACCCGCGCCCAGCGCGACGAAATCCGCCTTCACCGCCGAAGATGCGCTCGACGTCGTGTCGGCGACGGTCGGCGACCTGACCGACGACGGTCGCTGGCTCGCCCTGACGACCAGCGTTCGACGCGACGCCTACGGCCAGGATTATCGCCGCGACGGCGATCCCACATACGTTCGCGCTGTCCCCGCCCGGCTGGTCGTCATCGACACGAAGTCGGGAGCGACCCAGTCCGTCTTTCCGGACAAGCGGCCCGTTCGCGCGCCCCGTTGGTCGCCCGACGGCAAACGACTCGCCATGCTGATCTTCAACGGCGACGTCTTCGAACCGGCCATTTGGGATCGCGAGTCGGCCAAGTTCACCGTGAGCCACCTGCCCGCCGGGAAGTACGTCGCCGAGACGAGCGACATTCGCTGGAGTGGCGACGGTAGCATGCTCATCTTCGCCGTGCACACGATGGAGTGGCGGAAGAAAGCGCGCGAGACGTTCGCCACGATCACCGGCGGTCCGGTCTTCGTCCAGTCGAGCCTCGATCCCTTCCTCGCCTGGGACGATCTCCGCCGCATGGCGAACACGCGCAGCATCGTTTCGTTCGACCCGAAAACCAACATGCTCCGCGACGTTGTCCCCGAAGCGATGGTCGCCAACTACGTGCTCGCCGAGGACGGCAGCGGGATCGCTTACAACCGCGATATTCAGAAGAAGACCGATTACGACAGCTTCGGCAGCGAGACCGCGCTGCATCTTCGAGTCAAAGACGGCTCCGACCGCGTGTTGTACGCCACGACAAAGGGCATGCAAGTCCAATGGGCAGAGGACGGCAAGCACTACGCGTACGGAAAGGAGGGCCGCGTTTATGCGGGATCGGTAGACGGACCAGACGCCAAGCAGTTGCTCGGCCCCGCTGAAACGAAGCGCGGCGAGACGCCCGATACCACGAAGGCAACGCGTGAGCGGCTGGCGCGCGAGCGATTCTCGGTGGTTCGATACGGGCCGGCAGGCACCATTCTCGCCTCGAATCGCGAGGGCCTCTGGCTCGTCGACGTCGCATCCGGCGCCCGCGAGCAAATCGCGACGACCGACGATTCGAGCGCGACGAGCCCTCGCGTCAGCTTCGCGGCGTGGAGCGGCGACGGACAGCGAGTCTACCTGAACCTGGCGTCCCGAGTGAAATGGGAGCGCGGCGTCCTCCGCTATGACCGCGCGGCCAAGCGTCTCGACACCCTGGCCAAGGACGGCCGCTCGTACTCCAACCTTCGTGTGTCGAACAATGGCGCGACCGCCGTGCTCACGATCGCCGATGGGAATCGTCCGGCCGACGTCTATGTCGGCGACGGCGACCTGAAAAACCTCCGCCGCATCGTCGAGAGCAATCCACAGCTCGCGCAGAAGCAGTTCGGCCCCACCGAGCTACTCAGTTATCTCGATGCCGATGGTCACCGGAAATACGCCGTCGTGTACTACCCGGCCGACTATCAGAAGGGGAAAGCGTATCCAACGGTCTTCAACGTCTACGAGGACTTCTTCGACGACTCGTTCAACCCGCAGCTCAATCTCATCGCCGGACACGGCTACGTCGTCGTCCAGCCGTCAGTGGATTTCGAGATCGGCTTCCCGGGTGAAGCGTGGCTCAAGGGCGTGACGGCGGCGGCCAATAAGCTGATCGAGCTCGGTGTCACCGACTCGGCTCGGCTCGGAGTTCAGGGTACGAGCTACGGCGGCTATGCGACCAACCTGCTGGTGACGCAGACCAACCGCTTCAAGGCAGCCGTCAACATCTCCGGCAAGGTCGATCTCATCAGCTTCTACACGGACAGCCCGCGCCTCGGCGTCCGGAACGTCAATGCGGCGGAAAAGACTCAGGACCGCATCGGGGCGACGATGTGGCAGCAACCTCAGAAATACGTGCAGCACTCGGCGGTGCTCTTCGCCGATCGGATCACGACGCCCATGATGTTGGTCACGGGAGCCCAGGACTCCAACGTCCCGGCGGACAACACGCGCGAGATGTACTACGCGCTCCGCCGGCTCGGCAAAGAAGTGACATGGGTGAACTATATGAATGGAGGCCACGGCGCGGGCACGGCGACCGCCGCGGACTTCCTCGACATGTGGCGCCGCATCCTCCAGTTCTACGACGTCAAGCTGAAAGGAGAAAAGCCCAAGGTCGCGACCAACTAATTCTGCTCCGGAGCCCTTTCGATTCTCAGGGATACACGTATGTTGTCTTCGACCATGCAATCCGACAACCGGAACCCACCCGCTCCGGCCTATCCGATTGAGCGTTCCATGAACGCCGTTCGGAGCATCGTTCGCGCGCTCCGCATCAACACGCGCGCGATCGAGCTCAAGATGGGCATCAGCCTCGCGCAGCTGTTCGTGCTGCAACAGCTGGCGGAACGCGGCGCCGATTCGCTCAACGATCTCGCCGAGCGAACGGCCACGCACCAGAGCTCCGTATCGGTCGTCGTGCGCCGGCTCGTCGAACGCGGCTACGTCACACGCACGTCGTCGTCGACCGACAAACGCCGCATCGAGATCGGTCTCACGCCGGAAGGACGAAAGCTCCTCGAGGATGCGCCAAGCACGATCCAGACGCAGCTAGTCAACGCGCTCCGTCAGATGGGCCGCGACGACCAGACGACGCTCGCCGATCTCCTCGACCGCTGGCTTACGACCGCCAAGATCGACCTCGCGGCGCCCCCGATGCTCGGAGAGAGCGAGCAAGTCTAGGGCGGTAGGCGATGGGCGGTGGTAGCCCTTCGTCAACTTTTTCGCTGAAGAGCGATTTGGATTCCTGAAACACAACTCGCCAGCCATACCAGGCCCGCCGCCAGTCCGGCGCTCGCGTCGCTGAGGTAGTGCTGTCCGAGGAACAGCCGGCTGATCGTGATCGCCACTACTAGCGTCACGGCGAGAGTGACGATCAGCGTCCGCGCGGCGGCGCCGCGAATCGATGACGTCAACAAGTAGCCGAGCATCCCGACGCCCACGATCACACCGAGGGCGTGACCGCTCGCCAAGCCGGTGCCCCAATCGATCAGCACGACGTCGGCGAAGGGAAGTTCCGACCGCCGCACGACGAAGCGGAGTGCCGCGTCGAGCACCGCGCCGCCGATGAACGCGGCACACCAGCCGAAGAGCTCCAGGCCGCGCCGCCGAATGGCGTAGAGCAGCGCACCGCCAAAGAGCAGCAACGTCATCGCCCCGCGTCCACCGAGTGAGCTCACGACGTTGAACACACGCAGCATGGTGAACGTCGCCGACTCCTGAAGCCGCGCGGCGAGCGTCACGTCGAACCGTGTGAGCGGCGAGCTGTCGACGAGGCCTTCGGTGATCGTCGCGAAGATGCCGATGACGGCAAGACTGAGCAGGAAGCCGACGGCGAGATGAAGGACCAGGTATTCGGCGTGCGGCCGAATCGTCATCACCCGCCAGAGTCGCGGGTGTTGTAGGCGGACAGCCACCATGCGCGGCGTGGCGCCGGCACGGTCCAACCGCTGATCGAGCGACGCCGCGACGGCGGTTCGGTTGCGCTCGAACCAGCGCCAGAGTGAGATGACCCCGGCGACGATCGCGATCAACACCGCGAGCACCAGGCTCACGCGACCGATGTAGTGCACGAGGCGCGGCAGGTTGCGGCCGAACGCATAGCCCAGCGCGCTGAACACGCCGACCCACACCAACCCGCCCGCCAGGTTGTACAGTGCGAACGTCCGCGGCGGCATCCGCGAGATTCCGGCGAAGATGCCGATGAAGCTCCGCAGGAACGCGACGAATCGTCCGAGCAACACCGTCTTCGCCCCGTGCTGCGCGAAGAAGCGGTGCGTTTTCTCGAGACGCGGCGGAGTCAGGCGGATCCACCGCCCGTAGCGGTGGACGATCGCCGTCCCGCCGCGCAGACCGATCCAGTAGCCCGCGTGCCCGCCGGCAACCGTCCCGATCACGCCGGCAATCACGACGCCGACGATGGACAGTGTTCCCCGCCCCGCAAGCGCCGCGGCCGTCACAAGCGCCGTCTCACCGGGAACCGGGACGCCGGCGCCCTCGATGAGAAGGAATACTGCGACCAGCAGGTACCCGTAGTGGGCAACCCATTGGCTGACGACGTCGAGCATGCGAAGGGTGGGTGGTGGCCGGTTGGGTCGCGCCGGGCGCGGGACCGAAAGCTCCACAGGCCGCGCCCCTGCCACAAGCGGGAGGGCGCGGTAACATTCCCCGCCATGCTGAGCATCCTGAATCTCGAAAACCTGGAGGGCGCGGCGCGCGAGCGCCTCGACCCCATGCTCTACGACTACATCGCCGGTGGCGCCGGCGATGAATTGACGCTCCACGAGAGTCGCGCCGCGTGGAATCGCATCCAGCTTTTGCCGCGCATGCTGCGCGGGGTCGCCGACCGGCAGCTCGGTACCACCGTCCTTGGAGCTCCGGTATCGTTTCCCGTGCTCGTCCCCCCCATGGGGTTCCAGGGACTGTGCCACACGGACGCTGAGGTGGCAACCGCGAGCGCGACAGCCGCCGAGGGGACGATCTTTTGTGCGAGTACTGTCTCGAACAAGAGCCTCGAGGCCATCGCGGAGGCGAACGGGGGGGGCGCCGGCACACGTTGGTTCCAGCTCTACGTCTACCGCGACAAGTCGATCACGCGCGGACTCGTCGAGCGCGCGGCGGCCGCCGGCTACTCGGCGCTCTGCCTCACGGTGGACACTCCGCTCGCCGGAAATCGGGAGCGCGACCGCCGGAATTCGCTGCGCATGCCGGCGCACCTCGAGCTGGCCAACTTCCCGGCGTCGCACACCGCCCAACATCACCACGGCAGCGGTCCCGGTTCGTCGCTCGCGCAGTACATCGCGCACCAGTGGGATCCGGGCCTGACGTGGGACGACGTCGCCTGGCTTCGGTCGATTTCACCGATGCCCGTTGTCGTGAAAGGCATCCTGGCCCCCGCAGACGCGAAGCTCGCCGTGGATCATGGCGCCGCCGGGGTGATCGTCTCCAATCACGGCGGCCGCCAGCTCGACACGGTCCCCGCGCCCGTGACGATGCTGCCCGAGGTCGTGGACGCGGTCGCCGGCCGCTGCGAGGTGTTCGTGGACGGCGGCATCCGCAGGGGAATCGATGTGCTTAAGGCTTTAGCGTTCGGCGCCCGCGCGGTGCTCGTCGGCCGTCCGGTCCTTTGGGGACTGACGCTCGACGGAACCGACGGCGTTCGCGCGGTGCTGCAGCACATGCGTGCCGAGGTCGACCTGGCGATGGCGCTGGCCGGATGTCGCACCGTAGCCGACATCACCCGCGATTTAATCGTCTAGCGCCGTACCAAAATCAAACTGGGGTCTGACCCTATTTCGAACTTTTGAAATGGGGTCTGACCCTATTTGGCTAATTCGCTCCGATCGGATCGTATTTCGTCAGGTTGGCGTCAGGTTCGGACGGTAGCTTTGTCGACTCCCTACTTCAGATAGAGGTTGCGATGCGTCGAATGTCGGCGGCCGTGTCCATTTTCGTCGGCGCCCTCGTAACGCCGGCGCTGATTTCCGCGCAGACGTACAAGGTCGACAAATACAACATCGGCGGCGAGGGCGGCACTGACTACCTCACGTCGGACCCGGCGACGGGGCGCGTCTTCATCTCGCGCGCAACGCACGTCATGGTCGTGGACGCGGCGACCGGTAAAGTCGTCGGCGACATTCCGGACACGCCGGGGATTCACGGCATCGCGATCGTCGCCAAGTCAGGACACGGCTTCACGACGAACAGCCGCGATTCGACATCGACGATGTTCGACGCGAAGACACTGGCGCCGATCAAGAAGATCAAAGCCGGCATCAATGGTCTCGACGGCATCATGTACGATGACGCCACCGATCGGGTGCTCACGATCAATCACAGCACGCCCGAGGGAACGGCGACGGTGATCGACCCGAACTCGGGCGAGGTCGTGGGAAAGGTCACGCTGAGCGGCCGCGCGCCCGAGGGCGGCGTAAGCGACGGCAAGGGCCGCATCTTCATCAACATCGAAGACAAGAACGCCATCGACGTCGTCGACACGAAGACGTGGAAGGTGGTGGCCACCTGGTCGATCGAGCCATGCGACGGCCCGACGGGCATCGCCATGGACCGCACGACGAACCGCATCTTCTCCGGCTGCAGCAACAAGTCGGTGGTCGTCGACGCGGCGACGGGTAAAGTCGTCGCGCAGATCGCCAACGGGAACGGCGTCGACGCGCTCGGCTGGGATCAGGCGCAAAAGCTCATGTACATCCCCGCCGGCCGCGACGGAAACGTCACGGTGATCCACGAGGATTCGCCGGACAAGTACACGGTCGTGGCGACGGTGGCGACCATGGCCGGTGCAAAAACAGTCGCCGTGGACGACAAGCGACACATCGCCTACGTGTTCACTCCCGAATACGGCCCCGCGCCTGCTCCGGCACCTGGCTCACCACCACCGACTGGTCGCGGCCGCGGCGCGCGCGGGCCGATCGTCGGCGCTTGGTTCATCGTGGTTCACCCGTAGCCGGTCTGTTTGAATTGAACGCTTCGAGGCGTCCCAGTGTCCTTCGGGCGCTTAGGCACGCACGCCCGCCGAGCCGCGCCACACCGCGCCGAGCGAGCGAGCGGGCCGGGCTGCCGCGGAGCGCGAGCCGAGGCAATAGTGCCTGCTGTATCGGCACTATTGCACTGGTCGCGCGGAGGGGCAGCCCGGTTCGCGAGCCCTCCGCGCGACGAGGCCAACGCGCCCTACGCGACACGAAACTCGCGGCCCCGAATCGCCACGAGCAAGCTTGGCACAACGAACAGTGTGATCGGCGTGGACAACGCGAGCCCGCCGATCACGGCTAGAGCCAACGGCCGTTGAAGGTCACTCCCAGCGCCGATCCCGAGAGCCAAGGGCAACAAGCCGAAGAGCGTACAGAGCGTGGTCATGAGAATCGGCCGCAATCGAATCCGCGCGGCCTCGCGCAGCGCTTGCTCGAGCGGCATGCCCTCGTTGCGCATGAGATGACGGGCGAAATCGAGAAGGATGATGCCGTTCTTCACGATCAGCCCGACCAGCAGAATCAATCCCATGAACGACGAGACGTTGAGCGGCGTTCCCGTGATCAACAACAACCCGATCGCGCCCACGAACGACAGCGGCGCAGCCAACAGCACGACGAGCGGTTCGACGAACGACTGAAACTGCAAAACCATCACGCCGATCACACTCGCGGCGGCGAGAGCGAGCACCATGAGCAGCGCGCGGAATGCCTGCTGCTGACCCGCGTATTGCCCACCCAACTCGATGCGAATTCCCGGCGGCGGCGGCGTCTCGGCAAGCACGCCCTTCACATCGGTCATGACCGCGCCGAGCGCCCGATCGGCCAGGTCCGCCGTGGCCGTGATCATCTGCTGCTGGTTCTCGCGCAGCAATTCCGCACGCGCCTCGGTCGGGTGAAAGGTCGCGAGCGCCGCGAGCGGAGCGGATCCGTGGGTCTGCGCGGAGAAAATGGGGATCGATCCGAGCAGGCGCGGATTGAAGCGCACTGAATCGGGGGCGCGCACACGAACGGCGACAGTCCGGTCGTCGAGGCGTATTTCGCCGGCCGGCTCGCCCATCAGCGCACCACTCGCTTCATCAGCGACTTGCGCCGGCGTCATCCCGATCCGGTTCGCCTCCGCTTGGTCGATCGTCATCTCCATCTCGGCGCTCGGTTCGGCGACTCCGCTGAAATAGTCCTCGAGGCCTTCCACTTTCGCCATCTTCGGCTCGAGCTTCTTGGCGTACGTCTCGAGGGCCGCGAGGTCCTGGCCGAACATCTTGATCTCCACGGGACTCGCCGCGCCGGCCAGATCGTTGATCACGTCGGACAAGATCTGGACGAACTCGACGCGTAGCCGCGGCACCGCCGCTTCGATCTTTCCGCGCACTTCGTCGATGACCTCGAAGGTCGAGCGATCGCGATCGCCCTCGGGCTTGAGCCGCGCGTTGATGTCGCCGCGGTTTTGCTCGGTGGCAAAGAGCCCAAGCTCGGCGCCGGTCCGGCGCGACGTGCCGACGATCTCCGGCGTCGACGCCAAGATCTCTTCGACGATGTGCACCATGCGGTCGGTCTCCGCGAGGGCGGTCCCACCGGGACTCCAGTAATCGAGAACGAATGCCCCTTCGTCGATCTCCGGCAGAAAACCGGTCGGCGCAACGCGCTGCGCCAGAATGCCCGCCACCACGAGTGCGGCGGCTACAGGAATGATCCAGCGGGCGTGTCGAAGCGTCGCGCCGAGGGCACGCTCATAGTGGTCGGCGAGCGAGTCGATCGCGCGGCCCAGCCGAGCGAGAACGCCTTGCTTCGTGTCGGAACCAGTGGCCGTCTCCTCGACATCCACCGGCCGCAGGAACTGCTCGCTCAACAGCGGAATGATCGTCAGCGCGACGAGCAGCGAGACGAGCACGGCGATCGTGAGTGTGATCGATAGCGCGTGAAAAAACTGCCCTTCGACGCCCGTCAGCAGCCCGAGCGGCAGGAACACGACCACCGTGGTGATCGTCGACGTCGTCACGGGCCAGATGAGCTCCTGCACCGCATCGCGAATCGCCACTTCACGATCGGGGTTCAGGTGCGTGTGGCGCACGATGTTTTCGGTGATCACTACCGCGTCGTCGATCACCAGCCCGATCGCGATCGCCATCGCGCCGAGCGTCATGAGGTTGAACGTCTGCCCGATGAGCGACATCACGAAGACCGTGATCGCCATCGTGATCGGAATCGACGACGCGCTGATCGCCGTGATGCGCGCGTGCCGCAGGAAGAACAGCAGGATGATCACGGCGAGCACCGCGCCGATGATCATCGCGTCGCGCACCGACTTCACGGCGTCGCGAACGAGGGCAGCCTGATCGTACACCGGTCGAAGCACGACTCCTGGCGGCAGCGTCTTGGCGAGGGACGCCGCGATGCTCGCGACGCTGTCCGCCACGGCGAGCGTGTTGCCGCCGACCTGGCGCGTGACGTTGATCAGCGCCGCCGGTCGGCCGTCGCCGGCGATGATGCGGACGTGGTCCTCGGTGCCCGGCGTTACCGTGGCGAGATCGCCGACTCGGAGCCCGTGTCCGACGACGATCCGCGCGATGTCGTCGGGCGAGTGGGCCTCGGTGGTCGTCACGATGAGATACTGCCGGTAGTCCTGCGGCATCCGGCCCACGGCGGTAACTGCGGTCGACGCCTGAATCGACGTCGCGAGCTCCTCGTACGTCATCTGTTGCTGCGCGAGCTTCGCCGGGTCCGCCACCACTTCGATCTCGCGAACGTCGCTCCCCATGATGTCCACGCGTCCCACTCCCGGCACGCGCGAGATGAGCGGACGAATTTGATATCGCGCGATGTCGTAGAGCGTCGCCGGATCGCCGCCCTCGACGTTGTATGAGATGATTGGGAAGAGCGACGGCGTGAGCCGCTCGACCTCGATGTCGAGGTTGGGCGGGAGATCGGCGCGAACCTGATTGATGCGCGCCTGCATCTGTTGCAGCGCGAACACCATGTCGGTTTTCGGGGCGAACGTCACGTTCGTCTCGCTCGCGCCGCGGATCGACCGCGACTGCACGCGGATTACGCCGGGCACGATGCTGATCGCCTCTTCCACCGGGCGCGTGATACTGAACAGCACCTGCCTCGCCCCGAGCGAGCTCCCTTGAACGACGACCGTGACGCGCGAGAACGTCAGCTCGGGGTAGATCGCCGACGGGAGCCGGAACGCCACCCAAATACCGGCCGCGGTCAAGCAGGCCGTCGCCATGTAGATGAATCGCCGCTGCCCGGCCAGCAGGGCGAAGAGCGAACGCTTTTCCATTACGGCTTCGCCGTCTTGGCGGCCGCGGACTCGGGGACCGCCTTCGGTCCAGTTCGAGTCGGCGTCAGCGGCGCGACTTTGACGCTGTCTTCCATTCCATAAGCGCCGTAGGTGACGACCCGCTCGCCCGCGGTCAGCCCTTCCGTGATCTCGACGCCGTCGGCGCTTCGTCCGCCGACCTTCACTTCGCGCTCGTGCGCGACGCCGTTCGCGTCGACGACGAACACCTTGAACTCCTCACCCTCCGGCACGAGCGCGTCGGGCGGGATCACGATGGCGGACGCACGCGTCGCGATGGCGATCGCACCGTTCACGGTCTCGCCAATGCGCAGCGGACGTCGTGTCGTCGGCGCCTGCGCCCGCACGGCGACGCTCCGCGTCACGGAGTCGATCGTCCCCGACACGTCGGTCACCGTCCCGACGCCCAACGGCTCACCGGCCGCGCTTTGTCCCGCGCTCAGCGCCACCTTCGCCCCCGGCCGCACGCGCGCCGCGTCGGTCGGCGTCACACTCAACAGGATGTCGAGCGCCTTCGGATCGGAGATCTCGACGAGCGGCTGCGCCGGATCCACCGAGGCACCGAGTGTCGCGGACATTCTCGTGACCACGCCGCCGATCGGCGTCCGCAACACCGAGAGTTGCTCGTTGCGCCGCGCCGCCACCTCGTCGGATTTGGCGCGCGCGAGATCCGCCGCCGCCTGATCGACATCTTTCCGCGGTATAATCCCTTCCTGAGCCAATCGTTGCTGCCGCTCGTACGCTTTGTCGGCCGCGGAAAGTGTGGCTTGCGCACTCTGGAGCGCGGCGGTGAAGGGCGCCTGTTCGAGCTCGACCAGGACCTGTCCCGCGGCGACCGTCTGACCGGTCGTCGCCAACACTCGTCCGACCCGTCCGGCCGCCGGGGCGCTGAGCGTTGCAACGTGGCCGGCGCGGGCCACCACCGTGCCGATCGCACCAACGGTCTCGGTGAATGACTGGGGCTTCACGACGACTGTCTGGACCGACACCGTCGGATGCCCCTTTTCGTCGCCCGCTTCCTCCTTCGCCCCTTTACAGGCGACCGCGATCAACAGACTCGCGACGATCGTCGTTGGTCGTCGAAGAATCATCGAATCCGTCCTCGCGTGTCGTTGTCTTGATCTCGTGACGTGTCCGGCGCCGGCGCTGTCCCAAGCGCTCTGAGCTCCGCCGTCGCGATCAACGCCGCCTCGAGATCGGTGAGGTACTGCGCCAGCACCTCGCGCGCCGTTCGCCCCGCCTCGAGCACGTTGGTCAGTGAGTACGCGCCTTCTCGATAGCCCGTCAGCGCCATGGCAACGACGCGATTCGCGCTCGCGGCCACCAGCCGGTCACGCTCCACCCGGGCCAGCGCGCTCTCGCGCTCGCGCTGCGCGTGGGCGATCTGGTTGCGCGCCTCGACCTGTGCGAGCGTCAACTCCGCCGCGGCGCGCACGCGCTCGGCCTCTGCCTGCGCGATTCCCCCGCGGTTCCGGTCCCACAAGGGTAGAGCGATGCCGAGCCCGAACGTCGGCAGGATGCCCGGCTGATCGGGATCGCCGTGCTCGAAACCCAGCGAAATGCTCGGCGTCGACCAGATCGACCGATGTTGCAGTCGCGCGGAGAGCGTTGCCGATTCGAGCGAGAGCGCCGCCGCCGTCTCGTTGAGCGTCGCAGCCCGCGGCTCGGGGGGAACCAATGGCACGGCCAACGAGTCGGTCACCTGGATCTCTACGCGCTCGCTGCGAAAGCCGAGCACCGCCTGCAAGTCGAGGAGCGCCGAAACGAACGTCAGCGAATCGCCCGCCGCGGTATTCGCCAGTTGCCCCGCGCTGACACGCGCGAGCTCGACGTCCATGTCGGCGGCGTCGCCCGCGTCGCGTCGCCGCTCGACCATGTGGAGCAAGCTGTCGGCGTCGAGGGCGGTTCGCCGAGAGAGCGCCAACCGCTCGCGTGCTGCGACCGCGTGCGTGTAGGTCGTGTCGGCGTCGAGCGCGATCATGGCCCGCGCGAAGGTATAGCGGAGGTTTGCCGCATCGAGCCCCGTCTGCGCCGCGCGGATGCGCAACTGGCGGATCGCTGGAAAATCGAACGGAATGTCGAAGCTGTAGTGATAAGTCGGAACCGACTTGCTGTAGCTGGCGCTGAACGACGGATTCGGTCGAACGCGCGCCGCGATCACCTGCGCCGCCGCGACAGCGGTGTCGGCCCGCGCCACGGCGAGCCTCGCCCCGCGATCGAGCGCTGTCTCGAGTGCCTGCGCGCGCGTCAGCGGTGTGAGCTGCGCCGCGGCGACCGATGCGGCGAAGAACAGCGTGGCAATCGGCGTGAGAAAGCGGATCATGTTGGCGGGGCAGTCACTTTTTGCGTGCGAGCGAACGGCCACGACGATGCATCACTAGTCCCGCCACCGCAACGCAGATCGAGACCCACGCCGCGCCGAATGCGAAACCGCCGAGGACATCGCTGGGATAGTGCGCCCCGAGGTAGACCCGACTGATGCCGACGGCCAGCACGAACGACAGGGCGACGCCGATGAATATGCCTCGCCAGGGTCGCCGCATGTGTCGCGGGACGGTGAGCATGTACACGAGCATCCCCATGCCGATCGCGCACATCATCGAATGCCCGGATGGAAAGCTCAGCGACTGCTCCACCGGCGGCGTGGGCGTAAACGCGGGTCGGGTGCGGTGCACGGTGACCTTGAGCAGCTTCTCGAGCAGTCCACCTCCGGCGAACACGGCGACCCACGTGATGAGCATCGTGAACCGGCGGCGCGCCAGCAGCATCGCTCCGCCGATCACCGCGATCACCCCCATCGTCGTCGGCGAGCCGGCCTCCGAGATGGTTTGCGATACGGCGATGCCGACAGGTTGGGCCCGAGAGTGAATCCAGTTCGCCGCGGCTATGTCCAGGCGGACCACCGTGGCATTGTCGAGCACCGCGTCGATCAGCGCGCCGGAGAGCCAGATGGCCAGACCCGCTACCACGAGGCTTACGGTGAAGTGCAGCCCGACGTAGGTCTCGCGATTCAGTCGATTGCGGAGGAATTGCTCGAATCTCTTGGGGGCTTTCGCGTCCAAATCGGCCTGGTCCGGAGCGGAGAACTCCGGTCGGTCAAAGCGAATTCTGGTCCATTCGCTCCGAAGTCAGGTCGTCGACGACTGGGGTGGCCGCGACGAACCTAGCCGGGCCAACCTGTCAGGAAGATGACAACCCGTTCGAATCGGTGGGCACCGTGACGGCGATCCGCGTGCCGACGTCCGGCCCCGATTCCACGGCGATCGATCCCTCGTGTTCGTCCACGATCCAGCGCGCGATCGACAGCCCGAGGCCGACGCCGTCGGACGAACCTGCCCCCACCGATTCGCGTGTGCGCGAGGGATCGCCGCGATAGAAGCGCTCGAAGATGTGCGGAAGCTGGTCGTCGGTAATGCCGATGCCGGTGTCGCTCACGATCACCGACGCATCCGGTCCGGCGTGCCGCACATCGACGCGCACCCGTCCGCCTGACGGCGTGAACTTGATCGCGTTGTCGAGCAGGATCATGACGAGCTGCCGCAACAGACTGGCGTCGCCGAGCACCGGCGCTTCCTGGAATTCGCCGACCTCCACCTGCACACCCTTCCGGTCAGCCATCGCCCGCGCCGCATCGGCGGCGTCGAGGGCGACGTCGTCGAGGAACAGGCGCTTCGGTTCGATGGGCCGCTCGCGCGCGTCGGCCCGCGCCAACATCAGCAGGTCCTCGACGATGCGGCCCAGCCGCGCGCTCTCCGCCTCGATCGCTGAGAGTGCGCGCACGTATTCGTCCGGCGTCCGCTCGCGCTGCGCCGTGACCTCGGCGCGGCTCCGAATCGCGGTGACCGGTGTGCGCAGCTCGTGCGCCGCGTCGGCCATGAAGCGGCGCATGTTGTCGATCGCGTGCTCGATCGGCTCCGCCGCTTGTCGCGCGATGACCCACCCACCTGCCGCCACGAGGAACAGAGCGACGAGCGACGCGCCGGCGAAACCGACGAGGAGCGGCGTGTAGCGGTCCTCGAGCTCGACTTCGTCGGCGACGGCGACGACGACGCCCGCCACGTGCGGGCCGCGAACCGGCTCGGCATGCGCGCGCAGGATTCGTTCATCGACCCGATGTTGCGCCATTGATGGCCCCGTGTGGCGCCACGCCTCGACCGCCAATTCTGCGACCCAGGGCGGCACGCTCGCGGACCCGGCCGCCGCGCGGCCGCCGCTGTCGAGCACGAACAGCTCTCGGCCCGGCATGTGAATGTCGCGCAGCGTGTCGTACACCGGCATGACGTCGCCTGCGACGGCACGTGCCGTCATCACGCGCGCCAGCTCTCGAGCGTCCGTGGCCAACGACGCGTCGAGCTCGCGGTCGAACTGCTTGGTGATCGCCGCGAACACGGCGACTCCGAGCAGCGCTAGTACGGCGAGGAATGTCAGCGCGTACCACGTCGTGAGCCGCCGGCGAAGACGCGCAAGAGAACTTGTGTGCGTCATGCGCCGAGACGGTAGCCGGAGCCGCGCAGGGTGTGGATCAGCTTGAGCTCGAAACCGTCGTCGATCTTGCGACGGAGCCGACGCACGAGCACCTCGAGCACGTTCGTGAACGGATCGTGGTTGTCGTCCCAGACGTGCGCCGTGATCGTCGCGCGGTCGACGACGCGGCCGCGATGTCGCACGAGACACTCGAGCAGCGCGAATTCCTTCGCGGTGAGCTCGATGTCGCGCGGCCCACGCCGCACACGGTGCCCGGGGATGTCGACCGAGAGGTCGGCGATGACGATCGTCTCGGCGAGCGTCGTCGGCGGGCGTCGCGCGAGCGCGCGCACTCGCGCCACCAGCTCGCGAAACGCGAAGGGCTTAGTGAGGTAGTCGTCCGCGCCCGCTTCGAGACCGCGGACGCGGTCGTCAACCGCGTCGCGCGCCGTGAGCATGAGAACCGGGCTCGCGACGCCGCGCTGCCGGAGCCCACGGCACAGCTCGAAGCCGTCGCCGCCGGGAAGCATGACGTCGAGGACGATCACGTCGAACGTCGACATCATCGCGCGCGAGCGGCCACCGGCGAAGGTCGCTTCGCGCGCAACGCTCATTCCCCATTCGGAGAGTCCGTCCGCGATGACCGAAGCGACCTCGGGATCATCCTCGACCAGCAGAACGCGCATGACGAAAAGCTACCGTGTGTAGCTGTCTTGCGGATGACATCGCCACAGAATCGGCCCAACGCTTGCGGCAAATCTCTCCGACTTCTCCGGAGGACACATGGCCACTGGCAGGCTCCATGGCAAGCGTGTCGCGATCCTGGCGACGGACGGTGTTGAACAGATAGAGCTCACGGAACCGCGCAAGGCGCTCGACGAAGCAGGCGCGCGAACGACGCTGATCTCGCCGAAGACCGGAACCATCAAGGCGTGGCAGCATGACCAATGGGGTGACGAGCTCCGCGTTGACCTGCCGCTCGAGCAGGCGATCGTCGACAACTTCGACGCGCTCCTTTTGCCCGGCGGCGTCATGAACCCCGATCGGCTCCGCGTGAATCGCAAGGCGGTGGAGTTCGTTCAGCGGTTCGTCAACTCGGGCAAGCCCGTCGCGGCGATTTGCCACGCCCTGTCGCTGCTCATCGAAGCCAACGCGGTGCGGGGGCGCACGCTTACGTCGTGGCCGTCGCTGCAAACCGACTTGCGCAACGCCGGCGCCGACTGGGTCGATCGCGACGTCGTCACCGACGAAGGCATCGTCACGAGCCGCAAGCCCGACGACATACCAAGCTTCAACAAGAAGATGATCGAGGAGTTCGCCGAGGGCGTGCACGGCCGCGTTCGCACCAGATCACTCGGCGAGAGCCCGCGACTCGGCGAATCCGTTTCACCCGTCCGGCGTTAAAATCGCTCAATTGGGGTCAGACCCCAATTTCAATTGAAAGGAAGTCTGACTCGCATTTCCCCTGCAAATGGGGTCTGACCCTATTTCCAATTCTGGAAATAGGGTCAGACCCCATTTGCGCTCCCCATTTGCGCTTTTTCGTTGTTACTTGCCGATGACGACGACGGTGAAGGAGCCGGGAATCACCGCGCCCGCGCCGCCGCGGCCACCGGGAGGCGGGTTCGCCGGCGCCGGACCACGCTCGACGCTCATCACGTAAATGCGCCCGGTCTTCGTGTCCATACTGAGGGTACGCGCGCCATTCATCGTCTGAAGATTCTGCTCCACTTCGAACGTCGTCGGGCTCTTCTCCTTGACGACGGTGAGCGTGCCATTCCCGTGCGAGCTGAAGGCTTCCATCGTCTGCGGATTGAACACTGCGCCGTCGGAGCCGCCGGCAAGCGGCAGCGTCGTGATGATTTTTCCATCCGTCGCGCTGAGGATGATCATGACCGGCTGCGGCGGCTGACCGGCGGTGCGACCCGCGGCGCACGCCGCGAACAGAATCTTGTTCTTTGCATCGAGCGCGAGACCGTTGCAGCGGCCGACGTCGCCGAACGGGTAGTGCGCCGTTGTCTTCATTGCCTTCTGATCCACGACCGCCACGCTGCCCGCCGAGTCTTGCAGCACCGCGTACAGTGTTCCCTTCCCATCGGAAACGGTTTGCTCCGGCACCCCGCCGAGGTCGATCTTGCCGAGCACCGTGCCGTCCTTCGAGTCGATGACGATGAGGTCCTTCGTCGGATGACTGCCGATGTAGACGCGACTGTCGGATGGATCGAAGTAGATCCCGTCGGCGCTGAATTGCGGCGCCGGCCGCGGCGGAACGCCGACGTTCGGATCGATGGTCTTGATCATCTTCATCGACTTCGAATCGAACATCGAGATGTTCGGGTGACTGCTGGCGAAGCCGTGACCAGTCTTGGCGTCGACGACCGCCCCGTTCCCGCCACCGTTGAGGATCTCGCCGAGTGGCTTGAGCGTCTCGAGATCGAAGACGGTCACGCGACCCGGAACAGAATCGCGTGCAGGCGTGCTGTCGGTTGCAGGCGCGCCGCCTACCCGATTGCGCGTGATGTAGAGCCGCCGGTCGTCGGAGTTGGCGTGGATGTAGTCGGTGCTGCCCTCGCCTCCCACTTTTACCCGCATGAGCACTTTGTACGGGCCATCGGTGGACGGCTGCTGAGCGCCGGCCACTCCGGCCAGCGAGACGAGTGACGCGGAGAGGATTGCGAGCCGTTTCATGGTTGAATCTCCGGAGAGCGAGAAGGACGTCGCCGCTCGCAGATACTGCCTTTCACAGCGTCGAGTGTCAACGATGGAGCGAAGCTGTCGGGACGCTGACAAACGCCGCGTGACGCCAATTCCCTGCTAGCGTTCTCCGTACCCGTCACCGGAGACGCGCATGTCGCGAATCACTCGATCCTTCGTCGCCGCGTCGCTCGTCGTGATTGGCGCGCCGGCAGTCTCGGCCGGACAGTACAAGATCACCCAGACGTACGCGCTAGGCGGCGACGGCAGTTGGGACTACGTCGTGCCCGATGCCCGCCATCATCGGTTGTTCATCGGCCGGCAAAACCGCGTGATGGTGGTTGACGAAAACGACGGGAAGTTGCTCGGCGGGATCACGGGCATCAACGGCGCGCATGGCACCGCGATCGCCGAGGCCAGCGGTCACGGCTTCGCCACCTCCGGCAACGACAGCTCCGTCGTGATGTTCGACCTGAACACGTTCAAGGTGCTCGGCCGCATTCCCGCGGCGGAGGATGCCGATGCGATCATTTACGACGCCGCATCCAATCGCGTTTTCACATTCAACGGCGACGCCCACTCCTCGACCGTCATCGATCCGGCGGGCAAGCTGATTACGAACGTCGATCTCGGCGGCAAGCCGGAGTACGGCGCGTCAGCAGGCGACGGCAAGGTCTACGCGAATCTCACCGACAACGGCGAGGTGGTCGAGATCGACGGCAAGACGGCCCGCGTCACGCGCCGCTGGTCCAGCGCGCCATGCAAGAATCCGGTCGCGATGGCCATCGATACGACCCACAAGCGGCTATTCAGCGGTTGCCGCAGCGGCGTGATGGCGATCTCGGACTACAAGGCCGGAAAGGTGGTGGCGACAGTTCCAATCGGCACGGGCGTCGACGGCGCTGGCTACGATGTGGCGTCGGGCAACGCCTTTGCCTCGAACGCCGATGGAACGCTGACAGTCATTCACCACGATTCGCCCGACTCCTACAGAGTCGTGCAGACCCTCAAGACGATGCCTCTCTCGCGCAACATGGGCATCGATCCCGTGACGCACAGGATCTATCTCGCGGGCGCCAAATTCGGCGCGGCGCCGTCAGGGCGAGGGAGACCACCGATGGAGCCGGGGTCGTTCGTGGTCCTGGTGGTGGAGCGGGCGCCCTGAGGTGGTGAGTTCAGAGCACTCTATCGGGACGCTCTGCTGAACTAACTTGACGCAGAGACGCAGAGGGCGGGGAGGCGCAGAGGGAGCGCCGCAGGCGCTCACGTCTCCGTGCGCAACGAGCCCGGACAACTTTTCTTTGGAACTGACGCTCAGGATGCGTCTTGTGGTGCCCCGAGCGGCGGTCCCCAAGAAATCCCGGTTCGTAGCGCGAGGAACGGAGATCTCCACACGGAACCCCTCTGCGCCTCTGCGGCCTCTGCGCCTCTGCGTCAAGCAGTTCAGCAGAGCGTCCCGATAGAGTGATCCGCCGGCCGCTCAAAGCCCTCGATCCGACACCTAATCGCCCGTGACCGGCTCCGCCCCCGCCACGACCGCCGGCTGCTTCGACCGCGCGCGGCGTCTCGACATCCACTGCTGCCACTCGTCGAGGTACGTGTAGAACACCGGCGTCACGTACAGCGTGACCAACTGCGAGAACGCCAACCCACCGACGACCGCGACGCCGAGCGGACGACGCGTCGACGCGCCGGCGCCCCAGCCGACCGCGATCGGGATCGCGCCCATCAATGCCGCCATCGTCGTCATCATGATCGGACGGAAGCGTACGCTCGCCGCCTCGAGGATCGCGTCGGACGGCGTACGATTGCCGTCGCGCTGCGCCTCGATCGCGAAGTCGATCATCATGATCGCGTTCTTCTCCACGATGCCGATCAGCATGATGATCCCGACGAATCCATAGATGTCGAGATCCATCCCGCAAAGAATCAGCGTCACCAGCGCGCCAAATGCCGCAAAAGGCAACCCGGTGAGGATGGTGATGGGGTGAATGAAGCTCTCGTACAGCACGCCGAGAATCACGTAGATCACGAATACCGCAAGCAGCATCAGGACGAGCAATCCTTCCTGCGTGGTCACGAACGCCTGCGCCATTCCGGAGAAGCTCGCCCCGACCTGCGCCGGCAGCACGTCCTTCGACACCGCCTCGACCTGCTTCACCGCCGTGCCGATCGACATCCCCGGCGCGAGGTTGAACGACACCGTCACCGCCGGCAGCTGGCCGGAGTGATTCACCGTCACCGGTCCGACCGTGTACTTGAACTTCGCCACGGTGCTGAGCGGAACGAGCGGACCGCGCGTCGATCGCACCCAGAGTTTGCCGAGCGCGTCGACGTCCTGCTGATACTCGGGGAGCAGCTCCATGACGACCCAGTACTCGTTCGTCGCCGTGTAGATCGTCGAGACCTGACGCTGACCGAAAGCGTCGTAGAGCGTGTTCTCGATCTCGCTCGCCGACACGCCGAGCTGCCCCGCCTGCTCGCGATCGATGTCGATCGTCACCTGCGGGTTTTCGATGAGCATGTCGCTCGTCACGTCGATCAGCCCGGGGATCTGGCGCATGCGGCGCTCCATCTCGCGCGCCGCGGTGTTGAGCGCCGTCATGTCACCGCTCTGCAGCGTGTACTGATAGAGGCTCTTGGACGATAGACCGCCAATCGAGATCGCCGGCGGGTTCTGGATGAACGTGGTGATGTCCGAGATACTCGCCGTCGCCTTCATGAGATCGCGCGCAATCTCCTCGGCGCTGCGGTTGCGCTCCTCGATGGGCTTGAGGTCGATCGTGACCTGACCCTGATTTGCCGCGGCCGTCGTTCCGACCGACGACGTCACCGACCTCACGTCCGGGTCGCGTCGAATCACCTCGGCGACTTCCGCCTGGTGCTGCACGAGCGCGTCGAATGACACGCCCTCCTGCGCTTCTGTCGTCGCCAGCAGTTGTCCCGTGTCGTCCGTCGGGAACAGTCCCTTCGGCGTGGACCAGAACAGGTAGCCCGTCGCGATCAGAATCGCGAACGAGAACACGAGCGTGAGTGGCCGGCGGGCCATGACCCACCCCAGGCTCCGCTCGTACACGCCGAGCCAGGCGTTGTAGAAGTTCTCCGTCGCTTGATAGAGCCGGCCGTGCTGCTTGCCATGATCCGATTTGAGGAAGCGGCTCGACAGCATCGGCGTGAGCGTCAACGACACGAAGCCGGAGACGAGAATCGCCACGCCGATCGTGACCGCGAACTCGTGGAACAGTTTTCCAATGATCCCTCCCATGAACAGGAAGGGAATGAACACCGCGGCCAGGGAGAACGTCATCGACAAGATGGTGAAGCCGACCTCCGACGCGCCGTCGATCGCGGCCTGCATCTTCGGCTTTCCCATCTCCATGTGCCGGACGATGTTCTCGAGCATGACGATCGCGTCGTCCACCACGAAGCCGACGGCGAGCGTGAGCGCCATCAGCGACAAGTTGTCCAGGCTGTAGTGCAGCAGGTACATCACCGAGAACGTGCCGATGATCGACATCGGCAGCGCGAGGCTCGGGATGATCGTCGCCGACCAGTTGCGCAGGAAGACGAAGATGACCGCGACGACGAGGAAGAGCGTCAGCTCGAGCGTGAACGTCACGTCGTCGACCGACGCCTTGATCGTCTGTGATCGGTCGTAGAGGATCGACATCCGCACCGTCGGCGGGATCTCCGCCTCGATCTTCTCGAGCGCCGCTTTCACGCGGTTCGCCACGTCCACCGTATTCGTGCCCGGCTGTCGCTGGACCGCGAGGACGATCGACCGCGCGCCGTTGAACCAGCTCGCCGTCTTGTTGTTCTGAACGTCGTCGGTGATCCGACCGATCTCATCGAGGTGGACGGGCGCTCCGTTCCGGTACGCAACGATCACGTCCGAGAACTGGCCGGCGTTCTCGAGCTGCCCCGTCGCCTGCACGGTCAACGCGGTGCGCGGGCCGTTCAGCACACCCGTCGGCATGTTCACATTCTGCTGCTGGATCGCCGTGGCGACATCCTCCAGCGCGATGTTGCGCGTCGCCAGCTGCCCCGGATCGAGCTGCAGTCGCACGGCGTACTTCTGCGCGCCGTACACCAACACCTGCGCCACGCCGCCTACCATGGAGAGGCGCTGCGCAATTGTCGTCTCGCCAATCTCGTCGAGGGCCGACAGCGACACTTCGCTCGACGTCAGCGCCAGTGTCAGGATCGGCGCGTCCGCCGGATTCGTCTTCTGATACGCCGGCGGAATGATCCCCTGCGGCAGCTGTCGCGCCGTCTGCGCGATCGCCGCCTGCACATCCTGCGCGGCCGCGTCGATGTTCCGGTCGAGCGCGAACTGAATGACGATCTGCGTCTGCCCGAGGCTCGACGTCGACGTCATGTTGTCGATGCCGGCGATCGTGGAGAATTGCTTCTCGAGCGGCGTGGCGACGGTAGCCGCCATCGTCTGCGGACTCGTCCCCGGCAACGTCGCACTGACCGTCACTGTCGGAAAGTCCACGTTCGGCAAATCGCTCACCGGCAATTGACGGTAAGCGACGATGCCGAAGACGAGAATCCCAATCATGACCAACGTGGTCATGACAGGGCGTTTAATGAAAAGCGTCGTGAAATTCATCAGTTGTCATCCTCTGGCCGCGCCAGCGGCCGGAGGATCTAGTGTGAAATGCCTGTGGCCAGCCACCACAGAATGAAAATAGATCCCCCGCTCGCTGCGCTCGCGGAGGATGACAGTCAATCACCAGCCGCCGGCACCGGCAGCGTCTCGGTCGGGACGCGCATCGGGGCCTTCTTGGCGATCCAACTTTGCAACTCATCGAAATACGAGTAGAACACCGGCGTCACGTACAACGTGACAATCTGCGAGAACGCCAACCCGCCCACCACCGCTACACCAAGTGGCCGGCGCGACGCCGCGCTCGTGCCGACGCCGATCGCGATCGGCAGCGTGCCGACGATCGCCGAGACCGTGGTCATCATGATCGGCCGGAAGCGGACGCTCGCTGCTTCCACGATCGCTTTCGCCGGCGGAATCCGTTCACTCCGCTGACGCTCGAGCGCGAAGTCGATCATCATGATCGCGTTCTTCTCCACGATGCCGATCAGCATGATGATGCCGACGTAGCCGTACACCCCGAGCTCCACGTGCGTGATATACAGCGCGAACAGCGCGCCGAACGCCGCGAACGGAAGGCCGGTGAGGATCGTCACCGGATGGATGAAGCTCTCGTAGAGAATGCCGAGGATGATGTAGATGATGAAGATCGTGATCAGGATCAGGATCCCCATTCCCTTCTGCGATTCCTGAAACGCCTGCGCCGTCCCCGAGAACCCGCCCGTGATCGACGCCGGCAGCATCTCGCGCGCGATGCGCCCGACTTCCACTGTCGCCGCGCCGAGTGACACACCCTCGGCGAGGTTGAACGAGATCGTCATCGACGTCATCTGGCCGGAGTGCGCGACGCTCAGCGGCCCGGTGGTCATCTCGAACGTCGCGACCTCGGTCAGCGGAACCTGACGCCCGCCCGCGGCCGGCACGTAGAAGTGCTCGAGCACTGATGCGTCCGTCTGCGCGCTCGGCACCGTCTCCATGACGACCGTGTACTGATTCGTCGGCATGAAGATCGTCGACACCTGCTGCGCGTTGTACGCGTTCGCCAACGCGCTCTCGACTCCCTGCGGCGTCGTGCCCATCGCCAACGCCTTGTTGCGGTCGATGTGCACCTTCAGGATCGGACTGCGATTCAGCAGGTTCGAGTTGACGCTGCTCAGCATCGGGCTCTCCTGGAGCCGATTGAGCAGCCGCTCGCCTTGGGCGTACAGCTCCTGAATGTCCGGCCCCCGCAGCGTGTACTGATACGAGGAGCGCCCGCCACGACCGCCGATCTGGATGCTCGGCGGATTCGTTACCGAAACGTCCACGCCCGGCGTCTGCATCGTTCGTCGCAGCTCGAACACCATCTGGTCGGCCGGTGGACGTGTCCCCGCCGGCTTCAGCGTGATGTTGAACTGAATCTGATTCGACGGACCCATGCTGCCGACGTTCATCGTGTACGACGCAATGTTGGTGTCCGTCGCCAGCCTATTGCTCACCATCTGGCCGAGGCGCAGCATCTCCGTGAACGGCGTGCCCTGCGGCGCCTCGGCGCTCGCGTTGAGCGAGCCGGTATCGTCGGGCGGGAACAGACCCTTCGGAATGTTCGTCCAAACGAAGTACGTCGCCACGAGCACGCCGGCGGAGAATGCCAGCGTGACCGGACGATGCGTCATCACCCAGCCAAGGCTGCGCTCGTAGGCCCGCAACACCGCTTGGAAGCCTCGCTCCAAGAAGTTGAAAAAGCGTCCGTGCTTTTCCTCCGCGGCGTGCGGCTTGAGGAGCCGACTGCACAGCATCGGCGTCAGCGTCAGCGCGATGAACCCCGACACGAGCACCGCGACGCTGATCGTCACCGCGAACTCGCGGAACAGTCGTCCGATGATGCCGCCCATGAACATCAGCGGGATGAACACCGCCGAGAGCGACAGGCACATTGATAGAACGGTAAACCCGACTTCCGCCGCGCCGTCGAGCGCCGCCTGCATCGGCGTTTTTCCCATCTCGATGTGGCGCACGATGTTCTCGAGCATCACGATCGCGTCGTCGACGATGAAGCCCACGGCGAGCGTCAACGCCATGAGCGACAGGTTGTCGATGCTGAAATTGAGCGCGTACATCGCCGAGAACGTGCCAATGATCGCGAGCGGCAACGTCACACTCGGGATCAACGTGGCGACCGCGCTTCGCAGGAAAATGAAGATCACCGCGATCACGAGGACGAGCGCGACGAGCAGCGATTCCTTGACGTCGTTCACGGCCCGCCCGATGGTGATCGAGCGGTCGTACTGGATATTGGCCTTCAGCGTCGGCGGCAGCCCTGGCTTGATCTCGTCGAGCTTCTCCTTCACCCGCTTCGCGATCTCCATGGTGTTCGTGCCGGGTTGCCGCTGCACGAACAGGTTGACCGACCGCTCGCGGTTGAAGTAGCTGACCGATTTGTTGTTCTGGATGTCGTCGAGCACGTTCGCGACGTCGCCCAGGCGGACGGCCGCGCCGTTGCGGTAGGCGATGATGAGCCGCTTGAACTCGGCCGCGCTCTGCATCTGACCCGTCGCGTTGAGCGTCAGCGTCTTGTCGCGGCCGTACAGCACGCCCGTCGGCAGCATCACATTGTTCTGCCGAATCGCGTTCGCCACCTGCGACACACCGATGTTGCGCGTGGCGAGCTGCTTCGGGTCGAGCTGGACACGCACCGCGTACTTCGCCGAGCCGTACACACCCACCGACGCCACGCCTTCGATCATCGACAGGCGCTGCGCGATGAGCGTTTGCGCATATTCGTCGACCTGCGTCATCGGCAGCACGTTCGACGTGACCGCGATCGACATCACCGGCATCGCGTTCGGATTGTTCTTGCGATAGTTCGGCGGCAGGATCGTCGACGGCAGGAACGGCAGCGTCTTGCCGATCGCCGCGTTCACGTCCTGCGCCGCGACTTCGACGTCGCGGTCGAGGCCGAACTGCAGCGTGATGTTGGTGCCGCCCGTGTTGCTGCTCGACGTGATCTCGTCGATGCCGGCGATCGCCGAGAATGCCTTCTCGAGCGGCGTCGCCACCGTGGCGGCCATCGTCTCCGGGCTCGCGCCCGGAAGGTTGGC
>DATMHK010000200.1:0-8443 GCA_035554995.1 Gemmatimonadaceae bacterium
TGGGTCGCTCCCCACTCCCATACGTTGCCCCAACCGTATTGGCAGAGTGAGTAAATGATGTCGCGCGGCACCTGGTCGAGCGCCGCCCTGCCCACCTGATACGGCCGCTTGAGCACCGGCAGTTGCTGATTCGTCTCGCCCGGCGCCAGCACGTTGCTGTAGCCGCACCAATCGTACTTCAGATAGTCGACGCCCCACGACGCGAACGTTCGAAAATCCTGAAGCTCGTGCTGCCAGCTTGCCTCGAGACGCTGGCACGTCGTCGGGCCGGGGCCGGAGTAGATGCCGAACTTGAGTCCCTTGCCATGGATGTAATCGCCGAGGGCCCTCATGTTCGGGAACTTCCGGTTCGTCAGCATCGTGCCGTCAGCCGCTCGTGTCGGTCCCTCGAACAGCGAGTCCGTTTGGCGCGCGCTACGCTCCCAGCCGTCGTCCAGGTTCACGTACGTCCAGCCGTGATCGATGAGCCCCTTCGAGATCATCGCGTCGGCCGCGGCGCGGGCGAGTGAGTCGCTGACGGCACGACCGTACGCGTTCCAGCTGTTCCAGCCCATCGCCGGCGTGAGCGCGAGTTGCCCTTCCGCCACGAAGGTGAATGACTTGGATGCGGTGCCGGCGCTGTTGCGCGCCGTGAAAGTCACGGGATAACGGCCGCGCGCGGCGATGGTCCCGCGAATGACGCCACTCGCTGGATCCAGCGTCAACCCTTTGGGAAGGTTGGCGGCGGCGTAGATGATCGGCGGCGTTCCCGTCACGGGAATCTTGTACAACACATCATGTCCGGGCGTCACGCCGGTGAGCGACGGTCCGTTGATCCGCGGCGCCGGCCCTGGTTTCGGCGTGAGGATCTCCCGCGGCTCGAGCGGAATGTCGATCGCGACGGGAGCCGCGCCGTTCACCGAAAACTTTGCGTCGGCCCAGTTGGCGGCGACCGCGCGGCTTCCTTCGACGGGCTTGACTTGTAGGACGAGCGTCTGCACGCCCCGCACATCGACGTCGATCGGTTCCGGTGCGTCGCCGCGAGCGACGGGCTTGCTGACGTGCAACACGCGTCCGTCGCCGACGAGCCGGAAGACGATCGGAATGGGCGGTGGCGGCGCGGGTGGTTGCGCCGTCGGCGTCGCGGGCGGCGGCAGCGGGTTGTCGTCCGCGCCGACCGACGCCGAGAAGCGGTCAGCTCCGCCGCCGAGCTTCACGAACAGAACGCTCGTTGCCCGAGTTCCGACGCCTTCAGTGAAGACTCTGCCACCGATGCGAATCGGATTACCGTCGATGGATTTGTTGGCCTGCGCGACGGTCTGTTGTCCTCCCCGTCCGCCGCCCGCTTGGACGCGCATCTTGGCAAGGTCCAACGACGCGAGCGGAACGTCGGCATGCCGCGACCGCGCGAACGGCGTCACGAGAACCGCGACGCCGGCGAGTGCAATCAGCTGAGAGCGCATGTGGTCTATTTGCGAGTGATCTCGATGACGCCGCGCGGGTGGCCCATGCCGAAGCGCGCCGCCGCTTGTCCGGCGTTCCAGTAGCGAACTTCGCTCACGTCGACGACGCGCATATCGCGCAGATAATCAGCCCGGCCGAGCATCGTGCCGTTCATGAAGACATCCACCATCGTCGGAGACGAATCGGTCACCGAAGACGGGCCTCGGCTCGTCAACCAGTCCGGATGCAGTTTGTTAATGGCGTCGTACAAGCTTTCGGAATTCGTGGCAGAAAGCTGCGCTTGAGTCAGGATGCTATTTCGCGGAGCCGGAGCACCAGCTTGAGTCGTCCCCGCGGCCGGTGAGCACGCGCCAATGGCGCAACTCATTACCAAGGCGACTGCCGTCAGCGTCCGCATGGTCATGGGATCGGTATCCGCAGCGATATGTGATGAATCGGTGGCCGCCGCAGTGCCGGGGGAGGCGGTGGCGTTGTGCCTTGGTCGGAGGGACCGTTCTGGTCGACCAACTGGACGATGCCGGCGGCGAGCGCGCCGAATCCGGCCACGATGCCCGCGCTCGCGAGGACGGTGCGTGAACGTGAGAATTCGCGCTTTCGCACTTCAACGACTTCTGACCGCGACAATAAGACCGTTTGTGTCGTCGTCCCAATCGTCGTGCCGCGATACGAGCGATCGATCGGAACGCCGAGGGACACCGAATCCGGTCCCTCGCTCGCCAGCTGTCCATCGACCTCGGTCGAGAAGGTGCCGATGTCCTTGGCCAGCCGCGCCGCCGCGCTTTCCGTCACGCGAAGGCGGACATCCTCTTTCGATCCGACCGCTTGAAACGACACTGGAACGTAGCTGTAGCAGCCCGCGCTGGCCAAAAACGCGATGGCCAGCGCGAACGCTGCTACTGGGCGGGCGCGTACTTCAGGGTGCCGCACGATGCTGGATTGACTCCGTTGAACGTCGTTGTGGCCGTCGGCCGGATACGAACACTGTAGGCTGTGAGCGAATCCAGCCAGCCCGCGATCGCAACTTTAACCGTCGCCTTTCCCGACGCATCGAGCGTGAGATCGGGGTATGACTGCGTCGTCGCGAACAGCACCAGCCCGGTCGGCGACGTGTTGTTGGTCGCCGCCACATTCACCGTACAGTCACGCTTGAAGATGCGCCATTGGAACACGGCGTTCGGCGGGCCGGTAACGGCGAACGTCACGTCCGAGTGAAAGCCGGTGTGCTGGTCGTACATCAACTGTCCCGTGATGGTTGCCGGGGCGATCGGCGTCGCCGTGGCGGTCCAGTGGGCAACGACCGGAAAATCCGCGGCCTCGTCGCGCGTCGCCGTGGGATTGTTGCTGCAGGCTGCCACAGCGGCGGCGCTGAGCAGAAGAACGATCGTCCGATGCATGTGAGAATTCTCTCGTGTTCGGATCATTTGTTGTCTCCGCCGGCCCACCAGAGCTTCACCTTCATGCCGTCCTGTCCCGTCGGTATTCCCGATGCCGCCACCTGCACGCTGTTCGCGCTCAGCTCCGAGTTCGGCGCGCGAATCCGCTGCGGAAGAGTGTTGATCACGGCTTGCGGCACGATCGGGACGACGGGGAAGCCGGTCCGGCGCCAATCATTCCAGGGTTCGGTCTTCAAGAAATTCGCGATGTACTTCTCGGTGATGATCTCCTGCAGCGGGTTGGCAACTGAACCAAGCGCAGGCCGCGCGTTGAGGTACGCGTTGATCGCCGCCGTCGCCACTCCGAGCTTCTGCATGTTGGCGCGAATGCCGTCGCGATAGGGCGCATCCGCCGCGGCGGCGCCGCTCACAATGAGCCGCGCTTCCGCCTCGGTGAACTTCTGATCGGAATAGCTCGCGACGTTCAGCGTCGCGTTCGAGTCCGAGAAAAACTTTCCAATGATCGACACTGTAGAATCGGCCTGGAACTGGTCGGAGCCCGCCAGATGTCCGACGAACGTGTTCGGTTTGGCAGGATACGTCTTACGGCTCGTACCCGTTCCGCGGATCGAATCGTAGAGGATCGGCTGGAATAAAACGGGAAGGCGCGGGTCGGTCCTCGCCTGGAGCATGTCGATGAAATACTGCGAGGCGACGAAGACCGTGCGGAGCTCGACGAACGTGTAGTTCGGATTCCTGGCGTTGGCGGTGCCGGGATACGTGAAGTCGGCATCGTCCGCGTTGCTGGCGAATGCGCCGGTCAGCGCGGCGAGAGCCTTATTGGCGCGCGCCGTTTTGTCTTCGCCACTTGCGTAGGCGAGACGGAGGTTGGCCCGCGCCTGCAGATAGTGGGCGAGCTTGTTCCACCGCGTCATGTCGCCCGCGAAGAGCAGATCGTTCGACGTCGGCCTCCGCGCTCCGGTCGCGCCAAACAGCGTCACGGCCGTGTCGAGGTTGGCGAGGATGCCGTTGTAGATGAACTGCTGCGTATCGTACTTCGGCTCGCGAATCTCGGGCTTGAACGCGTCCGTATACGGCGCCGGGCCCCAGAAGTCGGTGATGAGCTGGAAGTCCCAAGCGAGAAAGAGCTTCCCGATGCCGCGGTAGTACGCGTCGGCGTCCGCTGACGCGTCGCGCGCCATACCGAACGCGGCGTTGCCAACCGTGGCGTAAAAGAGATTCCACGACGACGCCGCGTCCGTATCGAAGAGCTCGTAGTTCTGCACCTGGGAATAGGAGCGACGCGAGGCGTTGAACGCGAATTGCTGCGTCCACTCGGAGCCCCACAGCGCGGTCGACCCGGAGTACGCCGAATGCAGGAACGAGGTCTCGAGCCCGGCGAGCCGGATGTCGACCGTCGCGTTCTCCGGCGCGTTCGGGTTCTTGTTGACATCGAGGAAGTCCGAGCAGCTGGCCGCCCCGAAGACGAGAAGCAGCGGGGCGAGCCGCGCCGGTCTTTTCATGAATCGCATTAGATACCTCTTCACGGGTGGCCTGGGGTCAGAAGATTGAGCGAACGCCGAAGAGGATCGATCGCGTTTGCGGCGCCGAGAATTGCCGGAAGAACTGCTGCCCGGCGTTGGTGCCCTGCGACAGATCCTGTTCCGGATCGCCCGACGGCGACGCATACCAACCGCGCAGATTTCGTCCGGTCACGAACACGGTCGCGTTCTGCAGCTGCAAGCGGTGCGCGAACTGGTCGGTCAGCCGATACGCCAGCGTCATCTCACGGAGCTTCGCGAAGCCGGCGCCCTCGATTTGCTGCTCGGCGCGGTCCGTACCGTAGATGAGCGGGTAGTAGTCCTGATCCTTGAACAGCCGCACCGTGTTCGGCTTGCCGGTGTTGATGTTGACGCCGTCCCACGTCGTCCACGTGTATCGGTCGGCCGTGAACAGTGATCGGCCGCTGTTCACTTCGTACTGGGTCTCGAAGTTGATCAGCTTACCGCCGTGCCGAATATCGACCAGACCGGAGAGCGCGAACCGCCCCAGGCGGAACTCCGACGTTGCGCTGCCCGTCCAATCGGGCTGCACGCTGCCCAGGTTGCGCTGATCGTCCGACTTGATCGGATAGCCGTCGTCGCCAATGAGGAGCGTGCCTTCCGGAACGCCCTGATAACACGGATCGGCCGCCACGCAGTTCTTCTTCCAGCCGTAGCCCCAGATCACGCCGTATGGCTGCCCTTCCATGATGCGGATTTGCGGCCACGAATAACCGGACAAATAGATCGAGGTCACGCCCGGCGCGAGGCTCAGCACCTTGCTTTTGTTCTTCGCCCAGTTGATGCGACCGTCCCAGGAGAAGAGACGAGTATCGATCGGACGACCGCCGATCGACAACTCGACGCCGTTATTCTGCAGGTTGCCAGCGTTCCGCGAAATGTTCAGGAACCCGGTCGCCGCGGACGACGGCACCGAGAAGATCTGGTCGTAGCTGGATTTCCGGTACACCGACATCTCGGTGTTGACTCGGCCGCCGAACATTCGGAGCTCGAGACCGATCTCGTCCTCGACCGTGGTCTCGGGCCTGAGCGTCGGATTGCCGAGGTTCGTGCTGCTGATGTACGACGTGATGCCTCGGAACGGGAACGCGATGGACGGTCCGCCAAACTGCTGTTGATCGTTGTTCGCGCCCGGCGCGCTCGCGTTGTTGTAGCGCGTTGTCAGCGCGTATTGCGGCGCGTCGTTGCCGACTTTCGCTTTCGAGACGCGGATCTTGCCGTAATCCAACCATCTCGGACGCCACGACATGGCGTCCGTGAAGATCACGGAAAGCTGCGCCGAAGGGTAAAAGTAGGAGTTCGCGTTGGTCGGCAGCGTCGAGCTCCAGTCATTGCGGCCCGTGAGCGTGAGGAACGCCCATTCGGCATAGTTGAACTCCAGCTGGCTATACGCGCCGAGCAGCCGTTTCTGCGTCGTCAGCGTTCCAGTGACGGTCTGCGTCTGGAAGTTGCCGAGGTTGAAATAGTCCGGGATGACCATCGTCGTCCCGGTGCCCGTGAGTTGCGCGAAGTCCTGGGAGTAGAGATTGCCGCCGACGAGGCCGCTCACTCGGAATTGGCTTTCACCTATCGCGCGCGAATCGAGCGACAACGTGAGATCGTCGTTGATCGTCGTGCGCGTCGACTTGCGCTGGTTGGTCGAGCCCGACGTGATCCCTTGTGACGCCAACCAAGGCCGCTGGTTGAGGAATCGACCGAACTCCGACACGTAGGTGTCGAGTCCCGCGTTGTTGTTCAGGTGCAGGCCGGCTCCGATATTGAACTTCAACACCTGCGATGCGATCCAGCGGTTGGTCAGCTCTTTATTGAACTCGTTGGCAATCTGCCATTGCAGCGACGGCTGTGGCTGCGTGCCGCTCGACAGGAAGGCCGGCGTCCCGTCGGGCATGAAGCCATTCGTGATGTTCCACGTCGGCGGCAGGTTGATCAGCGTGTGATCGACGCCCGAGAACGAGTCGTCCTGATACGGATTATTGCTACGAATTCTCTGAACACTGGCCTCCGCCGTCATCCACTTGGTCAGATTGATCGCGACGTTCCCGTTCAAGTTGAACCGGTTCAACTTCTCGGCCGGGTTGACGCCGTGCTGGTTCAGATACGACCCACCGAGGGTGTAGGTGCCAAGGTCCCCCATCGACCCTGAACCGCGAAGCGAATTGTCCGATGTCGGCGCTGCCATCTTATAGAAGTCAGCCCGCGCGTCGCGGAAACGCACCGTCCCCTGGGAATCGAACACGATCTGCGGAATACTGTCTTTGTTCGGACCCCACGTCCGCTGCGTCTGCGGGTTTGTCGCGCTGTTCGAGCCCGGCTCGCACCATCCGCCCTGATTCACGTTCTTGCCGTTGCAGTAGTAGCCGCGATCGCCCGCCGCCCAGTCGGTGATGTAGCCGCCAAGGATGGGCGTGTCGTAACGCAGCTCCGTGCTGAAATTGAAACGAAGCGGCTGTCCGGCCTTTCCTGATTTCGTCTTGATGATGATCGCGCCGTTCGCCGCTCTCGACCCGTAGAGCGCCGTCGCCGCCGCGCCCTTGAGCACCGTGAGCTCGTCGACGTTCTCCATGTCGAAATCCATCTGCCGGCTCCCGGAGCTACCCGTGCCGAGCGCGTCACTGCGGCTGTCGTTGTTCGTCGAGACGGGAATGCCGTCGATGACGAACAGCGGCTGACCGCTGGTGCTGAACGAGCTCGCGCCGCGAATGTTGATCAGTGCACCAGCTCCCGGCCGTCCGCTGCCACTCGTCATCGTGAGACCCGCGGATTGTCCTGCCAGGGCCTGCATCATCATCGGCTCGGGAATCTTCTCGAGCGTCGTCGAACTGATCGACGTCGTGGCGTAGCCGAGGCTCTTTTCCTCGCGCGCGATGCCAAGTGCGGTCGTCACGACCGGTGTGATCGAATAAGGGATGTCCTTCAACTCGAAGTTGACCGTCACCGTGGCGTTGGCCGCGATCGTAGTCGGCAGCTCCCGCGGTGCGAATCCGAGCATCGTCACGCGCACGGTTTGACTGCCCGCCGGCACGTTGCGGATGACGTATCGGCCTTCGACGTTCGTCGGAGCGGCCAGCGTCGTCCCTTGCACGCTCACCCGCGCGCTTTGGAGCGGCGCCCTGGAATCCACCGCGACCACTTGGCCGACGATCGTTCCTGTGCCTCCCCCCCCGCTGGCCTGGGCCGACGCCACGGCCGCGCCGCAAACCAGCGCCACAAACGATAACGCGCTACTCGTCCAGGATCTCATTGCATTCCTCTCTCTCTCGGACAGGAGTGAACTGCTAACCTGGCTACCACCACACGTACGGCGGATCGTTCGGACCGTCGAAGAAGCTCGGTCCCCCCCCGTTCGCACCCAACATCTGCTCGTCGTCCAAGAACCCCAGACCGGTGCCGGCAGCGCTGTCGGTCGTTCCTTGATTCCAGTTCGGCGGTTGAACGCCGAGCAACCACTGCACGAAGAAGTCGTTGCGCTTCTTCGCCGCGTATTGGCCGCCCGCGCCATGTCCACCGTTCGGCACGACGAGCAGGTCGAAGTACTTGTTCGATTGAATGAGCGCGTTGACGACCTGATAGCCCGACGCCGGATCGACGTTCGTGTCGAACTCGCCGATGACGAGCATCAAGTGGCCTTGCAGGTTCTTCGCGTGAACCGTGTTCGACGACGCCTCATAGTGCGGACCGAGCGGCCATCCCATCCACTGCTCGTTCCACCAGATCTTGTCCATCCGGTTGTCGTGACAGCCGGAGTTGGCGTAGGCGACTTTATAGAACTCTGGATGGAAGACGAGGCCGCCCATCGCGTTCTGTCCGCCGGCCGACGTTCCATAGAGACCGACACGCGTAACGTCGTACCATGGGTACTTCGCGGCGACAGCCTTGTGCCAGAGAATGCGATCGGGGAAGCCCGCGTCGCCGAGGTCTCTCCAGGCGACGTCGTGGAACGCCTTCGAGCGATTGTTCGTCCCCATGCCGTCGATCTGCACCAGCACGAACCCGAGCTCGGCCATCGCTTGCAGCGGTACGCCGCCGCCCCACGTCTTCGGCACGAAGCTGCCCTGCGGTCCCGCG
>DATMHK010000201.1:0-4088 GCA_035554995.1 Gemmatimonadaceae bacterium
GGGCGCGTCCGCCTCGCCGTAGAGCGCGCGGGTCGCTTCCTCGAAGTGGGGCAGGTCGCCGCCCATCGACCACATGAAGCGCGCGATGCCGTCGCGAAGGCGGCGGGCGCGCTGGGCTCCCGGCTCTCGCTTGCGTGCTTCATCGACCAAACGGCGGATTGCGGCCGAGATGCCGTTCGGCTGGTCCTCGAGCCAATCCCAGTGGCGCGGGAGCAACGAGATCTCGCGTCCGACCACGCCGAGCTTCGGTCGGCCGGGACCGGATTTCGGGGACCGGGCGCGCGCCCGCTCGAGAACGTCGTCGAGCGATCCGCTGAAGTCGAAGTCGACCTGCTTGCCGCTGATATCCTCGAATATCAGGACACGATCGTCATTACTGTCGGTATACTGCTTGATTTGAGACAAGATGCTGTCTCTATTTCCGGCGGCTATGCGCCGAGTTCCGGCGAAGGCGGTGTACATGATCTCCTCGTCATTCGGGTCAGACATGACGAGAATTATATCCAGGTAAAATAGAAAACGCAATATCTCCCGGATAAAATACATCCTGGATATCGCGATTGGCTCTGTTCTGAAACCATGTCAGGCTGCATAATCGGGTTCCAAATCTCTGATTCACCGTCCACGGTCGAAGCGGAGGCCACGATGAAGAAAAAGGGCAAGCCAAACATCCCGGACTTCTCGCGAAAGCGCCCCGGTCTTCCGACGCCGGAACAGCGTGTCGCGGCGCCGGCGCCGCCCACGCGGACGCCGATCGTCAAGCCGCACTCGACGTCGTCCAAGTCGGGGAGGCGCGGGCAGTAATCCGAGCTCGCGGCGAGGGGGTCTAACTCGCCGCGCCGCTTTGCCGGATCCGCCGCTCGAGAAATCGTCGCTCCATCGGATTCCGCGACAGCTGGATTGCCGCGGCAAAATGCTCGCGCGCGTCGGTGGCGTTTCCTCGCTTGAGCTCGAGCTCGGCGAGCGCCGCGTGATAGAAGGGATAGGCGGCGAGACGGTCACGATCGTCGATCTCGTCGAGTGCGGCGAGACCCGCTGACGCGCCGTCGAGCTCACCGATCGCGATCGCCCGGTTGAGCGCGACGACGGGCGATGGCTGCAACGCCATGAGCTGATCGTACAGAGAGACGATGGTATCCCAGCTCGTTTCGGCGAGGCTCGGCGCGCGTACGTGCTCGACCGCGATGGCTGCCTCGAGATGAAACGACGTCAACTCGTCTCCGCTCATCGACCGATCGAACAAGCTGAGGCCATCGTCGATCAGGCGCGCGTCCCAACGCGAGCGGTCCTGTTCCGGCAGCCGATTGAGATCGCCCTCCGCGTCTACACGGGCGGCGAGACGAGCGGCGTGCAGATGCATCAGCGCGGCGAGGGCCCTCGTCGCCGGCGTGTCGGCCGGTGGGTACTCGCTGAGGAGCGTCACGAGCCGAATCGCTTCGGCGCATAGCTCCGCGCGAATCGCCTGCTCGGCGGACGATCCGTGATACCCTTCGTTGAACAGCAAGTACAACGCGCGTTGCACGGCCGCGAGTCGCGGAACGAACTCCGCGTCGGCGAGATCGAAGAGAGTCTTGCTTGTGGCCAGCGTCTTCTTCCCCCGCGCGATTCGTTTTTCCATCGCGGCGCGCCCGATGAGAAAGGCCGACGCGACTTCGCCGGCTGAGAAGCCGCAAAGAATGTTGAGGATCAGCGCAACCTGTACGTCCTCACCGAGCCGCGGATCGCAGCACGAGAACATCATGCGAAGCTGCTCGTCGCGAATCGTGTGGACGTCGAACGCTTCGTTCACCGCCGGTCCGAGCGTCCATTCTGTGTCGAGTAGCCGCCCCATCTCCGGGGGAGGCGCGAACCTGAGCGCGGTCCGCTCACGTCGAAGCATGTCGAGCGCGCGATTCTTGGCGGCCGTCATCAACCAGGCGGCCGGGTTGTCCGGCACGCCGCGCATTCGCCAGACCTCGAGCGCCCGAACGAACGCGTCCTGCACGACGTCCTCGGCCAGCGACAGGTTGTGCACACCGAAGATTCGCGTGAGCGCGGCGACCATCCGTCCCGACTCACGTCGGAACAGATGGTCGTCGAGCTCACGCAAGGCTTCGTCGTCCAGCGTCATGCCATCGCCGCGACGGGCCGGATCTCCACGGAGCCTTCACCGGCGAGCATCGGACAGCCGCTGGCCAACTCCACAGCTTCCTCGAAGTTCTTGGCTTCGATGACCGTGTAGCCGAGCACGAGATCCTTGATCTCGACGAACGGACCGTCGGTCACGGTCTTGGCCTGGCCGCGAACTACGCGTCCCTCTGTTCCCAAAGGATTGCCCGGATTCTTGATGTGGCCCTTCGCCTCGAGGCCGCGCATCCAGGCGAGCCAGGCTTGCATGCTCTGCTGGGCGTGCTCCGCGGACATCGCCGCGCGACGATCCGCCTCGCTCGTGCGGTAGAGATAAATGAACTCGCTCATTGTTCGAACCTCTGGATCGGGTTTCTGAGAAGGACGGCGTATCGTCCCGCCATCCGCTGATTGTACCTCTTCGACGCGTGAGCGGCCCGCGTCCGGACAACATTCCTCGACGCGGTTCGTGGCGAACCCTCGGTTGAGCCGCGCGAATGTGCAAGGTAAGTTTGCCCGCCCACCCTTTGCCGTCCTCTCTCGATCAATCTGGCGTGAACGCTGATTTCACCGGCCGCGTGGCTATCGTCACCGGGGCGGCGCGCGGCCTTGGCCGCGCCGCCGCCGAGCGGCTGCATGAGCGCGGCGCGTCGGTGGTCGTGCACGTGCGGGACCAAGCGCGCGCGGACGCGGTCGCGCAATTCATCGGCGAACGTGCGTACGGCGTTGGCGTCGACATCGCCGCGGATGGCGCATCCGAACTGATAGTTCAGCGCACGCTCGACCGTTTCGGCCGCGTGGACATTCTCGTCAACAACGCCGCGCTCGCGCTCACGACGCGCTTTCCCGATCTCACGCCCGAGGAGTGGCGCGCGGCGTTGGAAGTCAATCTTACCGTGCCCTTTCTGCTCACGAGAGCCGTGCTGCCCGCGATGAGGGCGCAGCAGTACGGTCGAATCGTGAATGTCTCCTCGTCCGCCGGCCGCACCGTGAGCACGCTCGGCGGCGCTCACTACACGGCGTCGAAAGCCGGGTTGCTCGGGCTCACTCGTGCCGCGGCGAAGGAGCTTGGAAAGTTCGGCATCACGGTGAATGCCGTGTGCCCTGGCATGATCGACACCGAACTGACGCGCGAGAGCGCGAGCGCGGAGACGCTCGACCGTCTCGCGTCGAGCTACCCGGTGCCTCGACTCGGCACGGCCGTCGAGGTGGCGGATCTCATCTGCTTCGTCGCCTCCGAGGAAGCGGGCTATATCACCGGCACGTCGCTCGACATCACGGGCGGCGATCTCATGATGTGAGAATATGAAAGACGGCACGCGTGTTTTGCTGGCCCTTGCGGCTGCGTTGGTGATCGGCGGCCTGATCGCGGTCTCCGGCTCGGCGTCGCTTTTGGCGGCGGCCGATTACGCGGCGCCGATTGGCAGCCTGTGGGTCAACGCGATCCGGATGACCGTGATTCCGCTCATCGTCTCACTCGTGATTGCCGGGGTTGCGTCGGCCGCGGACGTGACGACGATTGGCCGCATGGGCGTCCGCACACTTCTCGTGTTCATCACGTTGATCGCGGGTCTGGCGCTGGTGTTCATTCCGCTCGCCGCCGCGGCGTTCTCGGTCTTGCCGCCGCTGAGCAGTCGTCCACCGCTTCCGTCAGGCGCGGCGGAAGCGGCGGCTCAACTCACCGCGGCACAGCCGCAGACGTTCGCGGCCTGGGTGACGTCGCTCATTCCCGCGAACCCAGTCGGCGCCGCGGCCAGCGGCCAAATGGTGCCCTTCGTGCTGTTCACGCTGTTGCTCGCGGCGGCGATCGCGAACACCGCGCCGCAGAGTCGCACGACGCTCGTCGGATTCTTCAAATCCCTCGGCGATGCCATGCTGACGCTCGTACGTTGGGTGATCGCCGTTGCGCCGATCGGCGTCTTTGCGCTCGTGCTGCCGCTCGCCGCGCACGCGGGGGCGAGCCTCGTCGGCGCGATCGGTTT
>DATMHK010000202.1:0-16030 GCA_035554995.1 Gemmatimonadaceae bacterium
GTGAACATCTCGTCGATGGCCGCGGTTCAGGCGCTGAGCGGCGTCATGGGTTATTCAGTCGCGAAGGCCGGGATCGACAGTTTCACGCGCTGGCTCGCGGTGGACATGGCGCGACGCCACGGCGACGGACTCCGGGTCAACGCGATCGCGCCCGGGTTCTTCATCACGAAGCAGAACCGCGCCGTCCTCCTGACCGAAGACGGCGGACACACCGAGCGCGCCCGCAATATCTTGCGCGAAACGCCGATGGGTCGGTTCGGCCGCCCCGAAGAGCTGGTCGGCGCCGTTCAATGGCTGTGCAGCGACGCGGCCTCATTCGTTACGGGCGCCGTGGTGCCGATCGACGGCGGCTTTAGTGTGTTCAGTGGTGTCTGAGCAGCCGCCGAGTCGCCGAGTCGCCGAGTCGCCGAGTCGCCGCTTGACAGGATGCCCGCTCAGCCGCAAAATCGTGGTCATCATATGACTTGATCATGTCAAGCGCGCCCCACCCGCGATTCTCGACCTGAATGAAAATCACAGACATACGGGCCACCCCAGTGACCGTCCCGCTCGCCGCTCCGCTGCGTCATGCGAACGGCTGCCATTGGGGTCGCTTCGTTCGGACCGTCGTTGAGGTCGAGACCGACGAGGGGCTAGTCGGTCTGGGCGAGATGGGTGGTGGTGGAGAGAGTGCCGTCGCGGCGTTCAATGGGTTGAAGAGTTATTTGGTGGGGCGTGACCCGGCTCGCCTCGAGGAAATGCGCTTCCTCATCGCGAATCCGACCGCGTCCCTTTACAACAATCGAACGCAGATCCTGGCCGCGCTGGAATTCGCCTGCCTCGACGTATTGGGGCAGAAGTGGGGCGTGTCGCTGTCGGAGATGCTCGGTGGGCGGCTGCGCGATCGCGTGCCCTTTGCGTCCTATCTCTTTTTTCGATATCCGAACGGCGACGGCGACAACGAAGTGCGGAGCGTCGATCAGCTCGTGCAGGAAGCGGCCGATCTCAAACGGGAGCACGGCTTCCAGACCCACAAGCTGAAGGGCGGCGTGTTCGCGCCGGAGTACGAGCTGGAGTGCTACCGCGCCCTCGCCGAGTCGTTGCCTGGTGACCGTTTTCGTTTCGATCCGAACGGTGTGTGGTCCACCGAGCAGGCGATCTCCTTTGCGTATGCGATCGAGGATCTCGACAACGATTATCTCGAGGACCCGGTCTTTGGGATGCACGGGATGCGTCGGACGCGCGAAAAAGTTCGGATGCCGCTGGCGACGAACACGGTCATCGTCGGCATGGAGCAGCTCGCGTCGAACGTCCTGCACACCGCGGTCGATGTCGTGCTGCTCGACACGACGTTCTGGGGCGGTGTACGCTCGTGCGTGAAAGCCGCCGCGATCTGCGAGGCGTTTCAGCTCGGCGTGGCCGTGCATTCGTCGGGAGAGCTGGGTATTCAACTGGCGACGATGCTGCATCTCGGCGCGGTGATTCCCAACCTCACCTTCGCGGCGGACGCGCACTACCACCACTTGATGGACGATGTGATCGTTGGCGGCCGGATGTGCTACTGCGGCGGCTCGATCGCCGTACCGACCGCGCCGGGGCTGGGCGTGAAGCTCGACCGCGACAAACTGGCGGAGTATCACGAGCTGTTCCTGCGGCTCGGCAGCTATCCGTACGATCAGGATCCGCTGCGACCCGGTTGGACGCCGCTCATCCCCAACACGCGTTGGGCTGATCCCACGGACGACCGGGTGCCGTCGATTCCTCGCTGACGGGGGGGCGGCATCGTGCGACCGTTGCTCGTCGTGCTCGCGCTCTCGGTCGCCCCTCTCGGCGCCCGCTTGCGCGCCGAGACAGGATACGATCTCTGGCTCCGCTATCGCCGCGTATCTGATGCCGCGCGGCTCGCCGAATACCGCCGCGTCTTCGCGCGGGTGTCGGTGGAGGGAACCTCGCCGACGGCGCGCGTGACTCGCGACGAGTTGACGCTCGCGCTCCGCGGCCTTCTCGATACGTCCGTCACAGTTGGCTTCATGGCGGGCGGCAATCCCGGACTGATCGTCGGCACCGCGACCTCGCCGGCGATCGCCGCGCTTCTTCCCGTGTCCGAGCGCCCGCCGGCCGGACGAGAGTCGTTCGTCATCGCGAATGTGAAAGTCGGTCGCCAGACGGTGATCGTCGTGGCCGGGAGCAGTGACGTCGGAGCACTGTACGGCGCCTTCGCGCTGTTGCGCGAGCTCCAAATGCAGCGACCTGTCGTATCACTCGAGACGAAGAGCGTGCCGCGCATTCGGCGGCGCCTGCTCGATCATTGGGATAATCTCGACGGCAGCGTCGAGCGCGGCTATGCGGGCGCGTCGCTCTGGGATTGGGGCCGGCTTCCCGACACGCTGTCGCCGCGCTATCGAGATTACGCCCGCGCGAACGCGTCGATCGGCATCAACGGCGTCGTACTCACGAACGTCAATGCCAACGCGCGGGTGCTTACGCCGGAGTACCTGACGAAGGTCGCGGCGCTGGCGAACGTGTTTCGACCGTACGGGATCACGGTGTATCTGACGGCGCGGTTCAGCGCGCCGATCGAACTTGGCGGACTGAAGACCGCCGATCCACTCGACTCCACGGTGCGCGCCTGGTGGCGCGCGAAAGCCGACGAGATCTATCGAAACGTCCCTGACTTCGGGGGATTTCTCGTCAAGGCGAACTCGGAAGGCCAGCCCGGGCCGCAAGACTATCATCGCAGCCACGCCGATGGCGCCAACATGCTCGCCGACGCCGTCGCACCGCACCACGGCGTTGTAATGTGGCGCGCGTTCGTGTACAGCAATGACGTGCCGGTTGACCGCGTGAAGCAGGCCTACGACGAGTTCACGCCGCTCGACGGCGGCTTTCGCGCGAACGTCCTGATCCAAACGAAAAACGGTCCGCTCGACTTCCAGCCTCGCGAGCCGTTTCATCCGCTATTCGGCGCGCTGCCGAAGACGGCCCAGGTGCTCGAATTCCAGATCACGAAAGAGTATCTGGGCGAGGACACCCATCTCGTGTATCTCGCTCCCTTGTTCAAGGAAGTCCTCGACGCCGACACGTACGCGCGGGGTCCGGGATCGACCGTCGCACGCGTGATCGACGGCACGCTTCAGGGGCAGCGCGAGACCGGAATCGCCGGCGTGGCCAACATCGGGAGCGACACCAACTGGACGGGTTCGCAGTTCAACCAGGCCAACTGGTATGCCTTCGGGCGTTTGGCGTGGGATCATCGACTCACGGCGGCCGGAATTGCCGAGGAATGGATTCGCGCCACGTTCACCAACGACGGCGCCTCGGTGCGCGCGATCGCGCACGTCATGCTGGTGTCGCGTGAAGCGGCCGTGAACTACATGACGCCGCTGGGCCTCGCGCACATCATGGGCTCGAACCATCACTACGGCCCCGCGCCGTGGGCTCGTCTGTCTCGCGCCGACTGGTCTCCTCCTTATTTCCATCGGGCCGACTCCGTCGGGGTCGGCTTCGATCGGACCGAGAAGGGCAGCGATGCATTAGCGCAGTACGCGCCGCCTGTGCGCGATCGTCTCGCTAATCGCGCCACGGTGCCCGACTCGCTACTCCTATGGTTTCATCATGTCGGATGGCGAGAGCCAATGCGCTCGGGCCGTTCGCTCTGGGACGAGCTTGCACTCCACTACCAGACGGGCGTCGACACGGTTCGCGCCATGCGCCGCCAGTGGCAAGGCGTCCGTGGCTCGATCGACGCGCCGCGCTTCGCCGAGGTAGACAGTTTCCTCACGATTCAGGAGATGGAAGCGCGCTGGTGGCGCGACGCCGCGCTTCAGTATTTCGCATCCTTCTCGCATATGCCGCTGCCGGCCGGCGTCGAGCCGCCGGCGCACTCGCTCGAGTACTACATGGCGCTCCGCTGCCCGAGTGACCCGCGCAAGCCGCGCTGTCCCGAGATTCAATAGCCGCCGCCCGCCGCCCGCGCCCATCGCCCACCGCCCATCGCCCACCGCCCATCGTCCGCCCGCTGCCAATGAACGCATACACGCCGCGCCCTGAACATCACTTCACTTTCGGCCTGTGGACGGTCGGCAACGTGGGTCGCGATCCGTTCGGCGACCCCGTGCGGGCACCTCTCTCGCCGACGCGAATCGTCGAGAAGTTGGGCGCGCTCGGTGCCTACGGTGTGAATCTCCACGACAACGATCTCGTCCCGCGCGATGCAACGTCTGCGGAGCGCGACCGCATCGTCACGGCGTTCAAGCAAGCGCTGGCCGACAACGGCATGTGCGTGCCGATGGCGACGACGAATCTGTTCGGCGATCCCGTCTTTCGAGACGGCGCCTTCACCAGCAACGACGCGCGCGTCCGTCGCTACGCGCTTCAAAAGACGATGCGTGCCATCGACCTCGGCGTCGAGCTGGGGGCGACGACGTACGTGTTCTGGGGCGGCCGTGAGGGCGCCGAGACGAATGCGGCGAAGGATCCGCAGGAATCGGTGAAGTGGTTTCGCGACGCGATCAACTTCCTCTGCGAGTACGTTCGCGCGCAGAAGTACGATCTGCGCTTCGCGCTCGAGCCGAAACCGAACGAGCCGCGCGGCGACATCTTTCTGCCGACGATCGGCCACATGCTTGCGTTCGTTTACACGCTCGACCATCCGGACATGGTCGGCCTCAACCCCGAAGTCGCGCACGACCAGATGGCCGGCCTCGATTTCGCGCAGGGCGTCGCGCAGGCACTCGAAGCAGGGAAGCTTTTTCATATCGACCTCAACGCACAGAAGCCCGGCCGGTTCGATCAGGATCTTCGTTTCGGAAGCGAGGATCTAAAGGCCGCCTTCTTTCTCGTGAAGCTTCTCGAGGACGCCCGCTGGCCGGGGATGCGGCACTTCGACAGCCACGCGTACCGGACCGAAGATGAGCAGGGTGTGTGGGATTTCGCGGCGGGGAGCATGCGCACCTATCTCATTCTCAAAGAGAAGGTCGCGCGATTCAACGAAGACGCCGAGATTCAACCGCTGATCGCCGACCTTCGCGCGCGCGGTGCGGCCCCCGGGCTTCGCGTGCGATACAGCGACGGCGAGGCGCGCGCGCTCCGTGATGAGCGATTCGATCTCGATGGGATGCGGTCGCAGGGGTACGCGTACGAACGGCTGGATCAGCTGACCATGGAGTTGCTGATGGGTGTGCGATAGGTGGCGGAATCGCTCTTTCTCGGACTGGACGTAGGAACGAGTGGCGTGAAGGCGGTGCTCATGTCGCCGTCAGGCGACGTGCGCGCGTCCGCGACGACTCCGCTCGCGCTCACGACGCTCCACCCGGGGTGGGCCGAACAGGATCCGCTCGACTGGTGGGAGGCGAGCGTCGCGTCGATTCGGGCGGCTCGCTCGGAAGTACCCGACGCCACGATTGCCGCCGTCGGCATCTCCGGCCAAATGCATTCGTCGGTATTTCTCGATCGCGGTGGAGACGTCGTAAGACCAGCGCTCCTCTGGTGCGACGGACGCACCACCGAGGAGTGCCGGGAGATCGAGCGCCGCGTCGGGGGAGAAGCAAGACTCAGAGATCTCGTGTCGAATCCCGCGCTCGAGGGATTCACGCTGCCCAAGGTGCTCTGGCTCCGCAATCACGAGCCGGAAGCGTTCCGGCTGGTCGCGACGGTGATGCTCGCCAAGGATTACATTCGGTACCGTTTGACGGGCGAGCTGGCGACGGAACCCTCCGACGCGTCGGCGACGCTGATGTACGACACCGCGCGAATGCGCTGGAGCAGAGAGATTCTCGACGCGATGGATTTGAACGGGTCGCTGCTGCCGGAAGTGGGAGGCTCGTCGGAGGTGCTCGGCCGCGTCAACGACGACGGGGCCGCCGCCTCAGGACTTGCATCCGGAACGCCGGTCGTCGGCGGCGGGGCGGACAATGCATGCGGTGCGGCGGGAGTGGGCGTCGTCGCGCCGGGTGAAGCCGTCGCCAGTTGGGGCACGTCGGGAACGCTCCTCGCGCCAATGTCGGAGCCGCGCGTCGATCCGGGGCTTCGCGCCCACACGTTCTGCCACGTCGTGCCCAACACCTGGTATCTCATGGGTGTCGTGCTCAGCGCCGGCGGAGCATTCGCCTGGTACCGCGATCAGCTCGCGCGCGAGCTTGCCGGCGATCCCGAGGCCGATCACAAGCTCGACGACGAGGCCGCGTCCGTGTCGCGCGGCGCCGAGGGGGTTTCGTTTCTCCCCTATCTTCAGGGCGAGCGCACGCCGCACCGCAACGCGACCGCGCGCGGTGCGCTCCTCGGATTGAGTCTCGCCCATACGCGCGCACATGTTACGCGTGCTGTCATCGAAGGCGTCTGCTTTGCCCTGCGAGATTCACTCGAGATTCTGCGCTCACTGGGATTCACGTTGAACGAAGTCCTTTTCACCGGCGGCGGCGCGCGGAGTCCGCTCGTTCGCCGGATGCTCGCCGAAGTGTTCGGGATTCCCGTCGCGACGGTGAATCGCGAAGAGGGCCCTGCCTACGGAGCGGCGCTGTTGGCCGGCGTTGGCGTCGGCGCGTTTCCGGATTTGCGGGCGGCGGCCGCCACGACGCTCCGCCGAAAGCCGGCCGAGGCGCCGTCGGCGGAGGCACACCGCGAGTACGACGCGCCGTATCAGCGGTTTCGCGAGAGCTATCGCGCGTGACGTCGCCCCCGCCCGTTGCTTTTGGCCGACGGATGCTCGCCTCGCAGGAGACGGGACTCGTCATCGTCGTCGCGCTCGTCGTCATCACGCTCACCGCGCTCGCTGGAAGCCATGCCGATCGGGTGAGCGGCACGACAGTCAACAATTTCCTGAACTCGAACACGCTCATTCAGGTCGCCACCGACGCGAGCTTCTTCGCGATCATGGCGATCGGCGCGACCATCGTCATCATCTCGGGCGGGATCGATCTCTCCGTCGGGTCGATCTATGCGCTGGCCGGCGTGAGCATGGCGCTCGCCCTTCGCGCGCTCGGTCAAGCCGGCCCGGGCACGATCGTCGTCGTTGGCCTGGTAACGTGCGTCGGCGTCGGCTTGTTGTGCGGGCTGCTCAACGGGATGCTCGTCGTCGGGCTGCGGGTGCACCCGTTCATCATCACGCTCGGCACGATGTGGGTTCTTCGAGGCATCGCGTTCGTGGCAACCAAGGCGGAGAGCATTCTCGTGCCGTTCTCGTTGACCGGCGTGACCAAGGCGTCGCTCGGGCTGCGCGGCGGACTGTATCCGGTGCCGATGCTCGTGATGATCGCTGTGACTATCCTCGGCACGTTGTATCTGACGCGAACCGTGATGGGGCGGCACATCTTCGCGTTTGGCGGGAACATCGAGGCGAGCCGGTTTGCGGGTCTGGCGTTGGGCCGCATTCAGCTCGGCGTGTTCGCGGTCTCCGGGCTGACCGCGGGACTCGCGGCGTTTCTCGGCGCGAGCTTGTACGGGTCGGCGTCGTCCGGCGACGCGCAGGGCTACGAGCTGTATGTGATCGCGTCGGCGGTGGTCGGCGGGGCGAGTCTGATCGGCGGCAAGGGCAGCGCGATCGGCGCGATGCTCGGTGCGCTGCTCATCGTGCTGATCCGTCAGTCCATCCGCACGCTGCACTTCGACCAGAACTACGAATGGATCGTCATCGGCTGCGCGATCATCGTGGCCGTAGTCATCGACCGCTGGAGTGCCGGCGTCACCACGCGCCGGTTGAGTCGCAGCGCCGCTAGTTCCACGGGCATCACCACCTGACGCAACTTCGACCGACACTACCGGAGATCCAATGCGCTTCCGATTGACGGCTACCGCGCTGTTGGCAGTGACTGGCGTGATCGCCTGCGGCAAGGGTGGCGAGACGGCCAACGATTCCACCAAGACTGCCGCGACGAGCGGCGCACCGGTGGCCCACAGCGATAGCGTCCTGCGCATCGCGATGATCGCCAAGAGCTCGACGAACCCCGTCTTCCTCGCTGCCCGCACGGGCGCCGAGGCCGCGGCGAAGGATCTCAGCGAGAAGAATCACATGCGGGTCGAAGTCCTGTGGCTCACGCCGCCGCAGGAGGATGGCCAGGTGCAGGCGCAACGGATCCAGCAGGCGGTGAACGACGGCGTGGACGCGGTGCTGATCTCGTGCTCCGATGCGGGCAAGGTGACGGGCGCGATCAACGATGCCGTGGACCGCGGCGTTCCGGTGATGACCTTCGACAGCGACGCGCCGCAATCGAAGCGCTTCGCCTACTACGGCGTGGACGACAACAAGACGGGCCAACAGACGATGGCCGAGCTGGCGACGCTGATGGGCGGCAAGGGCAAAGTGGCCATCCTCGCCGGCAATCAGAACGCACCGAACCTCCAACACCGGGTGCAAGGCGCGAAAGACGAAGCGGCCAAGCACCCGGGAATGCAGATCATCGGCGTCTTCAACCACGTCGAGACGGCACAGGACGCATCCGCCGAAGTCGTGCGCGTCGACAACGCGTATCCGGACATTCAGGGCTGGGCCTTCATCGGCGGCTGGCCGCTCTTCGCGCAATCGTTGTTGACTGATCAGACCTTCACAAAACTCAAAACGGCCTCGGTCGATGCATTGCCCGCCGAGCTCGCCTACATCGAAAAAGGCGTAGTCCCGGTGTTGCTCGCGCAGTCGGTGTACGAATGGGGGAACATCGGCGTGCGCACGATCTTCGACAAAGTGCATCTCAAAAAGGACGTGCCGCAGACAATTCCGATGGAGCTCGTGCGCGTGTCCAAGGAGAACCTCGGACAATGGGCGAAGCAGCTCCAAGCGTGGGGCTTCACCGACGTTGATCCGAAGTACCTCAAGATGTAGCCTGCGATGATCGAGCCTTCCCCAGCCGTTCGGTTCGAGCAGATCACGAAGCGATTCCTCGGCGTGCAGGCGCTGGACGGCGTCACGCTGGAGGTCGCGGCCGGCTCGTGCCACGCGCTCTGCGGCGAAAACGGTGCGGGGAAGAGCACGCTCGGCAAGGTGCTGGCGGGCATTCACAGCCCCGACGCCGGAAAGCTCTTCGTGCGTGGACGCGAAGTCCGCTTTGACTCGCCGCGCGACGCATTCGCCGCCGGCGTCGGCATGGTGCATCAGGAATTGGCGTACTGCGGGAACATGAGCGTGGCCGAGAACCTGTTGCTCGGCAACTTGCCGCGGCGGCGCGGTTTCGTGGATCGGGGCTCGCTGGAGCGGCGTGCGCACGAGATGCTCGCGGAGATCGGCGCCCCCCCCGAGCTCGATGTGCGCGCGCCGATGAGCGAGCTGCGTATCGCGCAGCAGCAGCTCGTGCAGATCGCAACGGCCGTCGGCGCGGGAGCGGACATCGTCATCTTCGACGAGCCGACGAGCAGCTTGAGTCAGACCGACGCCGATCGTCTCTACGAGTTGATCGAGCGGCTGAAGGCGCGCGGCGTGACGTGCATCTACGTGTCGCATCGCATGCCGGAGATCTATCGGCTGTGCGACACGATCAGCGTGCTGCGCGACGGCCGCCACGTGGCGACCCGGCCGGCGGCGACGCTGTCCGAATCCGAGCTCGTGACACTGATGATCGGACGCGAGCTCGGCGACTATTTGCCCCAGACCGAGGAGCGCCACGTAGGCAAAGAGCTTCTGCGTCTGGATCGCCTCAGCGTCCCGGGAAAGTTTCGCGACGTGAGCTTCACCCTGCACGAGGGCGAGATCGTCGGGCTCGCGGGCCTGGTCGGCGCCGGGCGTTCCGAAATTGCGCAGACGATCTTCGGCCTGGAGAAGGCGTCCAGTGGCCGAGTCTTCGTGGATGCTCGGCCCGCTCGGATCGCGGAGCCGAAGGACGCCATCGCGCTCGGGATCGGACTCGTGCCGGAAGACCGGAAGCGGCAAGGCCTCGTGCTCGGCGAAAGCGGAGCGCACAACACCACCCTTCCAATCCTCCGCCGGTTGTCTCGCGCCTTGTTCGTGCGCCGACGCGAGGAAGAGACACTCGCTTCGACGTTCTTCTCGACGCTGCGGGTCCGTACGCCGAGTCTCGCCGCGCCGGTGGCGGGTCTGTCCGGTGGTAATCAGCAGAAGGTGGTGCTCGCCCGATGGCTCGCCGCCAATTCGAGAATTCTCATTCTCGACGAGCCGACGCGCGGCGTGGACGTCGGGGCCAAGGCGGAGATCCATCGGCTCATCCGCGATCTGGCTGCGCGAGGCAATGCCGTGCTGCTCATCTCGAGCGAGCTCCCGGAGGTCATTGCCATCTCGCATCGGATTCTCGTGATGCGGCAGGGAGAGTTGGTGACCGAGGTGCCGCACGCGCAAGCGACGCAGGAACTGCTGCTCCGGCTGATGGCTGGAGTCGAGCTGGTCCCAGCCGCGTGACTCCCCCGAAGGCCTCCCGAACTGGGGTCAGACCCCAATTAAAGAACTCTAAATGGGGTCAGACCCCAGTGTACCCAGTGTACCGAATCGTTGCGCGGGGGGGCGGAACATGCGGGCGGGTGGCGACAGTCCTGGCGATCGCCGCGATCGGAATAGCGGGGTGCGCCCGTCAGCGGCAGTGGGTATTCGACGACGCGATCTCGTCGAGCTGGATCGCGGCGTGGGAAGCTGCTCCGCAACTCACTGAAGACCGCAACATGCCGCCGGTGCCTCTCACCGGAGCGACGATCCGCCAGGTCGTGCAGGTGACCGTCCATGGACTTCAGCGGCGCATTCGGTTGTCGAACGAGTTTGGCGACGAACCACTCATCGTGGCTTCGGCGTCCATTGCCCAAAGCGCAACCGTTGCGGGACCCGCCGAAGCGGCGACGCAGTTGACATTCTCGAAGGACACGAGCGTCACGATCGCACCGGGCGCCGCGGCGTGGTCGGACAAAGTCGTCGGTGCCACGGATGCGACGGCGTTGACAGTCGTCTCGCTCTATCTGACCCATGTTCCGCGACGTCTCACCGGACATCCGGGTTCGCGCACGACGTCGTTCATCCTTCCGGGCAACCATGTTCGCGATTCGGTATTGCCGAACGCGGCGAAGACGGAGCACTGGTATGTGATATCCGGTCTCGAAGTGACGGGGCCGACGGAAGCCGGCGCGGTCGTCGTTCTCGGCAACTCGATTGCCGACGGACGCGGTTCGGGCACGGACAAGAACAACCGCTGGCCGGACAATCTCGCCCGCCGGCTCCAAGCCAACGAGCGATGGCCCGCCGTCGTTGCCGTTCTCAACGCCGGCATTGGCGGGAACGCGGTGCTGCGCGGCGGCCTCGGTCCAACCGCCCTCGATCGTTTCGAGCGCGATGTACTGGATCAGCGCGGCGTCCGCTGGGTCATCGTCTCCGAGGGCGTGAACGACCTTGGCGGTTCGAAGCCAGACTCCGCCGACGCAACGGCGACGCAGCTCATGGAAGCGTATAAGCAGTTCATCGCGCGTGGGCACGAGCGTGGGTTGCGCGTGTACGGCGCGACGATGCTTCCCTTCGGGGGGTCGTTCTATGACGCGCCGGAGCGGTCGGCGGCGCGCCAACGCGTCAATAACTGGATACGCCGGAGCCGCGCCTTCGACGCCGTGATCGATTTCGACGCCGCGCTCCGCGATCCGGCGAATCCGTCTCGACTCCGGGGCGACGTGGACAGCGGCGACCACTTGCATCCGAATGAGAACGGCTATCGCCTGATGGCCGAAGCCATCGACCTCAAGCTTTTCCGGAACAATCACCAGTGATCGGTGCGGAAGGGGCCGGCGGGGAGTCCGTTCGCGCCGTACAGATTCGCTTTCTCCGGATAGTTTGCCCATGCGTAGCGCACCGCGACCGGCGCGCGCACACCCTCGCCCCACACCAACACGCGATTTCCGGCGATCCTCGCTTTCGCCCACTCGAAGCGCCGGTCGGCCGACGCGATCGCGAAGCCGCCAAGCTCGCCTCCGCGCGCGATGAGTCCCTTGTCGGCGTACGCGAAGGTGATGATCGCCGTGTCACCGCGCATTGTCATCGACCGAAACGTCGGGCCGGAAGTCTCAACCGATTGGCCGTACGCCACCTTTCTGCCGACGAGTGCCAGGCGGGCGCCGACATCCTCTTTGTTGCGAGGATGGAGCTCCGTGGCCCCGCCAAGGTCGATCGCGATCGCGCGTCCGGTTTTCGGCATCGACAGCGCGGCTTCCATCGACTCGCGCTGTAGCGCCCAACCCGGCTGCGACTGGGGAAGGCTGTCCGGTTTGCCGTAGCCGGGCAGCTGCACCCACAGAAACGGGAATTGGTTTCGCCCGCGGCTCCACTCGCGACGCCAGCTGCGGATCAGCGTCGCGAACTGCTCACGATAGTCCATCGCCTGGCGCGCGTTGTTCGCGTTCGACTCGCCTTGATACCACAACACTCCCTTGATCGAGAGCGGAAGCATCGGGTAGACCATCTTGTTGTAGAGGATTGTCGGGATCTTGTTGATCCGCTGGCCATCGGCGCCGATCGTCGCGCGACCGACCCTGAACTTCCACGTTCCATCGAGCGACCTTCGTGTGCCGCCGACGATCAGTGCCGTAGCTTCGTTGATTCCGCCGCCCCCGGCCCAGTCGGAGACGCGCATTGCCAGCACGTTCCGCCCTGGATGCAACGCTGTCGCCGGCACGTTGTACGATCGCCGGACATTGTAGCCACTCGTCCGGCCGACCTCGACGCCATTCACCCAGGTCATGTCGTCGTCGTCGATCGCGCCAAACGTGAGCGTGACGCCGGATCGCAGCTCCGACGCCTCGAGCGTGAAGTCGACGCGATACCACGCGACACCGTCGAGCCCAGGAAAGCCTTGCGACTCCCAATACGCCGGGACTCGGATCGCCCTCCACGCTTGCTCGTCCAGCGTCGGGTCGGCCCAACGCGCAACGCCGTCGACGAGACCGGAATCGATCTCGGGGAGCACATTCCCGAGAACGGCGCGAAGAGAGTCCCGCACGGCGCGGTCGCGATTCGCCTCGCCTTGCTGGATCGCGGCCCAGGCGTCGTCGTCGAGATGCTGCGCGGCGCGAGAGATCCACGTTTCGATGTTGCTGCCGCCCCACGTCGTATTGATGATGCCGATCGGCACGCCGACGCTCGGCCGCAGATGCTTGGCAAAGAAGTAGGCGACGGCGCTGAACGCGCCGACGTGTTGTCGGTCCGCGGGGAGCCAGCTGCCGCCGGCAAGATCGCGCTCGGGAGCATTCGCCCACGACGTCGGAACCTTGAACTCGCGGATCGTTGAATCGTTGGCTGCGGCGATCGCGGCGTCGGCGTTCGCGCTCTGTGACACCGGGAATTCCATGTTGGACTGACCGGACGCGACCCACACGTCGCCGACGAGCACGTTCGCAAACACCAGCGAATCACCGCGCGCAGCGACGACGACACGGAATGGTCCGCCGGCAGGCCTCGGGGGGAGCGTCGCGGTCCACGCGCCGGACTTGTCGGCATTGGCCAGACGCGAGTCGCGGTCGATCCGCACTCTTACCGTCGAACCCGGCGCGCTCCAACCCCACAGCGTGATGGGTTGATCGCGCTGGAGAACCATGGCGTCGGCGAAGATGCGCGGCATCGCCAGCCTGTCGCTGCCGGCCGTTTTGGGCGCTTGGGCAGTCGACGGCAAGGCGCTTCCGGCCAGCGCAAGGGCGGTTTGGGCGGCAACGGTTACTCGGCGCATCGGTCCTCGCGGTTCTGTCCGGCACTCTTGACAGCCCGAACGGTGATCATAGAATCGTGTCACCGTATCATCTTATCAATTTTGCGCTGAGTCCGTAACGGCTCGGTCGCAGTTCTCGCCGCTGTGCTGCTCTCCGTACCCACGCTCTCACGTACTCGGAGGTAAGCCTGATGGGACGCCGGACTCTCCTTGCGATCCTCACTCTCTTCGCGGCGGGCACGACGGCCGGCGCGCAATCCGGTGGAACCGTCGCCGGTCGAGTGAGCGCTCCCGACGGACGACCGCTACCGGGAATTCAAATCACCGTGAGCGCGATGGCGCGCGGAGCGGTGACCGATTCTGCCGGACGCTTCAGCATCGCCAACGTGTCGCCCGGTCCCCACAGTGTCCAGGCGCGCGGGATCGGCTTCACGCTCGGAACCTCGCCGGTGACGGTCGCCTCCGGACAGACGGCAACCGTCACGATCACCCTCACGCCGACGGCGCTCGAGCTGAACCCGGTCGTCGTCGTCGGGTACGGCGAGCAGGAGCGAAGAACCGTGACCGGCGCCGTGTCGACCGTGACCGCGGAGAAGCTCAAGGACATCCCGACGGCGGATCCGATGAAGGCGCTGCAGGGCCGAGTGCCCGGCGTCGACATCATCGCGGCGAACAACGAGCCCGGCGCGGCGATGAACGTTCGCATCCGCGGCGTTCGTTCGCTCACGGCGAGCAACGAACCGCTCTACGTCGTGGACGGCGTACCGATCGGCGGCGGCATCCAGGACTTCAATCCCGAAACGATCGAAACGATCGAAGTCCTCAAGGACGCGTCGGCGACGGCGATCTACGGCAGCCGCGGCGCAAACGGCGTCATTCTCGTGACGACGAAGAAGGGCGTGGCCGACGGCCGCCTGCACACGTCGTACTCGGTAGACGCGTACGCCGGCACACAGGATCCCGTGCGCCTCGTCCCGCTCATGAACCTGCAGCAGTACGTGCAGTACATGAAGGACGGCGCCGCGGCGAACGGCCAGGACACGAGCCTCGCCCGCATCTTTTCCGCGAAGCAACAGTTCGCGATCAAGAACAACATCTCGACCGATTGGCAGAAGGTGACGCTCCGCAGCGGCGCGCAGCGGAGCGTTCAAACCGGCTTGAACGGGTCGAGTGGCGACACGCGGTTCACGATGAACGCGAGCTACTTCGATCAGGTGGGTCTGATTCCGGGGCAGGGGTACAATCGCGGGGCCGGGTTCGCCTCGATCGATCATTCCGGCGACAAGCTCCGCCTGGGCCTGACGACCAACCTTTCGAGAATTCTCACGAATCAGGGCGAGGGTGGTGCGGCGTACGGATACCTCTTCGCCGTGACTCCGCTCGGGCAGCCGATCAACTACATGAACCCGGATTCGGCGGGTCTCTACGATCCGCGACCGGATGACGATCCGCTCAACCTGAATCCGCTGCTCGAGGCGCAGTCCGTCGTTCGCCAGCAGAACGTGAACCGCGCGTTCGGCGCCGCATACGCCGAGTACGAGATCGCGAACGGACTCACGTATCGCGTGAACTTCGGGCCGGACTACACGCAGCTGACCAACGGCTGCTGGAACGGCACGTGGACGCATGGCAACTGCTCGAACCTCGGCGCGCAGTTCGGCAACCAAGGACAGCCGCCGCAGGCGGGACAGTTCAACCAGCAGGACTTCACGTACACGCTGGACAACCTGCTGCACTACAACAAGACGGTCTTGAGTCAGCATCACTTCGATCTGACGGGGCTGTACAGCATCCAGCACGACCGTTTCTCGAAGGATTCACTGTACGCCAGCAACCTTCCGTATCCGACGCAGCTCTGGTACGACCTCGGGTCGGGCACCGCGGGCAACCAGCGCAGTCTGATCTCCGAGTGGTCGCTGAAGTCGTACATGGGCCGTGTGAACTACACCTTCGCCGATCGGTACACGGTATCGATCACCGAGCGCGCGGACGGCTCGAGCCGACTCGCGCCCGGGCACAAGTGGGCGTACTTCCCGTCGTTCGGCGCTAGTTGGCAGATCGGCGACGAAGGGTTCATGCGGAACTTCCCGGCGATCAGCGCCCTCAAGCTTCGCGGGAGCTTCGGCTCCACGGGCAACACAGCGATCGCTCCGTACGCTACGGAGGGCACGCTCAGCGCGCGCCTCTACACTTTCGGGACGACTCGCGTGCGCGGCTACAAACCCGGCTCCATCCCGAATCCTGACCTCGGGTGGGAGAAGACCGACCAGTCGGACCTTGGCATCGAGTACGGTCTGTTCAACAACCGCGTCAGCGGCACCGTCGACGTCTACAAGATGAAGACGCACGACCTATTGCTCACCCGCCTGCTGCCGGCAACGTCGGGCTTCACCTCCACGCTCCAGAACATCGGCTCGACCGAGAACAAGGGACTCGAGCTCGGCGTC
>DATMHK010000203.1:0-6302 GCA_035554995.1 Gemmatimonadaceae bacterium
CGAGCTCGATCAGACGCTGGCGAGTCGCGACATGATCAACAAGAAGATGCGCGAGGTGATCGAGGAAGCGTCGATCGGCTGGGGTGTAGACGTCACGCGCGTCGAGCTGCAGGCCATCGAACCGCCGCGCGACATCCAGCAGTCGATGGAGCTGCAAATGCGCGCCGAGCGCGAACGACGCGCCGCGGTGACCAACGCCGAGGCATCGAAACGTGCCGCCATCCTCGAGGCCGAAGGCGTGCAGCAGTCCCAGGTCAGCCGCGCGCAAGGCGAAATGGAAGCTGCAGTGCTGCGCGCCAAGGGCTTGGCCGAGGCGCGACTGGCGATGGCGGACGCGGAAGCGACAGCCATCCAACGCATCGCGAGCTCACTGCCCGAAGGTCAGGTCGCGATGTACTTGCTCGGCATGAAGTACCTCGAGGCGCTGCCGCAGATCACGCAGGGTAAGGGCACAACTATCTTCCTGCCCGCCGAGGCAGCCGGCGTCATGGGAGCACTCGGCGGATTGAAGGAACTCGTTTCGCGCGGGGGCGCCAGCGCGACGGGTCCCAGCGCGCCGTCCCCCACCAAACCGCCACAACTCCCGGCGGCGGGCAAGTCATCGGACAACGAGCGCTGAGCGTGGCAAAGATCACCCAAGAGCGCGCCGAGCGGATTGCGAGGGCGCATGCTTGCGAGAACTGCGGTGAGTACAGCTACAAGAAGCTCAAGGTGAGACCCGCCGGGCCCGGACAACCGCACGACGTACCCGCGGCCTGGATCGCGACGAAGATTTGTGGCGTGTGCGGGATGGAGCAGGAGTTGGGGATCGACGAGGAAGGCGAGATCGTCTACGTCTCGTAACCGTGGTCGCGTCGCTTAGGGTTCTTCGACGACCCCGACGCGCGCGCCAGGCGCGGCCACGTTGCCCATGAAGAATCGAGAGGCGTGCGCCGGCGCCGCTTCGACGACAACGCGCCCGGCGTGGCGTCGAACGCGGAACGCCGCGAACGCGAGTGCAACCGACACTCCGCACGCGAATACGAGACGAAGCTCGCCGAGCGCCATGGTGACGTCGTAGTTGGTCACGAGGTCGGCGCGCACCTTCTGGCGAAGCTGCAGGAGATCGAGCGCCAGCTCGATGCAGAGACCGACATAGCCAAGCGACGCCGCAGCGCACACAACGCCAAGCGCCCACAACACACGGCGATTCGCGGCGAGAAACGCGATCGCGATGGAGAGGAAAATCGCCAGCAGGTTGATCGGCGCCGCGCCGGTGATCACGGTGGTTGCACCGATGCGCCACCGCGGATCATGCACCGAAATGGGCCAGGTCGTCGCGATGATATCGGAGATCGAGCTGACGGCCACGAACGCCGCCAGCAAGTAGCCGGCGAGGCGCAACCGACGTCCGATGCCATAAAGCGATGTCATTTCCAGCCGTCCACCTTTGTCATCCCGATGGCTGCATTGTAGCTGTCGAGCGTGCCGGCGCGATATGCCCGCAGGGTCTGTCCGATCGGCGCAACGCCGGAAAAGAGCGTTCCGCCCATCATGAACCGCGACGAGACGGTGAGCGGCGACGGCTGCAGAGCGCGGAACACCGGCAGCGGCGACAAGGGTCGATTGGCGCTCGAATCCATCGTGCGCGTCGTCACCCGCTGGCCGGCGCTGTCCTTGGTCACGCTGATGACGCTGACGTTGGCGCTGTCGAGTACCTGGACGCTGTAAAGGATCTGTGGTGCGACGGGAACCGCGTTCATCGCCATGAGCGGTCCTTGCGGTGGCACGGAGCGGATGAACATGCTCGTCGTGTCCGTCGGAAGCGTCGCGACGTTTTCGTAGAAGTGGCTCGCGTCGAACGGCGAGCGAAACAGATACTGCTCGACGTTGGAGAGATAGAAGGCCCCGACGTTCGCCCCGCGCTCCTTGAGCCACGCGCCGACGGCGCGGATCGCTTTCGGCCCGGCGAAGTCGCCGACGACCGGGACGATCACGTTCCGCTGCTCCATCGAGCGGACGAGCTGATACCGCTGCTCGTCGGCGAGAAATGCCATGCGATCACCGTTCGCGTTGGTGAGCCCCTGCAGCTCGCCGAGCGTGGGGTACATCGGGCTCACGCCGGCGAATCCGGGGCGATAGTTGTAGTTGATGTCGGTCCCGGCCTCGAAGAACGTCACGTACACGTGGCGAATCGAACGCAGATCAGCGGAGTCGAGCGCGAAGCCGTGCGTCTTGGTGAGACGTTCGTAGATCGCATTCAGGTTGCGTTGGAACAGCGAGTCGTTCGAAGAAGCGGCGGCGAGAGCGGCAAACAATTCTTCGGCGCTCGCGTTGGGTTTCGCGGTCACGGAGTCCGGAAGCCGGCGCGAGAAGAGCCGGGAAAGAAACTCACCGCGGTTCGCTGACAGCTCGAACAGCGCCTTGTACATCAGATGCGCGAGCGCGTTCTGACGGCGGATGTCGAAGATGACCGCGAAGGCAGGCTTGAGGTTCGCGATGTAGGTGAAGTTCTGCTCGGGGCCGACGCCGAGGTACACGTCGCCCGCGCGAACCGTGCGTTGCAGGTACGGGATCGGATGTTGGTAGGTCCGCTCGTTCGAGATGAAGTTCTCTGACGGGAACGAGCCGCCCTGCTCCGACATCGTCGAGAACAGATTCCAGAACTCGCTGTCGCTGAGGCGCGACGGCAGGGACGACTGTGCGCCTGCCGGCGATGTCGCCAACACGAGGGCAACGGCGGGCACGAGACGACGAAGCAGAGCGACCATGGGGATCCTCAACGGACTGAGCGCCATATCTGACACGAACAATCGCGCGAGGGTTTCCGGAGAGGAAGACCGGACGTGAATCGCTGGGAGAAGAAAACGATTCGAGCCAACCACCCGAAAGTGATTGGCTCGTCGATAGCAGGGGTGGGACTCGAACCCACGACCCCGGCATTATGAGTGCCGTGCTCTAACCACCTGAGCTACCCTGCCCCACTGCACTTCCCGATGCTCCGCGTGTGCGCGAGACACCGAGTCCCCCAAATAAATCAGCCGGCCCCGTGGGACCGGCCGATTGTGATAGCGGGGGCGGGATTTGAACCCGCGACCTTCGGGTTATGAGCCCGACGAGCTACCAGGCTGCTCCACCCCGCGGCAGTACTTCAAAAGTAAGGAGGCCCGATGGGGTGTCAAGCGCGGCTGTCATCCCACGCCTATTTACGAGCGGAATCTCTCGGCGCCGCAAAACGATAGAGCAGTTCCTTGTTCCCCCGCACCATGCCGAACACTTCGCGCGCGATGCGCTCCTGCGTCGCCGGATCACGCTGGACCTTCGCCGCATAGTTGTGAAGCGAATCCACGACGCGTTGAAGCGAGTCGATGTCGTGCGTCACGCGCTCGCGCCCGCGGCGCTGTCGCCACAAGTCGAGCGTGCCGAACTCGCCTCCCTGCACCGCGAACAACAAACCGCCGGCCGCGACCGCGACCCAAAACAGACGTCGAACGCCGCGCGGCAGCTCAGAGGCCATAGAGCGCGCCGCCGGGGAACTCGGCGGTGCCACCAAGCTGCTCTTCGATGCGCAGCAGCTGATTGTACTTGGCCACACGATCCGTCCGGCTCGCCGATCCCGTCTTGATCTGTCCGGCGCCTGTCGCAACGGCGAGGTCGGCGATGAACGTGTCTTCCGTCTCGCCCGAACGGTGCGAGATCACTGAGAGGTATCCCGCCGCGCGCGCCATCTCGATCGCTTCGAGCGTCTCACTCAACGTGCCGATCTGATTGACCTTGATCAGAATGGCGTTGGCGACGCCGCTCTCGATGCCGCGCGCCAGGCGTTCGGTGTTGGTAACGAAAAGATCGTCGCCGACGAGCTGGCAGCGGTCGCCGAGCGCCGCGGTAAGCTTCGACCAACCGTCCCAATCGTCCTCGGCGAGGCCGTCCTCGATCGAGACGATCGGATACTCCTCGAGCCATTTGCGATACAGCTCGATCATCCCGTCCGCGTCGCGCTTTCCCGCGCCGCTCTTCTTGAACGTGTAGGTCCCGTCGGAATAGAGCTCGCTGGCCGCGCAATCGAGCGCGAGGGCGATATCCTTTCCTGCCGCGAACCCCGCGGCGTCGATCGCCTCGAGGATGACCGTGATCGCTTCCTCGTCGTTGCGCAGATCGGGTGCGAAGCCGCCCTCGTCGCCGACGCCGGTCGCGAGCTTGCGCTTGACGAGGACTTTCTTGAGCGAGTGGAAGACCGCCGTGCCCATGGCGAGCGCGTCACTGAACGTCTCGCCGCCGATCGGGACGATCATGAATTCCTGAAAGTCCACCGTGTTCGTGGCGTGCGCGCCGCCGTTGAGGATGTTCATCATCGGCACCGGCATCACACGCGCGAGCGGTCCGCCGAGGTAGCGATAGAGCGGAAGCTTCACCGAGTCCGCCGCGGCGCGTGCGCACGCGAGCGACACCGCGAGAATCGCGTTCGCGCCGAGGCTCGCCTTGTTCGGCGTACCGTCGACCTCGAGCATCGTCGCGTCGATTCCGAGCTGGTCGGTTACGTCGCGTCCCTGGAGTGCCGGCCCGATCTGCTCTTCAATGTTCTGGACCGCGCGCTGCACGCCCTTTCCGCCATAGCGCTCAGCGTCGCCGTCGCGGAGCTCGATCGCCTCGTGCTCTCCGGTGCTCGCGCCGCTCGGCACCGCCGCGCGGCCCATGACGCCGTTCGAACAATAGACGTCGGCTTCCACGGTCGGGTTGCCCCGGCTGTCGAGAATCTCTCTCGCCTTCAACTCGGAAATGACGATCATGTGTTGTGAATTCAGTGAGGGCGGTGGGGCGCGCGATGGATGCGCCTCAGGAGTATAATCGCAACAATGTCATCCTGAGGAGCGCGGCGACGAAGGACCTACTGTCCGGAGATGGTGCCGGACAGGGATAATAGATCCTTCGCTTCGCGAAGGATGACGTGGTTTTCATTCCTTGCGCTCGCCGGCACTCGCGATCGACGGCTCGTTGGTCGTGACGCCATACCGGTCGCGCAGCTCCGCCGCCATGCGCGTCCACACGGTCGTCATGAGCTCTCCGCGATGTTCGTAGTCGCAGCCGGCGGATGCCACCGGCTCGAGAAAATGCAGATCGACCGTGCCCGAGCGAATCCAGAACGATCCTTTCCTCATGACCTCACGCGTCCCGTAGACGACCGTGGGAACGATCGGCGCCTGCGCCGCGATGGCGAGCACGAACGGACCCTTCTTGAACGGACGGAGGTGGTAGTCGTAACCCCGCGTGCCCTCCGGACAGACGATGACGGCGCGGCCGCGTTGCACTTCGGCGGCCGCGACCCGGTACGACTCGAACGCCGCCTTTCGGTTCTCCCGGTCGATGAAGACGATGCCCGCGCATTCCGCCGCGAAGCCGAATAGCGGAATTCTTCGCAGCTCCGACTTGGCGACGAAGCTGCACCACGGGACTTCGGCCGCGAGCGCGAAGATGTCGTACCAGCTCACGTGGTTGGCGACGAACACCGTGCCATGCGCGGAATCGACGGTGACGTTGCCGTGCACGCGGATACGAACCCCGGCGGCGACGTTCAGGGAGCGCGCCCAGAGCCGCATGGCCTTGGCGTAAATCGAGTTCGGCCCCTGCTTCACGCCGAGGAGTTTCGCCACCATGACGGTTGGCCCGAGCAGCGCCGTCATCACGAGGGCCGTCAAGGCGACGAGCAGAGTCCGCATCACCGCGAAAAGTGATCGTACCCCTTCGCGTCCGCAACGCGAGCGCCGCGCACGTCAACGGTCGGCGGCCCGCCGACGACTCGTCCGATTTTCGTGAGGGGAACGCCGAATCGCCGCGCGAACGCCTCGGTGTCGAGCGCGGCCGGAGACGTTACCACCAGCTCGTACTCATCGCCGCCTTGCAAGGCGTCCGCCAGGCTCGCCGACGGAAAGACTGGAATCGCGGATGCCTCGACCTCGACGTGAACGTTGCTCGCGGCGGCGACGTGTCCGAGGTCGGCGACGAGGCCATCGGAGATGTCGATCGCGCACATCGCTCCCGCGTCGGCGAGCCAGCGCGCTTCACTCAGGCGCGCGACTGGCTTGGCGAGGCGCGACCTGCCGTCACCCGCCTCCGCGCCTCGTTGCAAATGCGCGAGCGCGGACGCGGGGCCTCCGAGAAGTCCGGTGACGTACACGGCGTCGCCGTCGCGAGCGCCGCCACGCATTAGCGGCGCGAACGCAGCCCCGAGCACGGTCGTCGTGATCGAGAGCTCGACCGCGGCGGCCATGTTACCGCCGAGGATTGGGGACTGGAAGCGAGTCGCCGCCTCGCCAATGCCGTCGGCG
>DATMHK010000204.1:0-14105 GCA_035554995.1 Gemmatimonadaceae bacterium
CGGGTCTTCGGACCGGACGGCGGCCGCGACAACGAATCGCTCGGCGTCATTCGCGTCTCGTTTCGCCGAGAGCTGCCGCGCGAATCTTCGGCCGTCGACCCGATGGACGAGGACGACGTCATCTCGTTCTCCCGAACGCTCGGGTCATTTCCGGAGCCGGAACCGCCGGGTCGGCCGTCACGCTTCACGCGTGAGTGGTCGCCGCCAATGAATTTCGGCGGCGCGCCGGCAGGGGCGCCGTCGATGGACCGTTTCCGCAAGCAACAGCCACGAGTCCTGGAACAGGACGTCGAGGGCGCGGCGGGAACCGGTTTGAGCGGGCATTCGGACCAGGTCTTCGTGCCGATTCATATGGGCCCGCTGGAAAAAGAAGCGACGGTCATCACGATTCGCATCGTCATTGGGACTGAGGAAGCGCTCGCCGAACAATCAGCGCGCCCTCTGCACTCGAACCGCGTGCCGGAACGGCCCGCGGCGCGTCCGTAGCCGATGCGTGCGACAACGTCCTCCGTTCGGCGTCGCGCGGCGGTTCCGCTGCGCAGCTCCGATCCGCGCCGCGTCGCCGCGGAGCGTGCGGCCGTCGACGAGCTCGAAGGTTGGCGCGAGCGAGCGATTCCGGTCGCGAACGCTCCGCTCGAAGGGGAAGATCTCGTCCGATTGTTTCGCGATTGCGTCGCCGCGCTGCATCTCGATCCGGCGATCGCCGCCGATTTCACGGTGGCGACGGTCCACTACTATCGCCGGAAGGACATCATCGATCCGCCGGATGGTCGCACGGCCGCGGCGCGTTATGACGTGCGACACGTGTGGCAAATCGCGTCGGCGCGGCTGGCCGGCTACCTCGGCCTCGTGACGTTGGCGGAAGCGAGAACGGCGATGCGTGGCATGGACACGACCCAGTTGCTGGCTTTTCTCGCCGCGCGAGTGGTTGACGCGCGGGCGCGCGCCGCCGTTCGATTCACCGGCGCGGCACATGCAGCCGCCCGACCGCTCCACGCCGCCCCGGCCACACGGCCCAGTGCGGTTGACGCGCTCATGATCTCGCTCACCGATGACGCATGGTGCGTCGTCCCGCGCGATCATGCGGCGCACCGTTCTCCCGACGCGGCGCGTGACCTGGTGCGCGCGCTCGCCGCGGCTTTTCGTCTGGATACTTCACGCTGAGGTTCGCATGACCACGATGCATGTGCCGTACATCATCGAACGTTCTCCGCGCGGCGAACGATCCTACGACATCTTCTCGCGACTGCTGATGGATCGCATCGTCTTCCTCGGCACGCCGGTGAACGACGATGTCGCGAACATCCTCATCGCCCAGCTCCTCTTCCTCGAGGCCGATGCGCCGGGAAAGGAGATTCAGCTCTACATCAACTCGCCGGGCGGCAGCGTGCCGTCGGGATTGGCGATCTACGATACGATGCAGCACATCAGCTCACCGGTGGCCACGACGTGCGTCGGCATGGCGGCGAGCATGGGGTGCTTCCTGCTGGCGGCGGGAAAGAAAGGACGGCGGTCCGCGCTGCCGCACGCTCGCATCATGATGCACCAACCATCGAGCGGCGCCGCCGAAGGGTCGGCGTCGGACATCGAGATCGTGGCGAAGGAGATCTTGTACAATCGAGCCAAGCTGTTCGAGCTGCTGGGCAAGCACACCGGGCAACCGCTCGAGCGCATCGAGCGGGAGTTCGAGCGCGACCGCTGGTTCTCGTCTCCGGAGGCTCGGCACTACGGACTCATCGACAACGTGGTGGAGCAGGCAGGCGCCTTGACCGCCGCCATCGCTGCGGCGAGGCAACCGGAGGTCGCGCGGTAGGCGCGCGTGAAGCGGCGGCGAGACTAGCCGGTCATCATCGCGCTCACGCGCTGGAGCACGCGCGCGAGATCCGGCTTGTCGGCCAGCACGGGCAGCACGGGGTCGGCGCCGAGTCTCTCCATGCGCGCGACCGCGTTCTTGATCGTGTAGTTGCGCGGGTCGAGCGAATCGTCGACTTCGTCCCACACGAGCGGCATCGAGACCGACGCGCCGGGAAGCGGGCGCACGCTGAACGGTGAGACGATCAGCTGTCCGTGCCGGTTCTGCAGGTAGTCGAGATAGACTTTTACGCCGCGCTTCGTCACGTGACGGGTGATCGTCGCGATGTCGCCGAGCTCGCGGAGTACAACGCGGGCGAGCAACTCGCCGAGCGTGCGGCACTGCGCGTACGTGAGCTGGCGGCCGAGCGGTAGCAAAATGTGGAGACCGGTCTTGCCGGTGGTCTTCACGTAACTCGGCAGCTCGATCGACTCACAGAGCGCGCGAAACGCACGCGCCGTCCGGATCACGTCGGAGAAGGGCGCATCTTTCGGATCGAGATCGATGACGCACCAATCGGGTTGCTCGAGCGAGCCGACGCGGCTGTTCCAGATGTGGATCGGGATCGAGCCGAGGTTCGCGATGTAGAGCAGCCCGTCGACGCCGTCGCACACGAAGTAGCGAATGTCACGCTGTGTGTCCTCGCTCCAGATCGGGACCGTCTCGATCCATTCGGGCGCGAATTCCGGAGCGTCCTTCTGATAGAACTGCTTTCCGTCGATCCCATCGGGGAAACGGGTCATGACGAGCGGCCGATTCGCCAGGTACGGGAGCATCCATGGTGAGATCGCGCGGTAGTACTCAATGAGGTCGCCCTTCGTGTAACCGTCGCCCGGCCAATAGATCTTTTTGAGGTTCGAGAAGGCGACCGTGCGCGCGGACGGCGGTCGTTGCGACGGCTGGGCGAGCTCGGCGCGCGTTGGTTCGGGAGCAACCTCCACCGACTCGAGCGGCTCGGCCGCCGGCGGTGGTGGCGGCGGTGGTGGCGCGTCGGCCGACGCGTGTTGTCGCTCGCATTCGTGCGGATTCTTGTCGTAGCGCATGTGCGCGAAGGCGGCGTGGCGCAGGAGGCCGTCCGGCGTGAATTCGCGGAACTTCACCTCGACGACGTGACGCGGCTCGACCCACGTCGTGGTCTTCGTATCAGCAATCTCTGAAGCGCCCGCTGGGGGATCGCAGGGCGGATCGCGCCGCACGATCGGACCGAGGAGTGACTTCAGCTCGGCCAGCAGCTTGTCATCGAATCCTGTCCCGACACGACCCGCGTACACGAGCCGGCCGTTCACCATGTCCGCGAGCTGGAGCGCGCCGAAGTGCGCACGCGCGCCCTTCGGCTCCGTGAAACCGACAATGACGAAGTCGGCGGTCGACTCGGCTTTGATCTTGAGCCAGACGTCCGTGCGCCCTTTGCGGTACGGGGCGTCGGCTCGTTTGGCGATGATGCCCTCGAGGCCGAGCGCGATCACCTGCTCCATGAAGGCATTGCCCTCGCGCTCGATGTGATCGAGGGCGCGGATGACACCGATCTTGGGGAATCCTTCCAACAGCAGCGCCTTGCGCGACGACAGCGGCAATGGGCGAAGATCGAGCCCATCGAACGCCAGGAAGTCGAAGGCGAAGAACGTCGCCGCCAATTCGACCGATGCACGCTTGATCTCGATCGGCGACGACAGGCGTCCGCGCTGTTGGAGCCTGGAAAAGCTCGGCCTTCCCTGAGCGTCCATCACGACGACCTCACCGTCTATGATGAAGTTGTCATAGGGGATCGCTTTGATCGCGCGGGCGACCTCGGGGAAGACGGCTGTGTAGTCGTTGCCGTTGCGCGTGACCAGAACCGCTTCGCCGCCCGACTTGCCGGCGATGAGCCGATACCCGTCGAGCTTGAGCTCGAACAGCCAGCCGTCGCGCGTGAACGGGTAGTCCGCGGGCTCGGCGAGCATGACCTCGACGGTGCGCGGATCGACGCGGCCTTCCTTCGCGCCCGCCGCTTCGATCGCGGAGCGCAACCTCGCGCCCGGACCGCGACCCTCTTTCACCTCGTCGACGGTGAGACCGGAAAGAACGGACGTCTCGACGAATTGATCGCCGGGCTCCTTCACCCAGGAATCTCGTTCCTTGATCAACAGCCAATCCTTCTCGCTCTTCTTGATCTTCACGAGCGTCCACTTGCCGTGGAGCTTGTGCCCGCGCAGCTCGAACAGGAGCTTGCCTTTCGCGAGTCCTTCCTTCCAGTCCTCGAGCGCCACCCACTCGCCGCGGTCCCAGACGATGATGCCGCCAGCCCCGTAGTTGCCCGCGGGAATAATCCCTTCGAAGTCACCGTATTCGATCGGGTGATCCTCGACCTTCACGGCGAGGCGCTTGTCGTTCATGTCGTACGACGGGCCCTTGGGCACTGCCCACGAGCGCAACACACCGTCCATCTCGAGACGCAAATCGAAGTGAAGCTGCCGGGCGGCATGCTTGTGAACGACAAAGAGACGCCCCGGCACGGCCGACACTGTGCCGACGGGCTCCGGCGACGTGTCCGCTGAACGCTTCGCGCGGTAAGCGCTGAGGTTGTCAGCCGCAGGCTGACGCGGCGGTTCGTTCGGGTCGATGGGCAGAAGAGGTCGGGGGGCTAGGAAACAAGTTGTCGGATGGCCCGGTCCAACGCCAAGCGGGTGCCGGCGGGCTGCGAAATCCGTCGAGCTCGAAACTGGTCGAGGACTTTTAGTTGTCTTGTCAACTATTGGCACATTGCCTGCTGAGGCTCCCAGACCACCCACGCCGGAGTCAGCTGTCGGTCGGCGCTCGCTGGTGGAGCGAGCCGCCGGCCAGTGAGGAATGCGCCAAGGAGGGCGTTCCAATGTCCATCTCGTTTCGCGCGCGTGGCGCGGCCGTCGCCGCGGTGCTCGCACTCGTCGCCTGTGTAACCCCGAGCTCGACGGTGTCTGCGCAGCGCGCCAAGCCGACTGCCGGTGCCGGTCCGGTGAAATCGGCCGCGACCGCGTCTGGTCGGACGATCTTCCGCGAGGACACGTACGGCGACGAGTCGTTCTGGACGGATTCGCTGAAAATGCACGAGGTGATTCGAAGCTCAGTCAGTCCGGCAACGGCCCTATCCGTCGGCCTCAAAGTAGACGTCGATGCGCTGCCCGCCGCTGTGAAAACCGGGCTGCAAAACAAAACGGTCGACCTCAATAGTCCGGCAACGACGGTCACGCTGCTCAAGCTCGGCGCGGTCGTTGGCGTGATCGGTAAGGTCGACGCCAACAACAACCTGACAAGCGTCGGGATCACGTGCGCGCTCTGTCATTCGACGGTCGACAACTCGTTCACGCAGGGCGTAGGTCACCGTCTGGACGGCTGGCCGAATCGCGATCTGAATGTCGGCAAGATCGTGTCTCTCTCGCAGGCGATTACGCCGGCTCAGCGCGCCGTGTACGAGTCATGGGGGCCCGGGATGTACGATCCGCGCTTCAACCTCGATGGCAAGAACATGCCGGTGGTCATTCCTCCGGCGTTCGGACTTCGAGATGTGAAGCGCGAGATCTATACGGCCGACGACACGATCTCCTACTGGAACGCGTACGTCGCGATCACGCAGATGCATGGTCACGGGCATTTCGCCGACCCGCGAATCGGCGTGAACGTGAACAATCCACCCGATCAAGTTTCGTCGAAGCTCGCCGCGCTGCGGGCGTATCAGTTCAGTCTCGAGACGCCCAAAGCACGCGCCGGTACCTTCGACGCCGCTGCGGCGAGCCGGGGACGCGCGGTGTTCATCGGCGTCGCCAAATGCTCGAGCTGCCATACCGGGTCCGCGCTCACCGATGTGAACGAAGGCGTGCTTCACACGCCGGCTGAAGTCGGACAGGACGCCGCGTATGCGCAGCGCAGCGGGACCAAAAAGTATCGAACGACACCGCTCCGCGGACTATCGAATCCGCCGCAGCTCAAGGGACCGTACTTCCACGACGGAAAGGCGAAGACCCTCGACGAGGTCGTCGATCATTACGTCAAGTTGAAGGGACTGCAGCTCACCGCGCGGCAGAAGGCGGATCTGATCGAGTACCTAAAATCGCTGTAGCAGATGGCTAAACGCGAAATCCTCGCGGTTGTGTGCGGCATCGCCGTCGCAACCGCCTGCGCGCCGAGCGCGAAGCTCTCGGTCGCGGACGGCACCGGCCCGAGTCCGGCGTTGCCGGGCCCGCGGACGTCGCTCATACCGACAGTGAAGGTCGCGCCGGCAAAGGGTTGGGGCGCTTACGAACGGCCCGCCGCCGCGACCGGAACCTTGGTCAACGCGTTCGCGAAAGGCCTGGACCATCCTCGTTGGCTCTACGTGCTCCCGAACGGCGACGTGCTCGTCGCCGAGACGAACGCGCCAAAACGCCCGGACGACGGAAAGGGCATTCGTGGATGGTTCCTCCGGCGCTACATGAAGAAGGCGGGCGCCGCGGTCCCGAGCGCGAACCGAATTACGCTGCTCCGCGACGCGGACGGCGACGGCGTCGCGGAGTTTCGAGCGGTTCTATTAGACTCCTTGAATGCGCCGTTCGGCATCGCGTATTTCGACGGATCGCTCTACGTCGCCAACACGGACGCGGTGCTCCGTTACCCGTTCGACGTGAAGTCGGCGCGCGTAACAGGGGCGCCGAGCAAGATCGTCGATTTGCCGGCGGGCACGATCAATCACCACTGGACGAAGAACATCCTGTTGAGCGCCGACGGCTCCACGTTGTACGCCACCGTTGGTTCGAACAGCAACGTCGCCGAAAACGGCATCGACGCCGAGCGGGATCGCGCGGCGATCTGGCGAATCGATCCGCGAACGGGGGCCCATCGGGTCTACGCGTCCGGTCTGCGCAATCCGAACGGGCTCGCGTGGGAGCCGACGACGGGCGCGCTGTGGGCGGCGGTCAATGAGCGTGATGAGCTGGGCAGCGATCTCGTCCCCGACTACATCACCTCGGTCCGCGACAGCGGGTTCTATGGCTGGCCCTACAGCTACTACGGCCAGCACGTCGACACGCGCGTCAAAGATCAGCGTCCCGATCTGGTGGCTTCGGCGCTGGTTCCCGACTTCGCGTTGGGGCCGCACACGGCGTCGCTCGGACTCGCATGGTCCCCGGCCGAGTCGGCGCTTCCGCCGCGCTTTCGCGGCGGAATGGTCGTCGGACAGCACGGGTCCTGGAACCGGAAGCCGCAGAGCGGCTACAAGGTCGTCTTCGTCCCGTTCACTAACGGGAAACCTTCGGGTATGCCGGTCGATCTGCTCACCGGCTTTCTCGACGCCGATGGCAACGCGCGCGGTAGACCTGTCGGCGTGGCGTTCGACTCACGGGGAGGGCTCCTCATCGCGGACGACGTCGGAAACGCAATCTGGCGCGTCGTCGGATCACAAACGTTGACGAAAGGCCGTTGATCACACGCGTGCGCAGGTTCCATCTTGCGTATACGCTCGTCGTGTACGAGAGTTTTGGCCGCCGCGCTTGGCCGCGGCCTCCCCCCTCACGGCTCAGAGTCTTCGTATGCCCGCTCGCGCGATCGGCACAGCCACCATCTCCTTCGGTCTTGTTTCGGTTCCCGTCAGCCTGTTTTCGTCGTCGGAATCGAAGTCGAGCGTCTCGTTCAACATGCTGCACAAGAAGTGCGGCTCGCGGCTCAAGCAGCAGTACATCTGTCCCAAGGACAGCGAGATCGTGACCCGCGACGACACGGTGAAGGGCTACGAGTTCGCCAAGGATCAGTACGTGATTCTCAGCGCCGAGGAGCTCAAAGCGCTCGAGGAGAAGGCGACCGGGATGATCGACGTCGTCGAATTCGTCCCGCTGGCGAAGGTGGACCGCGAGTATCTGGAGAAGGTCTACTACCTCGGCCCCGACAAAGGTGGCGAACGCGCCTATCGGCTGCTCGCCGCGGCCCTCCAGGAGACGGGTCGTGCGGCGCTCGGTCAGTACGCGGCCCGCGGGCAACAGCACCTCGTGCTTCTGCGGACGCTGAACAACGTTCTCGTGATGGAGCAGCTGCACTACGCCGACGAGGTGCGTCCGACGACCGAGGTCACCATTCCCGACGGCGACGTGAAGCCGGCCGAGCTGGCGTTGGCCAAGCAGCTCATCGAGCAGACGGCAACAGAAAACTTCGAGCCGGACAAGTTCAAGGACACGGTGCGCGAGCGCGTGCTCGACGCGATCCAGCGCAAGGTGGACGGCCAGGACATCACGTCCGACGTCGCCCCGGACGGCGGCACGAAGATCATCGACCTCATGGAAGCGCTGAAGGCCAGCCTCACCGCCACCAAGCCGAGCGAAGCCGTCGTCAAAGCTTCATGAAGCTGCACGCGGGAACGAGCGGCTTCGCCTTCAAGGAATGGAAGGGCTCGTTCTACCCGTCGGAGCTCAAAGACGACGCGATGCTCGGTTTTTACGCGTCGCGTTTCCCGACGGTGGAGATCAACAACACGTTCTATCGCCTTCCGAAGGAAGGCGTTCTGCAATCGTGGGCGGGCCAGGTTCCCGAGCCGTTCACCTTCGCGATCAAGGCGAGCCAGCGTATCACGCATTTCGCGCGACTGAAGCCGGAATGCGCGAGCGCCGTCGAGTTCCTGCTGAAGAACACGTCGACGCTCGGCGATCGGCTCGGACCGATTCTCTTTCAGCTCCCGCCGAATCTGAAGAAGGACGTCGACCGTCTGCGCGCGTTCCTCGACACGCTACCGCGCGATCGACGCTTCACGATCGAGTTCCGCGAGCCGAGCTGGTTCGACGACGACGTCTACGAGCTGCTACGCCAGCGTGACGTGGCGATGTGCATCATCGATCAGCCGGAATTCTCGTCTCCATTTGTCGCGACCTCGACGTGGGGCTACGTGCGGCTTCATCGCTTCGATTACGATGCCTCGGCGTTGACCGAATGGGCGTCGCGAATTCAGGGGCAAGGGTGGGAGGAGGCCTACGTCTATTTCAAGCACGACGAGGGCATAGGGTCAGGGCCGCCGGCAGTGGATGCCTTTCTCTCTCAATGGGGAGAGAATCGTTAAGGCGCGAACGGCGACCGCGCGACTGCCGAACTACGCGACTGCCAGACGGCGCGGCTGCCGAACGGCGCGACTGCCAAGCGGCGCATGGGCGCTTCGCGCCCGTTTGTTGAGCGTGTCCGGGTTTTGTGACGGGCGCACGGCCTTTCCTCGGCGACACTTCGGTCACAGGGTTGCACTCAATGTCGCGCGTCCGTCGGCCGAAGGCCGCTTGCGCCTCTCGGCAGGTGCGCCGTTCGGCAGCCGCGCCGTCTGGCAGTCGCGCGGTTGCCGTTGCGCCTTACTACGCTCCGGCGTTCAAGAACTGCACTGCTTCATCTTCCCACCCATGCCCGTCTTTGCTCCAACTGGAAGCCGCGGGGAAGTTGGAGCGGCAATATCCGCGCTTGGCGACGAAGTCGAAGACGGCGTGTGGTCTGCCGTTGAGGAGAAGCGCTACGCGTTCTTGCGTCTCGGACCAGATGATCTGCACGTCGCAGGGAAGGTGCACGTCGAGGTCCGGGCTGGGATGATCGAGAACCGTTCCCACGTTGTACACATGCACCGCGTCGAGCACCTGGTCGCCCAGTCTGGTGTCGAGTCCGTAGAAGTACGCGACCTTGCCGTCGTCTTCGAAAAGCGCGGCGTACGGTGACCGCTCCGCGGCGGACTCGATGACCGTCGGCGCTCCCAAGTGCAGTGTCTGACCCATTGCTTCCTCCACGCGGGGGGGAGACGACGTTCGCGCTGCACACAACAACCGTACCAATTTCAATCTTTCGGTGCGTAGGGCATTCCGCCAGATCTCGTAGGGAAGCTGCCCTTGCCACGCTACGTTCCGGGACAGAGAATAGGCCGACCTCCAGGCACCCCAAGGAGTCTGCTGCATGTCCGCTGCCGGTGCGCGTCCAGCTTCACCCCGTCCCCCCACGGACGTTTCGAATCCGCAGTACTACCATAAGGTTGTCGACTGCCAGTGGGCATGTCCGGCACACACCAACGTCCCCGAGTACATCCGCCTGATCGCGCAGGGCAGATACTCGGACGCGTACATGGTCAATCGCGAGTCGAACGTCTTTCCGGGGATCCTCGGCCGGACGTGCGACCGCCCGTGCGAGCCGGCCTGCCGTCGAGGCCGCGTGGATGCGAAGCCGGTCGCCATTTGCCGGCTCAAGCGCGTGGCGGCGGATCATCGCGGCGACGTCAGCGACCGGCTGCCGAGGGCGCCTCGTGAGAAGAATGGAAAGCGCGTCGCGCTGATCGGCGCGGGACCGGCGTCGCTCACAGTTGCCAACGACCTGATGCCGCTCGGCTACGAGGTGACGATCCTCGAGAAGCTCACCGAACCGGGCGGACTGATGCGCATCAACATCCCGTCGTTCCGACTTCCAGCCGAAGTGCTGGACGAAGAAGTCGGTTCGATTCTCGGGATGGGCGTCGACATCCGCTACAACTCGCCCGTCACGAGCATGCGCACTCTCCTGAACGAGAACTGGGACGCCGTGTTCGTCGGCAGCGGGGCGCCCAAGGGAAAGGATCTCGAAATCCCAGGCCGCAGCGAAGCGGCGAGCAACATTCACATCGGGATCGAGTGGTTGGCGTCGGCGCACTTCGGCCACATCGAGCGGATTGGCGAGCGAGTGCTGATCATCGGAGTCGGCAATACGGCGATGGATTGCTGCCGTACGTCGCGCCGTCTCGGCGGCCACGACGTGAAAGTCATCGCTCGACGTTCACGTCCGTACTTCAAGGCGTCGCCGTGGGAATTGGAAGACGCGGAAGAAGAGGGCATCGAGATCGTCGAGAATCACGCGCCGAAGCGCTTCGTGCTCGAGAACGGCCGACTCGTCGGCCTCGAGCTCGATCGACTGCGGTGGTTCGAGCAAAACGGTCGACAGAAGAGCGAAGTGATCGAGACGGTCGTCATTCCGTGCGACGACGTGATCCTCGCGATTGGCCAGGAGAACGCTTTCCCATGGATCGAGCGCGACGTCGGCATCGATTTCGACGAGAACAACATGCCGTTCGTCGATAAGACGACGATGCAGTGCTCGCGCGCCGACGTGTTCTTCGGCGGCGACGCGGCGTGGGGGCCGGAGAACATCATCTGGGCCGTCGAGCACGGCCATCAGGCGGCGATCTCCATCCACCAACATTGTCAGAGCCAGCCGCTGACGGATCGACCGGCGTACGGTATGAACCTCGTGAGCTCGAAAGTCGGCATGCACGCGTGGAGTTACAGCAACGATTACAGCCCTGTGCCGCGCACGAAGATGCAGCACGCCGAGCTCACCAAGCGCTTCGCCGGCCTCGGCGTGGAAGTGGAGCTCGGCTTTTCGCCGGAAGAGACGGCGCGCGAAGTCGAGCGCTGCCTCAACTGCGACATCGAGACGCACTTTACGGAGAGCTTGTGCATCGAGTGCGACGCGTGCGTCGACGTCTGTCCGGTGAACTGTCTCTCAATCGCCCCGGACATCGCCGATGACACCGACCTGCGCGCCTGGCTCTCCGCGCCGACGATGAATCCGACGCAGGCGCTGTACACGTCATCGGCGCTGCCGCAGACGAAGCGCATAATGGTGAAGGACGAAGACGTCTGCCTGCACTGCGGGCTGTGCGCCGAACGATGCCCCACGGCAGCGTGGGACATGCGACAGTTCGAGCTTCTCATCCCTTATGCGGCAGGGCGGGCCGCGTCGCATATGGGCACCGTGGTACCGCAGCTCACGATGCCCCCGACGCAACCGGTGGTGCAGAATGCCTGACGTCGACGGAGGGGGGAGAAACTCGGTGGAATCGCGCGTCAACGACTTCGCCTTCAAGATCGGGACGGTGAACGGCACCGGCTCGGCAAGCGCCAACAGCTTGCTGATGCAGGCCATCTTCCGCATGGGCATCCCGGTCACCGGGAAGAATGTCTTCCCGTCGAACATTCAGGGACTGCCCACGTGGTACGAGATCCGAGTGAGCCGCGAGGGGTACATGGCGCGGCCCGCCGATATCGATCTCGTCGTGGCGCTCAATCCGGCGACATACGCGAAGGACGTCGCCGCGGTACGACCCGGCGGCTATCTGCTCTACGACTCGTCGTGGCCGCTCGACGACTCGCTCGTGCGCGAAGGCATCACGATCCTCGGCATTCCGTTCGGCAAGATGTGCGTCGAGTCGTTCGAGGGCGATCGCGAGCGGACGCTGCTCCGCAACATCGTGTACGCGGGGGCGCTCGTCGCGCTGCTCGAGATCGACATGGACGTGATCGGCGAGATGTTGCGCGAGAAGTTCTCGAAGAAGGCCAAGCTTCTCGACGCCAACTTCAAGGCGATCCGCCTCGGCTACGACTACGCGAAGGCGAATTACGATTGTCCGTTGCCCTTTCGCTTGGAGCGGATGAACGCGACGTCGGAGAGCATCCTGATCGACGGCAATTCCGCGGCAGCGCTCGGCGCGGTTTTCGCCGGCGCGACCGTCGGCGCCTGGTATCCGATCACGCCGTCCACGTCGCTCATGGAAGCGTTCAAGGAATACTGTGAACGCTTCCGCGTCGATCCCGCGACGAAGCAGCGCAAATATGCGCTGATCCAGGCCGAGGACGAGCTGGCGGCGGCGGGAATGGTGATCGGTGCCGGCTGGTGCGGCGCGCGCAGCTTCACGTCGACGGCCGGCCCGGGCATCTCGTTGATGGGTGAGTTCATCGGGCTGGCTTACTACGCCGAAATCCCGGGCGTTTTCTTCGACATTCAGCGCACGGGTCCGTCGACCGGCATGCCGACGCGCACGCAGCAGGGCGACCTGTTGTCGATCGCGTACCTCTCGCATGGCGACACGAAGCACATCGCGCTCTTTCCGGCGAATCCGGAAGAGTGCTTTCACCTCGCCGTCGCGGCGTTCGACCTCTCGGAGCGTTTTCAGACACCGGTGTTCGTCGTTTCGGATCTCGACATCGGGATGAACGACTGGATGTGCAACAAGTTCTCGTGGGACGACGGCTATCGCCCGGATCGCGGCAAAGTGCTCGGCCCCGCGGAGCTCGACCGTGTCCAGAAATTCGCTCGCTACACGGATGTCGACGGCGACGGGATCGCCGCGCGCACGCTTCCCGGTGCGCATCCACGCGGCGGCTACTTCACGCGCGGCTCCGGTCACGACAAGAATGCCGCGTACACCGAGGACTCCGCCGAGTATCTGGAAGTCGTCGATCGGCTGGCGCGGAAGCTCGCGACGGCGGCGACGGCTGTGCCGGCGCCGGAGGTACACAATCAGTCCGATGGCACCGCCGAAATTGGAATCATCTCGGTGGGTGGTTGTCATTCCGCGGTGATGGAAGCGCTCGACCGTTTGCGGGCCGCCGGACACTCGGTGGACTACATGCGGGTTCGCGCGTTCCCCTTCGGACCTTCGGTGCGCGCGTTCATCGACGCGCACGAGCGCTGCTACGTCGTCGAGCAGAATCGCGACGGACAGCTACGCAGCTTGTTGGCCCTCGAGACCGGCATCGCGCGCGATCGGATGACGTCGATCCTCGACTATGGCGGCTTACCGCTCACGGCCGATCGCGTCGTTCGTGGTGTGCTGGAAGGCGAGGGGCACCTGAACATTCCGGCGTACGCGAATGGCGGCGCGACCGCGGCGACGGCCGCGCGTCAACGGTAGGCGTTTGTAGAAACTCGAATCTCCGACGAATCATGGCCTCGATCACCAAACCACCAGTCAGGCATCCCTCGCTTCCGACGAATTCGCTCGGCTTCACCAAGCGCGACTACGAGGGCGCGATGTCGACGCTCTGCGCCGGGTGCGGACACGACTCCGTGACGGCGGCGCTCGTGCAGGCGCTCTGGGAGCTTGAGCTTCCACCGCACCGCGCGGCGAAGATGAGCGGCATCGGTTGCTCCTCGAAGACGACCGCGTACTTCCTCCGGCAGTCGCACGGCTTCAACGGTGTGCACGGTCGGATGCCCGCGCTGGCGACCGGCGCCAACGCGGCGAACCGGCAGCTCGCGTACATCGGCATATCGGGCGACGGCGATTCGCTGTCGATCGGCCTTGGCCAGCTCTGCCACGCGATCCGCCGCAACCTGAACATGATGTACGTGCTGGAGAACAACGGCGTCTACGGCCTGACGAAGGGGCAGTTCTCCGCCTCGGCAGACGTCGGGTCCACGTCCAAGCGCGGCGAGGCGAACGCGCAGCCGCCGATCGACCCGGTGCAGCTCGCGCTCACCCTCGGCGCGACGTTCGTGGCGCGCAGCTTCT
>DATMHK010000205.1:0-20307 GCA_035554995.1 Gemmatimonadaceae bacterium
GCTGGCCAAGTTCGTTTGGAGATTGCCGCTCCGGGTGCGACGTCGGTCGAGGTGAGCGGCGACTTCACCGCCTGGAAACCGATCCAGTTGATTCGGTCGAGCGAGAAATGGATGGTGGCAGTACCGATCGCTCGCGGAACCCACCAAATCAACATTCGCCTAAACGGCGGGCCCTGGACCGTCCCGCCGGGCCTGACCCCCATTTCCGATGAGTTTGGGGGGTCGGCAGGGCTTCTAGTAATCGAACCGTAGATCTGACAACAATTTACGGGACAGTGACCTCATGGGGGCTCATCGCAGTCCAAGAAGTAGAGGCCGCCGCTAGTGGAATCGGCGGAGGTCATCCAAAGACTTGCGAGAACGAGGGTTCCGTCATGAAACGACTAACCAAGCTGGTGATGGCGGCGATGGTGGCGACGACCGCGCGAGCGGGCGTAGTCCGGTCGCAGGCCAACGATCCTTCAGCACGTTTGAAGGAAGTACTTCCTGCGAGCGTCGCCGAACACGTGCTGGCTACGATCGCCGCGGCAAGGGCGCACGACCTCCCGGCCGCCGCGCTCGAGAACCGCGCGCTCAAGTTTGCCGCCCGCGGAGTTGCGCCGAAGGACATAGAAAAGGCAATCGACGAGCAGGCCGATCGTATGGCCAGCGGCCGCGACGCCCTCGAGGCGGCGCGCTCGAAGAAGCCGACGGGCGATGAAGTTGATGCCGCTGCCGAGGCGATCCGAAAGGGGGTCGACGGGCGCAGCGTCAGCGAGTTGGCCAAGTCGGCGCCGTCCGGACGATCGGTCGCCGTGCCTTTGTACGTCATCGGCAGCTTGATTGACCGCGGGCTGCCGTCGGCCGAGGCGCTCAAGCGCGTTCGCGACCGGCTCCAGGCACGGGCTTCAGATAACGACTTGGAACAGTTAGCGGGATTGTCACAGGATGCGCCGGGCCTGGCGAACAAGCCGGCAGAAACTGGCCGGGCCCTCGCCGGAACGAAACGGCCTGCAAGCGCGGGTGGTGCTGCTGGAAATGGCTCGCCGGGAGGCGGCCCGCCGGCCGGCGTTCCGGCAAACGGCGGGCGGGGCTCGGCCCCGAACCCTCACAAGCCGACGACGCCGCCGGGAAAGAAACCGTAAGCAAATGAGAAGGCAGTAGATCGCCAGCCGTGTCGTTCATTCGACACGGCTGGTTTTTTCTTGTTGGCGAGCGGCCTCGCCCGGACTCAACATCCAGTCATTCGGGCGCGTACTTTCAATAGAATGAACGTGACGGCGCCTCCGTTCGGGGGGCGCCGCTTTGCTTCCAACGCCCGAACGCCGTGTTCGCTTTTCTCCCGCCCAGTTACATGCAATCACGCCGCATTGCAGTCTTTGCCGTACTTGTCTCCGTTGGAGCCTGTCAGAACAAAGCGACCAAGCAGGTCGCGCTGCCGACCGTGACCATCACGCGCGGCGACATCGCCGTTCGCGTGCAGGCCACTGGCACCGTCGAGCCGATCAATCCCGTCGACATCAAGTCGAAAGCACAGGGAATGATCATCAAGATGCCGGTCGAGGTCGGATCGGTGGTCAAGCGCGGCGACTTGCTGGCGCAAGTCGATCCACGTGACGTGAAAAACCAGTTCGATCAGGCCATGGCCGACGACGTCGTCGCGTCCGCGGGGATCGAAAAGGCGATTCGCGATCGCGCGCGAAAGGACACGCTGTTCGCGCGACACGTCATCACCCAGTCCGAGCACGACAGCACCAGGTCCACCTTCGCCGCCGCCCAGTCGCAGCTCGTGTCGGCAAAGGCGAGCCTCGATCTCGCGCGCCAGCGGCTGGAGGACGCGTCCGTCGAGGCGCCGATCGGCGGAACGATCGTGAGCCGGCCGGTCACGCAGGGACAGATCATCACGGCGGCAACGTCCGCCAACGGTGGAACGACGTTGATGACCATCGCCGACCTCGGGCGCGTCCGCATGCGCGTGACGATCGACGAGGTCGAGATGGGGAACATTCGCGTCGGACTGCCCGCGTCGGTCGCCGTGGACGCGTTTCCCGATCGAACGTTCGACGGCGTCATCGAGAAGATCGAGCCGCAGGCCGTTGTCACGCAGGGTGTGACGTTCTTCCCGGTGATGGTGAGCATCAACAACAAAGACGGCTTGCTGATGCCCGGAATGAACGGTGAGGTCACGATTCGCGCGGCCGATCTCAGCAACGTCGTCCAAGTGCCGATCGACGCGATTCGTCAAACCAGCGAGCTCGCTCCGGTAGCACGCATGTTCGCGATTCCCGTGGACTCGCTGACGGCCCAGATGCGCCGCGACCTCGTTCCGAGCGAGGGCGGATCGCAAACCGGAACGCCGGGCAAGTACGTCATCGTCGCCCTGCCCGACAGCACGTACGAGATGCGCGTGGTCAGAGCGGGTCCGACCGACCTCCGGGTCGTTCAGGTCACGGAAGGTTTGCAACCCGGTGACAAGGTCGTCGCGCTCGGCGCGATCGTGACCGGTCGCCCCTTGAAGGCTCCGAGGCTCCAGCTGGCCGCCAATATTCGCCGCGGCGCTCCGCCTCCTGTGGCGCAGGCAGGTCAGGCCAAGAAACAGTGAGTTTTCCGGGCCGACGTCGCGCTCGTTTTGCGCTGGCATCGCTCGCCCTGGCGAGCGCGTGTGTCCACGGTCCACCGCGGATCGAGGGCGTAGCCGCGACGCCTCCGACCCAAACGACGCAGTGGACGCCGCCGGCGTCCGTCACGGAGGCGGCGGAGCGGGATGTCGTCCGACCTGGGCGGCTCGACACGGTCAAGCAGTACACACTCGCCGAAGCGATCGACATCGCGCTGCGTAAGAGCCCGTTGACGCGGCAGTCGTGGGTGCAGGCGCGAGCCGCCGCGGACGTCTACGGCTCGACCCAAGGACGCTTGTATCCGACGTTAGTCGCGGGCGTGGCGATCAACCGTTCGCTCGCCCTGTCTTCGCCGAACCGACCGGCGGGCGAGCGTACGCAGTATGGACCGTCAGGGACCCTGACATACACGGTTCTCGACTTCGGCGGTCGAAGCGGGTCGATCGACGTCGCACGGCAGACGGCGATCGCGGTGGATCTCACGCACAACGCGACGGTGCAGAACACGATTCTGCTCGTCGAGTCGGCGGCGTTCACATATCTCTCGACGCGTGCCCAGCGCGACGCGCAGAAGGCTTCGCTCGACCTGGCGACGGCTACGCTCGACGCGGCGAACGAGCGGCATCATGTGGGATTGGCCACGATCGCCGACGTCCTTCAGGCGCGAACGGCGCGCTCACAGGCGGAGCTTCAGCTGCAGACGCTGGAGGGAATTCTCCAGGTGACGAAGGGCTCCCTCGCGGTGTCGATGGGATTGCCGGCCAACACGGCGTACGACGTCCCGGCAGTCACGCTGTCGGATTCAGTGCATTTCATCACGGAATCCGTCGATTCGCTGATCAACGTCGCCGTGCGCAACCGACCGGAGCTCGCGTCGGCGCGCGCTCAGGCGGAGGCCGCGCACTCGCAGATCCAGGTGGCGAAGTCAGGGTATCTTCCGTCGTTGGCCTTTACAGGAACGGGTGCCAACAACGCGTCGAACGTCTCTAACTTTGCGGGAAATACGTATTCGCTGAACGTCGGCGTGTCGGTTCCAGTGTTCAGCGGATTCTCCAACCACTATGATGTCGCGGCCGCGAACGAGCAGTTTCAAGCTGCTCAGGCGCGCACCGAGCTCACCAGACAGCAGATCATCCAGCAAGTGTTCACCGCGTACTACACACTGCGCACGGCCACTGATCGCGTTCGAACCTCGCGCGATTTGCTCGCCAACGCCATTCAATCGGAAGAAGTGGCGCGTGGACGTTACAAGGAGGGCGTCGGCAACATCGTCGACCTTCTCGTCGCGCAGTCGGCGCTCGCCACGGCGCGCTCGCAGGACGTGGACTCGCGTTGGCAGTGGCGCTCCGCGCTGGCGCAGCTCGCGCACGACGTCGGCGTGCTGAACGCCCGCGGCGACACGAGCTTCGGGCCGTTCACGCCCGCGGCCGACATAAGGCCGAAACAATGATTCGCGCTCACGTTGCTCTTGCGCTCGTCGCCGGTGTTGTTGCCGCGTGCTCGAAGCCGCCGGCGCAGCAGTCGCCGCCGGTTCCCGTCCAGGTCGCGGCCGTTTCACGCGTCTCTGCTCCGTTGACGATCGAAGCGAACGGAGTCGTCGAGCCGCTGCACACTGTCTCCATCGCGGCGCAGGTCGGCGGGAATCTCGAGGCGGTCGAGTTCAACGAAGGCGACGACGTGCGGGCCGGCCAGGTTCTGTTCAAGATCGATCCGCGTCCGTTCGAGGCGGCGCTGCGCCAAGCGGAAGCGACGCTCGCTCGCGACACCGCGCAGGCTCAGAACGCGGCGCGCGAGGCGGAGCGATACAAAGCGCTGGTCGAGAAAGACTACGTGACGCGCTCTCAGGCGGACCAAGCAGCGGCCGCGGCTGCCGCGTCGCAGGCCACGGTGCAGTCCGATCGCGCCGCGGTGGACAATGCGCGCGTCAATCTCGGATACACGACTATTCGTTCACCAATCGACGGGCGGACGGGGCGGTTGCTGGTCAAGGCCGGCAACCTCTTGCGTGCCAACAGCGATCCAATCGTCGTGATCAATCAGCTGCGGCCGATTCTCGTGCGATTCCCGGTGGTCCAGAAGGACTTCCCGGCGATCCAGCGCCGGGATGCGAGAGGCCCCGTTCCAGTTCGCGTCGTGACGGCCGACAGCGGTCGCGTGGCTGAGGCCGGGACTCTGGCGTTTTTGGACAATTCGGTGGATTCTCTCACGGGAACCGTGACCGCCAAGGCACGGTTTCAGAATCAATCGAATGCGTTGTGGCCCGGGGAGTACGTACGAGTGAGCGTCGAGCTCCAAGTCGAGCCGAACGTCGTCGCAGTGCCAACGCGCGCGGTTCTGGCTGGGCAGCAGGGCAACTATGTGTTCGTGGTGGGCAACGACAAGCGGGCGATTGTCAGACAGGTCTCGGTCGGGCGCGCGGTCGGCGACCTGACGACGGTGGATAAAGGCCTCGAGGCCGGCGAGCAGGTAGTAGTCGACGGCCAGTCGCGTTTGACGCCGAACGCGCGCGTCGACGCGAAGCCGGCTCCGGTGAATGCGGGCCGCACGACGCAGGTCGGCGGCGACTCGTTGAACGGAGCGCAGGCTGGGTCGGGGGTGAAAGCGGGGACGGGCTGATGAACTTCTCTGAACTGTTTATCCGGCGTCCGGTCACCACGGTTCTCGTGATGGCCGGCATTCTGTTCTTCGGGATCACGGCGTACCGCCGTCTCCCCGTCAGCGACTTGCCGACGGTGGACTTCCCGACGATCACGGTGAATGCCAGTCTCCCCGGCGCGAGCCCGGAGACGATGGCGTCCGCCGTCGCGACGCCGCTGGAGAAACAATTCTCGACGATCGCCGGCATCGACAACATGACATCGTCGTCGGGCCTCGGCTCGATGTCGATCACGATGCAGTTCACGCTCGACCGCTCGATCGACGGCGCGGCGCAGGACGTCCAGGCGATGATCGCCAAGACGCTCAGGGACCTCCCGCAAGGCATCATTCCGCCGTCGTACCAGAAGGTGAACCCGGCTGATTCGCCGATCATCTTCTTCTCGTTCACGTCCGACCTGATGCCGCTGTCGCAGCTCGACGAATACGCCGAGACGTTCATGGCGCAGCGCATCTCGATGGTGCCGGGTGTGGCACAGGTGAACGTGTACGGCGCGCAGAAGTACGCCGTTCGCGTGCAGCTCGACCCGACGGCCCTCGTCAACCGCAAGCTCGGCATCGACGAGGTGGCGAACGCGATCTCGAGTCAGAACGTCAATCTGCCGACGGGCATCCTCAACGGCCCGAACAAGACGTACACCGTCGAGGCGAACGGGCAGCTGCAGGACGCGGCAGGCTTCCGCCGTCTCGTCGTCGCCTATCGCAACGGCGCGCCGATCCACCTTGGCGATCTCGGGAACGTCCTCGATGACGTGCAGAACAACCGCGCGGCAGCTTGGTTCCGCGAGAAGCGCGGTCTCATCCTCGCGGTGCAGCGTCAGCCGGGCTCGAACACCGTCGCCGTCGCCGACGCGGTGAATGATCTGGTCAACAAGCTCAAGCCGCAGCTGCCCGGCGGCGTCGACATCAACAAGATGATCGACCGCTCGATTTCCATCCGGGAATCGGTGCACGACGTGAAGTTCACGCTCGTGCTGACGCTGGTTCTCGTCATCGCGGTGATCTTCGTCTTTCTGCGCAACGTCTCGGCGACGGTCATTCCCAGCTTGGCGCTGCCGATCTCGGTGATCGGCACGTTCGCCGTGATGTACATGCTGGATTACAGCCTCGACAACCTGTCGTTGATGGCGCTCACGCTCGCCGTGGGCTTCGTGGTGGACGACGCGATCGTCATGCTCGAGAACATCGTGCGCCACATGGAGATGGGGAAACCGCCGATGCAGGCCGCCGTGGACGGCGCCGCGGAAGTGGGCTTCACCATCATGTCGATGACGCTGTCGCTGACCGCCGTATTCATCCCGATCCTGTTCCTCGGCGGGATCATCGGTCGGTTGTTCCACGAGTTCGCCGTCGTCATCGCCGTGTCGATTCTCGTGTCCGGCTTCGTGTCGCTGACGCTGACGCCGATGTTGTCGAGCCGGTTCCTGAAACCGCACGAGCACGACGAGCGGCACGGGCGGCTGTACAACCTCACCGAATCCGGTTACGAGTGGCTCGTCGGGAAGTACGAGACGAGCCTGCTGTGGGTGATGGACCACCGGCGTGTGGCGCTCTTCTTCTCGCTGCTGATTCTCGTCGGGACGGTCGGGCTGTTCGCGATCATTCCCAAGGGATTCATCCCGAGTCAGGACAACGGCAACATGTTCGCGACGACGGAGACGGCGCAGGGCACGTCGTTCGACGACATGGTGACGCACCAGAAGCAGGTCGCGGCGATCATCGCGCAGGATTCGAACATCGCCGGATTCATGTCGGCGGTGGGTGGGAGCTCGACGATCTCCGGATCGAACCAGGGTCGCGTGTTCATGGGTCTTCCGCCGCGCGACAAGCGGTTGAGCGTCGACGACATCATCAAGGAGCTCCGGCCAAAGCTCGCGAAGGTGCCGGGCATCGTCGTGTACATGCAGAACCCGCCGGCAATTCAGATCGGCGGCCGAGTGTCGAAGAGTCTCTATCAGTTCGCGATGCAGAGCTCGGACATCACGACGCTCTACCCCGCGGCGCTGGCGCTCGTCGACTCGATGCGCAAGTCGCCGCTGCTGCAAGACGTGACGAGCGATCTCCAGCTCGGCAATCCGCAGGCGAGCGTCGAGATCGACCGCGAGCGCGCGAGCTCGCTCGGCGTCAACGCGCAGCAGATCGAGATGGCGCTGTACAACGCGTACGGCTCGCGGCAGGTCTCGACGATCTACACGCCGAACAACGCATACTGGGTCGTGATGGAGCTGCTGCCCAAGTATCAGATGGACCTGTCGGCGCTCGACCTGCTGTACGTTCGTTCGACCACCGGCACGCTCGTTCCTCTCAGCGCGGTCGCGAACATCACGCAGACCGCGGGACCACTGTCCGTGAATCACTCGGGACAGCTGCCGTCGGTGACGCTGAGCTTCAACCTTCCGCCAGGCATCGCGCTCGGCCAGGCTACCGCCGAAGTGCAGCGCGTCGCGAACAAGACGCTGCCGGCTGCGATCACGACGGGCTTCTCGGGTACGGCCCAAGCCTTCCAGTCGACGCAAGCCGGGATGCTCGCGTTGCTCGGCATCGCGATCTTCGTGATCTACGTGGTGCTGGGGATTCTCTACGAGAGCTTCATCCACCCGATCACGATTCTCTCAGGCCTGCCGTTCGCCGCGTTCGGCGCGCTGCTCACGCTGCTCATCTTCAAGATCGAGTTGAGCGTGTATGCGTTCGTCGGCATCATCCTGCTCGTCGGTCTCGTGAAGAAGAACGCGATCATGATGATCGACTTCGCGGTGGAGTCGGAGCGGTCGGAAGGACGTGCGCCGGCCGATGCGATCGTGCACGCCTGCTTGATCCGATTCCGTCCGATCATGATGACGACGATGGCCGCGCTCATGGGAACGCTGCCGATCGCCTTGTCCACGGGCGCCGGTGCCGAGTCGCGCCGCCCGCTCGGCGTGGCGGTCGTCGGCGGTTTGGCGTTCTCGCAGCTGATCACCCTCTACGTGACGCCAGTGTTCTACACGTACATGGATTCGCTGAACAACCGGCTCACGCGCGGCTTCGCGCGGCTCGGAAAGAAGAAGGTGGTCGAGCCGAAGCCGGTGCCGGTGCCGAAGGGAGCGGTCGCGATCGAGCGGCCGGACGTGGCGGCCGGAGACTAACGATCGGCGATGGGCGATGGGCGATGGGCGATGAAAAGCACCGCCCACCGCCCACCGCCGGGAATAAACCGGCCTCCTCGAAAGTCTCCTTCAAGTCATGTCCCAACGCGACGTCGATCGCTTCGAGCGAATCGTGCTGCCGCATCTCGACGATGCGTACACGCTCGCGCGCTATCTCGTGCGTGACGAGCACGACGCGCAGGATGTGGTTCAGGACGCCGTACTCCGCGCGATTCGCTATTTCGAGGGGTTTCGTGAGGGCGACGCACGGGCGTGGCTGCTGGCGATCGTGCGGAATTGCTGCATGACCTGGCTTCGCCAGCATCGCGGCGAGCGGAACGCCGTGCCTTTCGACTCGGGCACGCTGTCGCTCGCCGATTCGCGCGAGACCGATGCGCGCGCCATCCAACGGTCGGAGCGCGCGGCGCTCGGCCGCGCCCTCGATGCGCTGCCCGACGAGTTCCGCGAAGTGATCGTGCTCCGCGAGATCCAGGAGCTGAGCTACAAGGAGATCAGCGACGTGGTCGGCGTTCCAATCGGTACGGTGATGTCGCGGCTTGCCCGCGGTCGCAAACGACTCGCGTCCGCGCTCGGCCTTGGCGTCAAGGAGGCTAGCTGACATGCGCTGCGCCGAATGTACCGAGCTGCTCTCGGCCTACATGGACGACGAGTTGATGCGCGACGAGCAGCAGGCCGTGCGCGAGCACCTCGCTGCGTGCGCGGAGTGCGCGCGCGACGAGCAGGCGCTCGCGCTCACGTCGCGCCGGATCAAGGAAAGCTTTATGCGACACACGACACCCGACGTGCTCAAGGCACGTATCAGGAATGCGCTGGCTCAAGACGACGCTTTCACCCCGCCTGTCCCTGCCCCCCAGCCGCGCGGCCGTCCGCGTTGGGCCGCGTTGGCCGCCGCCGGCCTCGTCGTCGCGATCGCGAGCAGTGCGCTCACCGCGACGCTGATGCGGCAGTCTATTGCACGCGGTAGCTTCGCTGCCGCCATCACCGACAGCCATATCCGCTCGTTGATGCCGGGTCACCTCACCGACGTCGTCTCGACGAATCAGCATCAAGTCAAACCCTGGTTCAACGGCCGGGTCGATCTTTCGCCCGCCGTCCCGAACCTGGATTCGGCGGGCTTCCCGCTCGCCGGCGGCCGCGTCGACTACATCGACGGACGTGCTGTGCCGGTCGTGACGTACACCCGGCGACAGCACGTGATCAATGTCTACACGCGACCGTCGGACTCGCGCGCCGGAGACGTGCACGAAAGCCGCAACGGCTTTCATATGATCGAGTGGCAGAGCGGCGGATTGGATTACTGGGCCGTCTCCGATCTCAACAGCGCTGAGCTCGAGCAGTTCGTCGCGTTATTCAAGCGGGGGTGACGACAACCTTCCCCTGCATCTTCGGGTGTAGCGCGCAGAAGTAATCGTACGTGCCGGGGGTCGAGAACGTCGTCGAAAATCGCTGATCCGTGTCGACTACCGGCGACGCCTTGAAGGCATTCTTCGAGCTGGCGATGAGATGCGGCACGTCGTCGGTGTTGATCCATGTGACCTTGGTCCCCGCCTGCACGGTGAGGGGCGTCGGCGCGAACTGAAAGTTGTCGATCGCGATCTCGTTTGCCGCGAGCTTGAGCGATTTGCGCGCGTCGCGGCGTTGCGACATCGAGTCGTGCATGGCGGCGTCGAATGCCGGGGGAAGACCGGAGAGCGTTGCATCGACGACGGCAAGCGAGCTCCGTCCTGGAATGAACGTGACGTTGGCAATGCCGAGAACACTCTTGAGCCGCTCCGGCTGAACGGTCATCGGACCCGGTGACGGCGCGGCTCCCGGCATCGGTTGCGGAAAGGCCGTCGACATCGCGGTGTGAAAGGACACGTGCCCTTCCACCTTCTGCATGATCTGATGAATGTGGCCGTTGAGGACCGTGACCGATCCGAAACGCTTCAGTAACGAGAGGGCCTGCTCGGAGTCGTCCGTACCCCAACCCCACTCGGGATACACGGTCCATAGAGGCACATGCGCGAACAGTACGATCGGGGTGCTGCTCGCCAGTCCGGCAACATCTTTCTTCAACCATGCGATCTGCTCGGCACCGAGCGAGCCGAGTCCACCTGCCTTGAGATTGAGAACGTTGACGAGGCCGACGAATCGCACGCCGCTGTGGTCGAAGCTGTACCAGCCGCCACCATTTGTGCCTTTGCCGTAGCGCTGCAGGTACGACGCGCCGTTGTCCGTCGCGACGTCGTGCTCCCCGGGCACATAAAAGATGCGGTCCGTCTTCACACCTTTCAGCACTTCGTTCGCCGTGTCGAACTCGTCGGCCTTGGCGAGCTGCGTGATGTCGCCGGTATGGAGCACTAAAGCCGGCTGCTGTGGGAGCGCGTTGACCTTCGCCACGGCCTGCTGCAGCGTGGCGGTGACGTCCTTGTTCGCCTCTTTGCTGAAGCCGATGTGACTGTCGCTGATCTGCGCGAAGAAGATGCTTTTGCGTTGCGCTTCAGACATCGACGCCAGCGCCCCAACTGGAAACGACGTCGGGATTCCGCCTTTCAAACCCCAAACGACTCCGGTGCCGGCCCATGCCATGCAGCGCAGGAACCCGCGACGATCGATGCCATCGTCGCCCTCGTCGGTGGTGATGTAGTTGCTGCCGGTTGGTCGTGTGTTGCTCTGATCGTCGAACCGCTGATGGTCGCGGTCGCGGTGTTTGGACATTCGAAACGAGCCTCGTTGGATTTGCTTGACGAGACTCGTTCGACCTTCCGAATATTCCCGACCCCACCAGCGCAGTTATCGGAATTCGTTGTCCGACGGACGGAATGAAACGCCCGCCGTAAACGCAGCGCGAATCCGCAGGATCAGGGCATCGACGGCGTCGGCGTAGCCCACGACGCCTCGCGGCACCGCGGGAACGGGCGCGCCCAGACCGTACTGCTCGATGACCGCGTTGAGCTGATCGCGCGATAGGGCGAGCAGCTGCTGTCGGAGTATCTCCTCGCCCTGACGGAAAACGGCGAACGGGTCGAGGACCGCGACAGGCCGCGCGTTCGGCTCCACGGAACGCGGAATGCCGGCAAGCGGTACGCTGGCCACCGGCGCAATCGGGCGGGTGGCACGTTCGAGCGCGCCTTCCAGATAGACGTATGTGAGCCCCTGCGCCCAGTACATGAGGTCGTCGCGGTTCGGCTGTTCGCTCTCCTGCGTTGTGCGCATCGACGTCGTGCCGTCGCTGAATTCGATCCACCCGTGCCACAGGCCGTCGCTGCCGCGAATACCGCGGGCCGACGCGACATACTGCCGCCCGTCGCGCCCGGTGATCGCCTCCGTGAATCGCACCAAAGTCTCGGCCATGGCTCGCCTCCTGGCGGCGCGTCATGTTGCAATGGAGGGACCGAGGAAACTCGTCGGCACCGAAGTCCCGTAGGGATGGTGGCTGCGCCGACCGTCCCGTACGCTTTCGAGGCCTCCAAATGCCCTGCCTTTTCGTGGTCTTCGCGCTGTTCACGCCGCGCCTCGTCATCGCGCTGCTCTATTTCCTCTCCACGTGGTTCAAGGGCGTTTTCGATACGGCGCTGTGGCCGATCCTTGGCTTCATCTTCCTTCCGACGACCCTTCTTTGGTACACGGCCGTTCAGCACTGGTGGGGCGGAGTGTGGTCACTCTGGCCGATCGTCGGCATCGTGATCGCCTTAATGATCGACCTTTCGCCGGCGTCACACGGTCGGCGGCGCCGACGGATCGTCGAGGACGAGTAGGCGGGCGGCGTTCCGCCCCTTCCGCGAAGATTTGATAACGCGTATCGGCGTCACATACCCCAGCTTTCATACGTAACTCGTATGGGCAGCCGGGAAGGGAACGATCGCGCCTGTTCAGTGGTCAATGGACAGGCGCTGTTCCCGCTCGTAAATCCAACGAGATTCTAGGCTTGGCGTGAAAACCGTTTCCGGTCCCCCGGTGTCCAATCTTCCACATCGAACCCCGCCGACTCCCATGATCGCTCGCAGCAACCGGCGCGTCGTCCGCCCCTCTCCCCGCCGACGACCGGTCCGCGCAGGCTTTACGCTGATCGAGATCCTCGTCGTGATCGTGGTGATCGCCATTCTCGCTACGCTGGTCGCCCCGAACATCTTCCAGCACGTCGGCGCGGCGAAGGGTGCGACGGCCAAATCGCAGATCGAGATGCTAGGGGCGGCGCTCGACGCCTACCGCCTCGATAACGGTCGCTATCCCACGACCGAACAAGGACTTGCATCGCTGTGGGAGAAGCCCCAGATCGACCCACCGGCCAACTGGCGCGGGCCCTACCTCCGGAAGCCGGTACCCCCCGACCCGTGGGGGCGTCCATACAACTATATGGCCCCGGGGCAGGTGAACCCGCAGGGCTACGACCTCCTCACCCTCGGCGCCGACGGAAAACCGGGCGGCGATGGCGAGGACGCAGATATCACGAGCTGGAAGTAGTCTCCGGTCGAAGTCGACCGATAACCCGACGCCATGCCCACGTACGCATATCAAGCGGTCGATGGTTCAGGAAAGCGGCTGCGTGGACAAGCGCAGGCGGTGAGCTCGGGCGCCCTCGCGCGTACGCTCGAGGAGCGCGGGCTCTTCGTCCTCGACGTCGCCGAATCGAGCGAGGCCGCCCGCGGGGGAGGGGGAGCGCGCGGATTCCGACTCGGCAGGCGCCGCGAGGTCCTCGAGGTGACACGCGCGCTGGCGGCGCTGTTGCCCGTCGGCATGCCGCTCGCCCAAGCGCTCAACGCGGCGTCGGGTGTCGCGTCCGGCGACGTGAGGCTTGCGCTGCAGGAAGTTCGGGCGCGCGTCGAACGCGGGGATCCGCTCAGCGTCGCACTCGCCGAGCATCGCGGACTCTTCTCACCGTTGTACGTCGGATTGGTTCGCGCCGGCGAAAAGAGCGGCGACCTCGATGCGGCGTTCCAGCGCCTCGCCGATCAGCTCGAGCGCGACGAACATTTGCGGGGAAAAATTCTCTCCGCGGCGATCTATCCGCTGCTGCTGGCTACAGCCGGCTCGGTCGCGGTAACAGTTCTTCTCTTCTTTGTGCTGCCGCGGTTTGTCACGCTCCTCGAAGGAAGCGGCGCGCGTCTTCCGAAGTCGACGTCGACGCTGCTCGCGTTCTCCGCCGTGCTTCACCGTGCATGGCCGGTGTTGTTGCTCATTCCTTTCGTGATCGCGGCCTTCGCGGCGTGGGTGAGCGGAAGCGACAACGGACGGCGCGTCTGGTCCACGATCATGCTCGGCCTACCCGGCATCAGCACCCTGCGTCGCTACGCCCTCGCCGGCCGCTTCGCCCGGCTCGTCGGCGTACTGCTCGGCGGCGGCGCGCCGCTGCTCACCGCGCTCGACGACACCGTCGAGTCGATCGGCGATCCAATCGCGCGCGACGACGTCACTCGTATTCGCACGCGTGTGCGCGAGGGCAGCTCGCTGCGCGCCGCGCTCGCCGAGAGCACGCTCTTTCCCCCGATGCTGGCGCAGCTCGTCGGGGTCGGTGAGGACGCGGGGCAGCTTCGCACTTTCCTCATGAAGTCCGCCGACATCTTCGAGGAGCGCACCGAACGCGCGACGTCGCGCCTTGCCACCCTCGCCGAGCCGGCGATGATCATCATGTTCGGCGCCATCGTCGCATTCGTCGCGCTGTCGCTGCTCCAGGCGATCTACGGCATCAACGCCAACTCCTTCAAGTGATGCGCTCGCGACGCGGGTATACGCTTTGGGAGCTGACGATGGTGCTGCTCGTGCTCGCGATCGCGGCCACGCTCGCCGTTCCCGCGTTCAGCGATTTCGGACGCAGCCCGGAACCGACCGGCGCAGACGCGATGCTCGGCCTGCTCAAGGACGCCCGCAAAGCGGCGATTGATTTCAATGCGAACGTCACGCTGCGCCTCGATCCGGAGACGCTGCGCTACGAGCTCGATACGTCGAGCGTGAGCGGGTATGGCGTTCTCGCCGCCGGCACGCTCGATCTCGGATTGGCGCACACGCTGGTCACCGGCCAGCCGCGGCTGCAGTACGTCTTTCGACCGACGGGCGCCGCGTTCGGCGACACCGTGGTCGTGCGCGGCGGCCCGCAGCCGCTGACGATTCGCATCGACCCGTGGAGCGGAGTGGCGCATGCCGATTCGATCTAGGCGACTCGGCGACTCGGCGACTCGGCGACTCGGCGGTACCCGGCGCGGGATTACGCTGCTCGAGGCGGTCGCAGCCATCGCCATTGTCGGCATGACGGCTGTCGGCGCGCTCGAGGCGGTCGGCGGCGGTATGCGCACGGCCGAGCGGGCGAAGCGGGCGATCGAAGTCGAAGCGCTCGCGACGTCGCGGCTCGAGGTGATGAATCTCCTCACCGATCAGGAGCTGCAGTCGCTCCCCGACTCGATCGAGGACGGCAAGTTCGCCGCACCGCTCGACGAATACACGTGGAAGGCGACGTCGGCACCGGTGTCCGATCAGGCGGGACTCTACTCTGTGCACGTCACGGTCGGGTGGACGAACGGCTCTTACGAGCTCAAGACGTATATGTACCGTACGCCGCGCCTGGTGACGCGCCGATGAGGCGACGACGCGGCATGACGCTCATGGAGCTCGTCATCGGGCTCGCCATCACGGGCATGATGGCCGCGGCGGGGGCGGGCGCGTTCTCGTCCATCATCGCGCACCGTCGGATCATTCGCGACGCGTCGCTCGATACCGAACGCGCCGCCGCCTTCCGTGAGATGCTCGAGACATGGATCAACGCCGGCACGGTTCAGATTCAACGCGGCGGTGGGCCGCGTGGCCTGACGCGCGGCGTCGGCGCAGCGCTGCCCACGGCTGGTGGACGCGGCGGGATCACGAGCAACACCGCGGCCGTTTCGGCGGCAACCGCGATCGGTGACGAGATCACGTTCACGACGACGGCGCTCAACCCGGCGTTCACGGCAAACGTGCGCATCCGCCTTTATATCGACGGCGACAACAACACGCCGGAGCGCGGCCTGACGATGGAGTATCAGCCGAATCTCCAGCAGCCGCTCGTGCGAAAGATGCTGGACTCGACGATCGATACGCTCAAGGTCGAGTATCTCGATCCACGCACCGATAAGTGGATCCGTGCTTCCGAAGCGGCGACGATCGCCACGCAGACGGCCGTGCGCGTGACGCTGCTTCCCGGCGACAAGCACGCGATCCCGGCGATTCTCCAGGTTCCGATGATCTTCATGATCGGCGCGCAGAACGGCCGGCGAGCGAGTTTCTCCCCATGATCATGTCCATTGGGAGACCGCAACGTGGTCAACGCGCCCGTCGTGGAGTCGCTCTGCTCGCCGCGCTTTGGCTGGTCGTCGCGATTGCCACGGTCGCGCTGCAGTTCAGCCTCGAGGCGCGCGAGCGACGCAACGTCGGTATCCTCGCCTCGGAACGCGGTATTCAACGCGCCGCGGCGCTTGGCGCACTCGCGTCGGTGCAGGCCAAGCTCGAGCAAGCGCTCCGTATCGCCCCGTCGGGCAACAACGCGGCGATCGCGCGGCTCCGCGCCAGCGATCCGTGGGCGTACGTCGATTCCCTTTACTCCGTTCCCGTTTACGTCGACAGCATGGAAGTCAACGTCGTCGCGCGCGATCTCGGCGAGCGGCTCAACATCAACCAGGTCAACGAGACCGAGCTGCAAACCTTCCTCAGCTTCCTCCTCGGCGACTACACGAAAGCGACGCATCTGGCTCAGGCCATCATGGATTGGCGCGACGCCGACAGCATTCCCCGGCCGAGCGGCGCCGAGCGCGACGCGTATATCAAGGCCGGAATGCTTGCGCTCCCGACGAACAGCACCTTCCGAGACGTCGAGGAGTTGCAGAACGTCATGGGTATGACGCCGGACATCTACGCGGCGGTCGCGCAGTATCTCACGACGCGCGGGTCCGGCGCGATCAACGTCAACACAGCGCCGGTCCCGGTGCTCCGCGCGCTCCCCGGAATGACTGACGCGACGCTCAATATGATTCTCATGCTCCGGTCGCAGGGCCGCCGCATCGACAACATCAATCAAATCTTCCAGCAGGGCGCGCGGGGCCGACCGCTGCCCGGTCAGCTCGGCACGCCTGCCGCCATCAACCAACTCCAGTCGCGCACGATTTTTCGGACGAACCAGGTAGAGCTCACGATCACGGCGCGCGTCGGTCCGCAAGCGCCGCCGACGGAGCTCATCGCGGTGTTGACGAACGGTGGCGCCCCTGGGGCGTTTCTGGCCGCCAGTCCCAATGCGTCCGCTTTCGTGACGAGCAAGCTATGGCGATGACCTCGGCGACCAGCTCGCGCAATCGCTATCGCACCGGCATCGCGCTCTCCCCGACGCAGCTCTGCGCAGTGGATGTACGCCTACGCTCCAGCGCCGATCGTGCGTGGCGCGTCGAGCTCGAACCGCCGCCCACTGACGCGGCTGCGTGGCAGTCGCTCGCCGCCGCTCTGCGCGAGCTCGCCGGCAAGCTCGGCAAACAACGGGGCACGCTGGACATCTCGCTCATGCCGCCGTTCACCGAAGTGCGGCGCCTGGCGCTGCCACCGGTCAGTCGCGACGAGTTGCAGCGGGTGTTGACCCGCGGGGCGTCGCGCTATTTCGTCGGCGCGCGCGGACCGCAGGTCGTCGGCGCGTCGCCGACAACGCGGCGGCGTCGCGGCGAATCGCTGCCGGTTGTCGCCGCGGCGGCGTCGGTTCGGCTCATCGATGCGATTCGTTCAGCGGCGGAGAGCGCCGGCTTCACGATCGCCACGATTGCGCCGGCCGAAACGGCTTGGGCGTCGGCGGCCTTCGCGCTCTGGCCGGCGTTCGCCCGACAGTCGGCGTTCGTCATTCTGTGCCAGGAAGAGCGCACGCACGTTCTGGAGCTCGACGGCAAGCGCCTCGTCGGCGTGCGGCGCTTCCGTGACGGGTCGTCCGACGCTCAGCTCATCGCCGACACGGTCACGCCCGGCGCGCGGGTCGGCATCGCCGGTGAATCGCGCGCGCGCCACGAGCTCGCCGCCGCCCTCAACATTCACGCGGTGAACGCGAGCGTCGCGAACGGCGAATGGTCGGCCGCGTCCGAGCGCCCCGAGCTTCTCGCCGCGCACTTCGCCGGTGGCGACGCCGGCCCGACGCTCCGCGCCGAGAGCGACGTGGCGATCGAGCGCGCCGGTGGCCGGCGTCTGGCGTGGTATCTCGCCGGTGCGGCGGCGGCTCTGTTGCTGCTTTCCGCCGGCATCGAGCTGTGGGGCGTCAAACGACAGCTCGCGAACGTGCGGGCCGAGCGCGAGCGGTTGCGTCCCGAGATCGCGTCGAGCCTCGTCGGCCGATCGACGGTGGACGCCACGTATCGAGAGCTGGCGGCGCTCAACGCCGTCGAGCGCACCGCACCGCACTGGTCGTCGGTGCTTGTGACGCTGAGCGAGTCCGTGCCGGAAGACGCATTCCTCACCGCGATTCGCGCCCGTGAGGATTCTCTCATCATCGATGGGATGGCGCCGCATGCCAAGAAGGTGTTCGACGCGATGGCCAGCACGAGCGGCTTGCTCGACGTGAAGGCGAGCGCCCCGGTGCGTCGTGAGACGCAGGATGACGGCGTGTCGCTCGAGCACTTCGCGATCGCCGCCCGCGTGGAGCCGGCTCGCCGGCTCGCCAGACCGGCGACAGCGCCCGCAGCTAATATTCCATCGGGCGGACGTCCTCGCGGGACTCGACAATGAAGTGGAGCACGCTCAGCGCCCGCGAGCGCCGGACTGTTTCGATTGGTGGGGCGATCGTCGTCGTCAGCCTCGGCTTCCTCTACGGCGTGCGGCCCTATCGCGCGGCGCTCGAAGATGCGCGCGACCAGCTGGTCACGGAACGAGCGACCCTTGCTCGCGAACGCGCGGCGGTCGCGTCGGCACAACAGAATCCGCAATTGCACCGGGTCGCCGATTCCACGATGCGGGCGATGCGGCCGCGATTGTTCGAGGGCAAGGACGACGTGATGGCGAGCGCCGAGCTCGCGTCCTACCTCGGCGACGTGGCGCGGCACGCGCGGGTCTGGCTCCAGGACGCCGGCACTCGCCCCGCGGCGCCGTCGGCTGAAGGCGTGCGCAGACTTCGCGTGGAGATCCGCGGCGAATCGGACATTCTCGGAGTACTCATGTTCCTCCAGGCGCTCGAGCGGGGTGAGAAGCTCGTGCGCATCGATCGCCTCGACATCTCGCGCTCGCCGCGGGCAAGGGAAGAGGAGATCGAGACGCTCTCGATCGCCGCGACCATCTCCGGGTTCGCGGTGGCTGACACCACGACCGCCGCGGTGTCGCAGACGCCACCGTCCGTCGCAGCGACTCGGCGACTCGGCGACTCGGCGGCTCGGCGACTCGGCAACCTGCGCTATTGCCCGAGTCCGGTGCGAAGCACGGCCTGGCTGGCCCGGCAGTTGCCTTTACACGGCGAGCAACTGCCTACATCGAGGTCCTCAATGCGAACATCGAAAACCTTGGCACTGGGCGCGGCGGTGGTAATCGCGCTGGCCACCGGCGCCTGCAGTCGAACCGAGAACGGCGACGTCGTCGTCAAACGTCCCGAGGTTTCCGTGAAGACGACGGAAGACACGTTGCGCGTTCCGACGGTGACCACGCGCACCGATACCGTGAATACGCCGGTCGTGGGAACGCAGACCGAGACGCTCATCGTCAAGAAGCCGGTCGTCGGCACGAAGAAGACGGAAGTCAAGGTACCTGTCGTCAAAAAGCCGTGACCCTCGGCCGCTCGGCAGCCGAGTCGCCGAGTCGCCGACCTCCGAGGTGCCGAGCAGCCAATCGATCGCCATATTCGTGCGATGGCGATCGATCTACGAAGTGACACAGTCACGCGGCCGACGTCCGCGATGCGCACCGCCATGGCGAGCGCGGAGGTCGGTGACGACGAGCGTGACGGCGACCCTACGACACGCCGTCTCGAGGAGCGCGTGGCGTCCCTGCTCGGAAAGGAAGCCGCGCTGTTTTTCCCGAGCGGCACGATGGCGAACCAGGCCGCCGTATGGATCCACGCCGAGCGGGCGACGGAAATACTGGCGGACGTCGACGCGCACATCGTCCATAGCGAGATCGCCGGCATCGCCGCGTTGAGCGGGGCGCAGGTGCTGGCCGTCACGCCGTCCGACACGGTGATGAGCGCCGCCGATCTGCGATGCACCTTTCGGCCGCGCTCGCGCTATTACCCGGCGCCAAGTCTCGTGTGCGTCGAGAACACCCACAACGGAGCCGGTGGCCGGATCGCGTCGCTCGACGAGCTCGAGGCCATTCGCATGGCGGCCGCCGAGCAAGGCCTTCCCGTTCACATGGACGGCGCGCGGCTGTGGAACGCGAGCGTCGCAACGGGTATCTCGCTCGCCGAGATCTCCGCGTACGCCGACACAGTGATGGTGGCGTTCTCGAAAGGACTTGGCGCGCCGATCGGCGCGGCCGTCGCCGGCACGCGGGCGCAGATCGAGCGCGCATGGACCGCGCGCAAGCTGTTCGGCGGCGCGATGCGACAGTCGGGCATCGTCGCGGCCGCGGCGCTGTATGGGGTCGAGCACAACATCGGCCGCCTCGAGGAAGATCATGAGAACGCGCGCACGATCGCGCGCATCATCGGTGATGCCGGCGGCGCGTCGGTCGTCGCGCCGCAGACCAACATCGTCATGGTCGATCTGCCGCCCGAATTCAATTCGGCCAGCGTTGCCGCCGCGGCTCGCGAGGATGGCGTCTGGCTCTCCGAGTGGACGCCGACACGAATCCGCATGGTGACGCACCTGGACGCGAGCGCGGACGATTGCCGTCTGGCCGCTGAAACCGTGCGTCGGATTCTGTCAAGGTGAGCCGCCGAGCCGCCGAGTAGCCGAGTAGCCGAGTAGCCGAGTAGCCGAGTAGCCGAGTAGCCGAGTAGCCGAGTAGCCAGCCGC
>DATMHK010000206.1:0-49091 GCA_035554995.1 Gemmatimonadaceae bacterium
TGGCCCGCGGTGCTCGACACGAGCACGATGCGGCCGTGATCGGACATCGCGCGGATCGCCGCGCTCGCCGTGTAATAGACCGAGTCGACGTTCTCGGCCATCGTGCGCCGCCACTGACCCGACGTCATCTCGGCGAACGCCACGTCGTCGCACGGCCAGATGCCGGCGTTGCCGACGAAGAAATCCAGCCCGCCGAGCGCGTCGGCCGCGGCCTGCACCAACGCTTCGGCGCCTTCAGAGGTGGAGATGTCGGACGCGTGCGCCACCGCGGTGACGCCGTGCGCGGCACGCAACGACCCGACGAGCGCTTCCGCGTCGGACCGACGACTTCGATAGCCGATGGCGACGTGCACGCCCTCCTCGGCGAAAAGCTGCGCGACGGCCGCGCCGATGCCGCGCGATCCGCCCGTTACCAGCGCGCGTTTTCCTCGAAGTCCGTTCATAGCTCGCGTTCCACGAGGTCGCAGATCAGATGTTCGATGCAGAGGTGGAGCTCCTGCGCGCGGTCGGTGCGCTGCGTCGGGATCACGACGGAATGATCCGCGAGGGATCGAAGCTTACCGCCGTCTCGAGCGCTGAAGGCGAGCACACGCACTCCCTTGGCGCGCGCCGCTTCCGCCGCGCGCAACACGTTCGGCGATTCCCCGCTCGTCGAATGAATGATGAGGAGATCACCGGGTCCGGCGAGTGCCTCGACCTGTCTCGCGAAGATGGCGTCGAATCCGAGGTCATTGCCGGCCGCGGTGATCAACGACGTGTCGGTCGTCAGGGCGATCGCGGGATATGCGGCGCGGTCGCGTACGTAGCGAACGACGTACTCCGTGGCGAGGTGTTGCGCGTCGGCTGCGCTCCCGCCGTTGCCGCAGAAAAGCAGCTTGCCGCGGCGACTCACCGTCTCGCGCACCATCTCGTGCGCGCGCGCGAGCTCGGGGCCCAGGTCTCGCGCCACAGTCGACGCGAGCGCGGCGAGCTCGCTCAAGCCCTTGGCGAAATGGTCCGAGACCCCGCCGGAATCGGAGCCTGCTGGCTGAGACATGCGATGATCTAGTCGGAGGAAGGTGAGGCCGGCCCGAGAACGAGCTCGCGCAGTCGCCGGATCATCCCCAGCTGCAGCTTGATCGGCGGCACCGGCATGACATCCTGATCTTCGAGAAGACGACGCGGGTTGTCGCGCGTCAGCAGATTCGCCACGTCCGCATCTGCGACTTCGGCGAGCCACTGCCGCGCCGCGCTGAGCGATCGCTTGTCGACGTGGGTGTCGCTCGCGAAACAGTCCACCAGGCCACGCGCAAGCAGCTCCTCGCCGAATCGGTGCATCCGCTTGGGGCCGAGGATCGCCGTGACGTCCATCTGGATCACCGCTCCCGACGATCGCCACGCCGCCACAAGGTCGGCGGTACAACCCCAGTAGCGCTCCGGATGCGCGACGACGGGGACGAGGCCCCCCATGCGGAGTCGCAGGAACTCCTTGGCCGCCGCGGGCGGAAGGCCCATGCGCGCGAACTCGACGAGCCGCGCCGTCGACCCGCCGAGGCCAAGCCGCGGATCGCTCAGATCGACGCCGGGCGCGTCGAGGAGAATCTCGAACCCAAGCAGGAGGCGCGGTGTCGCGGGCGCGGCTGCGATGAGCGTCGTAAGCAAGTCCGCATTGCGATCGTGCGGCGCGTAGGCGGCGTCGGTCGCATCGAGATGCGGGGTACAGACGACGACCTCCACACCGTCGCGCGAAAAGCGCTGCAGAACCCCGACCGATGCCTCGATGGATCGCGATCCGTCGTCGACGCCGGGCAGCAGGTGCGTGTGGATGTCGATCATTCGACGATCGCTCCGAGCCGCTCGATGGCGCGCGTCGTCGCATCGACCAACGTGTCCGGCGACGCGGCGGCGCACTCGAGCGAATACGTCGCGAGCGCGTCCACGGTCAGGAGATCGAGGGCCGAGTCACGCGTCAGCGTCGGCCGCGCCGTCAATTCGCGCAACAATCGCGCGGCGGCGCCGACCAGCACGTCGGAGCTCGCCTCGCCCGCGGCGTCCGGCCCAAGGACTTCGACGATTCGCTGCAGCAGTCGTGGCGGCGGAGCCGGGGTTCGCGTCTCCAGCCACTCGCGCAGGATCACGAACGATGCGTGAGCGCGTCGCGCACCAGCTCCGGCGCGCGAGCCAAGGCGGCGTCGAACCGCGACGCGTCGGGGATGCCCGCTTGCGCCATGTGGGGCTTGCCGCCGCCCCGTCCACCGGCCGCCGCGGCGATGTCCTTGATCAACGCATCGGCACGCACGCCGCGTTCTCGAAGATCGTCGGTCACGACGACGAGCAACGTGTTCTTGCCGTCCTCGAAGCTCGCCGCCAGCACGCCGACGCCGCTGCCGAGCTTCTCGCGAATCGCGTCGCCGAGCGCTTGTAGCTCTTTGACGTCGCCCGCTCGCACGACGCCGGAGACCAGACGCGACCCGTTGGTCCCCCCCCCGATCGACTGGGCGCGACCGATGAGCGTTTGGAGCTGATCGCCGCCGCCACGCATCGCTTCGTCGAGCCTTCGCTCGAGCACTCGGCGTTCTTCGAGCAGAGTGGCCACGCGCTTCTCCAAGCCATCAGGAGACGTCTTCACCAGCTCGGCCACTCGACTCAGCGTGTGTTCTTCGTTCCGGTAAACCGCGTAGGCCCCTGGTCCCGTCACTGCCTCGATGCGGCGGACACCGGCTGCCACACCGGTTTCCGCGAGAATCTTGAACACGCCAATCTGCGCCGTGTTGCGGACGTGCGTGCCGCCGCACAGCTCCATCGAGAAATCCGGGATGGAGACGACGCGCACGACGTCACCGTACTTCTCACCGAACAGCGCCATCGCGCCGAGCAAGCGCGCTTCCTGATACGGCAACTCGCGCGTCGTCACCGGCGCGCCACGCCAGATCTCGCGGTTCACGATCGATTCGATCTCTTGCAGCTTCTCAGGCGCGACCGGTCCGTGGTGCGTGAAGTCGAAACGCAGCCGATCGGGCGCGACGAGGGAGCCAGCCTGGTGCACCGCTTCGCCCAGAACCTGACGCAGCGCGGCGTGCAGCAGGTGCGTCGCGGTGTGATTGCGCTCGGTGTCGCGGCGACGGTCGCTGGGCACGAGCGCTCTCGCCCCACCGAATTTGAACGCGCCCGTGACGCGTCCGATCGCCGCGGGACGGCCGTCTACCTTTTTCACGTCGTCGACTTCGACCCGCCATCCGTCGCCGATGATCTCACCGCGATCGGAAATCTGGCCGCCCGATTCGGCATAGAATGGCGACTCTCGCAGAAGCATCGCGACGCGGCCGTCCGGGAGATGCTTCACCGCCGTGACCAGCGTGTCGATCTCGACGGTCTCGTAGCCGACGAAAGCCGCTTCCGCGGCGGCCCCTGGCGACACCTCCCAATCGGATAGCGTGTCCAGTCCACCGACGTCGACCGTCAGCCGCTTCGACTTGCGTTCCTCCTGCGAGCGCCGACGCTGTGTGTCCAGCGCGGCCTCGAAGCCGGCGATGTCCACGACATAGCCCCGCTCGCGGGCCATCAGCTCCGTGAGGTCGATCGGGAAGCCGAAGGTGTCGTAGAGACGGAACGCGTCCTCGCCGCTGATCGTACCGCGAATGTCCGGACCGCCGTCGGCGGTCTGGAGCGGCGCCAGCTGCTCGAAGCGAGCGAGTCCGCCCTCGATCGTGGAGAGGAAGCCCTGCTCCTCGACGCGCGTCGTGTTGATGATGTGGTGCGATCGCTGTTGCAACTCCGGATAGACGTCGCCCATTCGCGCGATCACCTCTTCGACGACTGAAACAAGCGTCGGCTCCTTGCGGCCGAGCAGCCAGGCGTGGCGAACGGCGCGTCGAAGGATGCGACGCAGCACGTAGCCTCGCCCCTCGTTCGACGGAAAGACGCCGTCGGCGAGAAGGAATGCGACGGCGCGAGCATGGTCGGCCAGCACGCGGAACGACGCGTCCTCGCTGCGCTCGTATTTCCTACCGACCGTTCGCTCGACCACTCGAATCAGTGGCTCGAACAGGTCGGTGTGGAACACCATCATCTCGCCTTGGGCGATCGCCGAGATGCGCTCGAGGCCTAAGCCGGTGTCGACGGATGGCCGCGGCAACGGCACGAGGGTGCCGTCCGGCTGCTTGTCGTACTGCATGAAGACGAGGTTCCAGAACTCGATGAAGCGGTCCTTGTCGGAACCTTCGATGAACGCCTCGAGCGAGAACTCGTCGCGATCGAGCTCGGTCCATTCACCGGTCGCGCCTTCCGGAAATTTCCAGTCGCGCGCAAGCTGCGCCGCGTCGACGAAGATCTCCGAGCACGGGCCGCACGGTCCCGTATCGGCCATCTGCCAGAAGTTGTCCTTGTCGCCGAGGCTGTAGATGCGGGAGTCGGGCAACCCGGCAATCTCGCGCCAGAGAGCGCGGGCTTCGTCGTCGCTATAGTGGACGGTGACGCGCAGCAGCTTCGGATCGAGCGCCAACTCCTTCGTCACGAACTCCCAAGCGAAATGGATTGCGTCGCGCTTGAAGTAGTCACCGAACGAGAAGTTGCCGAGCATCTCGAAGAAGGTGAGATGCCGCGCGGTGTGGCCGACTTGCTCGAGATCGTTGTGCTTACCGCCGGCGCGGACGCATTTCTGCGACGTCGTCGCGCGACGATTCCCCTCGGGCGGCTCCTGCATGCCGAGGAACACCTTCTTGAACTGCACCATGCCCGCGTTCGTGAACAGCAACGTCGGATCGTCGCCCGGGACGAGGGATGAACTCGGCCGGATGGCGTGGGAATTTCGGGCGAAGTAGTCCAGGAATCGGGCGCGGATCTCGGTGGCACGCATATAAGAGAATATAGGCCGCCGAAGTGCGGGAATCAGCCGTCGGCGCCGGTCGGAGCGAGAAGCGTTTGCAGAGTCCGCGCGATGTCATCGCTGTCGTAGCCACGGCGCGCGAGAAAGGCGTACAGCCTTCGCCGCCGTGTCGCGTCATCCACCTTCGTCAGCATACGCAACTTCTTCCGCGCAACACGGTCGATCGACTCCGCCTCATCGATACCCTCTTCGTCGAAGACGGATTCGATCGCCTGTTGGGAGATCTCCCGCGATACGCCGCGTTTGGCGAGCTCCTGACCGATTCGGCGACGAGACAACCCGGCGCCGATCGCTTTGGAGCGCGTGAGCTGGCGCGCAAAGTTGACGTCGTCGAGGATGCCGGACGATTTGAGTCGCGCGATCGCGGCGTCGACGTCGAGCTCAGGCTCGCCTTTTTTGATCAGCAGGCGCCGCAACTCCGTAACGCCGCGCGAGCGGGCCTCGAGCATGTCGAGCGCGCGCTCGTAGGTACTGCGTTTCTCAGGCATGGAGGGAAAGGAAAGCCGGGGAGTCGCAGCCTGTTCCGAAGGGAGTTTCCGGGTCCCATCGTCGCAAGACTACTTCTCCCCGGCCAATGTGTGCAGCCGGTGTTGACCGTTTCCCTACTCTTCGACGACCTCGATCTCGCTGATCACCTCGCGAGGGCCGACACCGAGCAAGTTCTTCACTTTTTCTTCCACTTCCGTCATCAACGCCGGCGAGTCCTTGAGGTAGAGCTTTGCGTTCTCGCGGCCCTGGCCGATCTTCTGGCCATTGTAGCTGTACCACGCGCCGGATTTGTCGATGATCCCTGCCTCCGCCGCAATGTCCAACACCAGGCTCGCGTGGCTGATCCCTTCCGCGTACATGATGTCGAACTCGGCCTGCTTGAACGGTGCGGCGACCTTGTTCTTCACCACCTTCACGCGGACGTGCGAGCCCACCACATCTTCTTTGTCCTTCACCGGCCCGATGCGGCGAATGTCGAGACGCACCGACGCGTAGAACTTGAGCGCTTTTCCACCCGTCGTCGTCTCGGGATTGCCGAACATCACGCCGATCTTTTCGCGCAGCTGGTTGATGAACACCACCGACGTCTTCGACCGGGCGATGGAGCCCGTCAGCTTGCGCAGCGCCTGGCTCATGAGCCGCGCCTGCAGACCGACGTGCGAATCACCCATGTCACCTTCGATCTCGGCTTTCGGCACGAGGGCCGCCACCGAATCGATCACGACGACGTCCACCGCGCCCGATCGCACGAGAATCTCGCAGATCTCGAGCGCCTGCTCGCCGGTGTCGGGCTGCGAGATGAGCAGGGCCTCGACATCGACGCCCAGCTTGCGGGCGTACTCCGTGTCCAACGCATGCTCCGCGTCGATGTATGCCGCGACACCGCCATTCCGCTGGGCGTTCGCGACGACATGCAAGCAGAGCGTGGTCTTACCGCTCGACTCCGGTCCGTAGATCTCGGTGATGCGTCCGCGCGGGATACCGCCCACGCCGATCGCCGCATCGAGATTGATCGCACCGGTGGAGATTGCCTCGACGCGGACCTTCTGATCCGCGCCAAGCCGCATGATCGAGCCCTTTCCACAGCTCTTCTCGATCTGCGCGATGGCCAGATTCAACGCCTTCTTTTTGTCGTCCTGCAAAGTCGACACAGCCATGTTTCGCTCATCCTCTCGGTTAGTTGTAGTCCGCTCTGGCCATGCAGCGTAATCGTACCGGAAAAGCAGTCGATTTGATACCCGAATAAAATACGAAAACGGGCTCGCTGATTCAAGCGGAATTTGCGAGAGAGAACGCGTTCGTCACATGACGGACTCGAACGCGTTCGCCCTCGACGAGAACCCCGACGACGTCGAAGCGGTAGGATTCGGCGGGCTTGCCGTGACGGTCGATCCAGACTGAAGCGGAGCGAACTAACTCCTTCTGCTTCTTCCAGTTCACCGCTTCGACCGGATCACCGAACTCCTGCCCCCGCCTGGCTTTCACCTCGACGAACGCCACCAACCCTTCTCGCTCGACCACCAAATCGATGTCGCGGTGCCCGTTTCGGAATCGGCGCTGAACGACTCTCCATCCCTGGCGCCGAAGCCACCGTTCCGCGATCCGCTCTCCCAGCTCCCCGAACTGCTGCGTGGCCGCTGACATGGGGCCAAGCTATTGGCGATTTGGAGCGGGCCTGTCACCGTTTTGGGGCGGGCCGGAGCATTTGAGCGCAGTGCTCGCCGACATGGGCTTGGTACTGGTGGTAGAGCCTCGCGATGGAAATCACGGGCTAACGCGGACACGCACGGGCTAACGCTGGTTGGGTCTGCGTCCGGTTCGCCACAAACCATGAAATGATGGATGAAACGACCTTCGGGAGGTCTCAAACGCCGGAGCGTCCCGAGGCAGTTCCAGAAAAAATCGTACTCTCGTTGAGCGAGTCGCCGGTCAAGGTGCGCCGTGGCACCCGAGACCGCGTTCGCCCGTGCGTGTCCGCGTTAGCCGGCGGGTTCACCATCGCGAGGCTGTACGACCAGTACCAAGCATACGGCACCAGGTCGAGGCCCCCGCTCAGCGCGCGATTCTCGTGAGGGCGCTGACGAGTTGGGCGCCGCCGAGGGCCGGGACGTCGAGCGTGCTGCGGACGATGATCGGGTCGCGCTTGGTGACCCAGTAGAGTCCCTTCGACCCTTCGCTCTGCACCGCGACCACCCAGCAGTCGAACGTCCCCGCGGGAACGACAACGCGGTCCTCGCCGACGACGTACATCCGCGTCGGTGAGACGGATGCTCCGGTGAGCGATACCGAAAGGGTGGCTACGGTGTCCTCCCAGCCGACCTGAATCGGGGCAATGCGGAGGATGCTCTCGAGCATCGCGCCGCTCACCATGGTTCGCGGCGGAACTGTCATGACGATCTGGCGCCGCCCCGGGGGCCCGCTCGTCGCACCGTACGCACTGTCGCCACGGAACTCCGCAGCGAGGCGCGCCTGCCCCAGGATGGCGGTCCAGTGCAGCGGATGAAGCGACGGATCGACGAAGAGTGAATCGGTCGCGGCGATTCGCTCGCCGACGCGAGTCTCGAGCATCAGCCACGCGGGTGATCCGGCGTAGGGCGTCGTTGCGACCGACACTGTTCGGGTGCCGAGCGGGGTCGTGGACGCATCGCGCTCGAGCGACATGTCGTAGACGAACGACGCGGGCTTGAGCAGCGTCGGATCGATCGACGACTTCCGCGACGTATCGACGGGTGGTTTGCGCGACGTATCGCCGACCGGCACTTGGGCCACGCCGTGGCCGGCCAACAGCGTCGCTATCGACGCGGCGACGGCGAGACGCCTATGCGCGCGGGCCACAGATTCGATCCAGTTCGTCCAACCCAACGAGAACGTCGCGCGGCTTCGAGCCGTCGGGCGGCCCGAGCACGCCCGCCGCGTGGAGCTGGTCGATGATGCGGGCCGCGCGACCGTAACCAACCTTCAGCCGACGCTGCAGCAGTGACGTCGAGCCCTGCTGGTTCTGCACCACGACCTCGGCGGCTTCGCGGAACAGCTTGTCGCGGTCGCCGACGTCGGGTCCCTCGCCATCGGCCTGGCCCTGCTCCAGCGCCTCTTTCTGCCGCACCGCCTCGAGAATGTCCGGCTCGACGTCGCTCGAGTCGTCGAGGACGAGGCCCTGCGCCGCGAGCGCCGCGCGCTTGGCGTCGCGCCGGTCGCGGTACCACTTCATGAGGCTTTCGGTGTCTTCACTCGAGATGTACGCGCCCTGGAGCCGTGCCGGCTCCGATTTCCCCGGCGGAATGAAGAGCATGTCGCCGTTGCCCAGCAGCATTTCGGCGCCGGCGCCGTCGATAATCGTGCGGCTGTCCACCTGCGACGCCACGCGGAAGGCGATCCGGCTCGGGAAGTTCGCCTTGATGAGACCAGTGATGACGTTCACGCTCGGACGCTGCGTCGCGAGAATGAGATGAATGCCGATCGCGCGCGCCTTCTGCGCGAGCATGGCGATCGGGGTCTCCACCTCGCCCTGCACCGTCATCATCAGGTCGGCCATCTCGTCGATGATCACGACGATGTACGGCAGGATGCTGCCTTTGTAGGTCGTCTCCTCGAACGCGACGTCCGGGCGTTTCGGGAGCTTCAGCTGCACGCCGTCCTGCACGCGCTTGTTGAACTCCTGAATGTTGCGGCACATGTTCGCCGCGAGCAGCTCATACCGCTCCGACATCTCCATCACAGCCCACTTGAGCACCGACGCAGCGTCACGGTTGTCCGTGATCACCTTGTGGCGCAAATGGGGCAGCGTGTTGTAGACCGACAATTCCACCATCTTCGGATCGACCATCAGGAAGCGCAGCGTCCGCGGCGTATGTCTGTACACCAGACTCGTGATGATGGTGTTCACGCAGACCGACTTGCCTGAACCGGTGGCCCCGGCGATGAGCAGGTGCGGCATCTTGGCGAGGTCGGCGACGACCGGCTTCCCCTCGAGATCCTTGCCGAGGGCGATCGGCAGCGCGGCGCGCGCGCCCTGAAAGTCGCGCGACTCGACCAGTTCGCGGAACCCGACCATCTCGGAGATCGGATTCGGTACTTCCACGCCTACGGCGCCTCGTCCCGGAATAGGAGCGACGATCCGGATCGACGGCGCGCGCATGGCGAGCGCGAGATCGTTCGACAAGTTGGCGAACTGACGCACTTTCACGCCCGGCGCCGGCTCGATCTCGTACTGCGTGACGACCGGCCCGGTGGTGCGGCCGACGAGCTCACCATCGACGCGGAAGGTGCCGAGCGCCGCCATCAGCTTGCTCCCCATCTCCTCGAGCTCCGCCTTGGCCGCTTCCGGATTGCGCGCGGGGACGTGCGTCAAGAGCGTCGGCGAAGGAAGCTCGTCGCCGGCGAGATCCACGTGCGCCGTCGCTTCGATCGCCGCGGCGATCTCGGCGTCATGCTCCGCGAGCACCTCGGCCTTCGACTTCTTCTTGCGACGTCCCTTCGAGTCGGTGTCGAGATCCACTGGTGACTGGTCGACCGCGATGGACGGCATCTCCTCGGGGGCCGGCTCGAGCGCCAGGGCCAGATCGCCCGCCTCGACAGCGTCGCCATTCTTCTTTCGACGCTTCTTCGTCGGCTCGGCTTCGGCGGCGACGACGATCTTTGGTTTGGCGCCGCCGATCAGCGCGCGAATCGGGTTCCAGGCGAGCGAGGCCGCCATGAGAACAGACCAGGCGAGCACCGCGATCACCCACGCGCCAAACGAGCCGAACCACCCACGCCACCAGTGCGCGATGAAGCCGCCCCAGATGCCGGCCGCGGCGCTTCGCGTCCCGTCGAATTGCGAATCGGTCATCAGGCCGAGCACGACGGGGAGCAACAACGCGGCGCCGGTGAAGAAGACCATCCACGACCGGTCGGTGTCGGACTTCATTCGTCCGAACAAGCGAAGCGCGTGGACCGCTGGAGCGAAGGGCAGCAGAATCGCCGCGGGCCAGCCGAAGAAGGCAACCAACGGTGCGGCGATGAAATCGCCGACCGCGCCGACACTCGCCTTCACGTCCACACCCGCGCTCAGTTGCGCGAGGGCGAGCGCGCCAAAGGCGCCGCCGAGAAAAACGGCAAGGAGCGCCAGCGCGATGCCCAGGAGCTCGCGCTTGAGATGGGAGGAGAGAGAACCGCGCACAGAGGGGGAGGCTACCGCTCGCGTTCTGGTCCGAGCTTCGTGATTTGTCGGTCTTGGTACAGCGGGATAACGGAGTAGGAGTCGATCGCGGCGCACTCGTCGAGATCTTCGGCGAATCCCGAGTCGCGCAGTAACCGGCCGTGTTCAGAGGCTTCGAACATTTTCACGAGTTGGTCGCCGTATTTCCGGTCGATCAGCGCGCACGCCTGCGCCGCATCGTTCAGCTCTACGTCAGCCAATCGCTTGCTCACGTTGTAGACGAACCGTCCTGCGCACGCCGCGTCCTCCAGCGCGAACAAGCCGTCGCGTCCGGCACATACGATCGTGATGTTCGCGCCGCCGCGGAGGGCGGCTCTCAGCATCGCCAGAACCGCAGTGTAGTTGACGTACGACGCAATTACCACGTCACGGGCACCGGGCGTGTTCATGATCGCCGGTGTTCCGTTCGTCGTCGTCATGAGGACCGTCTTCCCTTCCACCACCGCGCGCCTGAATTCGCGCGGCGAATTGCCGAGGTCGAATCCCGGAATCGGCTTCATCTTTCGCTCGCCGGCGAGGACGACGTCAGCGCGCTCGAACGCTTTCGCGCGCATCACCGCCTCATCGGAGCTCTCCACGGGAACGACGGTCCGAGCGCCGTTGGCGAGCGCCGCGGCGATGCTCGTCGAGGCGCGCAGGACATCGATGACGGCCACCACACGCCCGGCAAACTCCGACGCCGGCGCCGAGCCGACGCCGAACACGACATCGATCCGCACGCTACGCGGGCTCCTTGAAAAGCTCCGTCTCGCGCTCGAGGAATTTGGTGTCGACCTGTCCCGCGACGAACCGCGGGTTCTGCATCACGCGGGCAAGAAAGGGAATGGTCGTCGTCACGCCCTCGATGATGAACCCGTCCAGCGCGACGTGCATGCGCGCAATCGCCTCGGCCCGATCGCGCCCCTGGCAGATGAGCTTCGCGAGGAGCGAGTCGTAGAACGGCGGCACCGTGTAGCCGTCGTAGACGTGCGTGTCGAGGCGGACGCCGGGACCGCCCGGCGGGTGAAAAGCGAGAATCTTCCCTGGAGACGGCTGGAAGTTGCGCGACGGATCTTCAGCATTGACACGGCATTCGATGACGTGACCTCGAAGCGGCGGGAGCTCCCTGACGCTGAGCTTGTCCCCCGAGGCGACGCGGATCTGTTCCTTCACCAGATCGATCCCGGTGAGCATCTCGGTGACCGGATGCTCGACCTGGATTCGAGTATTCATCTCCATGAAATAGAATGACCCGTCCTCGTCGAGGAGCATCTCGATCGTGCCGGCGCCGACGTAGTCGATCGCTTGCGCGCCGGCGACTGCGGCGTCGCCCATCGCCTTTCGGAGCTGGGGCGTCATGGCGGGGCTCGGCGCCTCTTCGATCAGCTTTTGATGGCGGCGCTGCACCGAGCAATCGCGCTCACCCAGGTGGATCACGTTGCCGAAGGTATCGCCCAGAATTTGAAACTCGATGTGCCGCGGCCGAGCGAGATACTTCTCGACGTAGACGTCGCCGTTGCCGAACGCAGAGAGTGCCTCGGACCGCGCAAGCTGAAACGACCGACCGAAGTCATCCGGGTCGCGGGCTACTCGCATTCCCTTCCCGCCTCCGCCGGCGGCGGCCTTGATGATCACCGGGAAGCCGATGTCTTTGGCGAATGCCAGCGCTTCCTCGACGTCTTCCACCGGACCGGGAGTCCCGGGAATGATTGGTACGCCGACGCGCGTCATCGCCGACCGCGCCGCTGCCTTGTCCCCCATGACCCGGATCTGGTCGCCGGTCGGTCCGATGAACGCGATCTTGGACGCCGCACAGATGTCGGCGAACTCCGCGTTTTCGGCGAGGAACCCGTAGCCCGGGTGGATCGCGTCGGCGCCGGTGATCTCGGCGGCGGCGATCAACCGAGGGATGTTGAGGTACGACTCGCGGGCGGGCGCGGGACCAATGCAGACATCGTCGTCGGCGAAGCGGACGTGCAATGACTCGCGATCAGCCTCGGAGTAGACCGCCACCGTCTGCACGCCAAGCTCGCGGCAGGCGCGGATCACGCGGAGCGCGATCTCGCCCCGGTTGGCGATCAGGACTTTGCTGAACATCAGGTATGCGTGACGAGACGACTGCCAAGCGGGGGGGACCGTCGTGCGTCCCCGCGGTCAACCATTGCTGCCGCCCCTCTCCCCGCCCCTCTCCCCTACGCCCGGCTCGAAGTTGCTCCAGGAGGTGTCGCTGGTTCCCGACACGCCCTGCACGCGCAGTGCGAATTCCGCGGGACTCGTCGCGTAGAACATGGCGCTCTCGTACGAGATCGCGCCTTGGGAATAGAGCTGCATGAGCGACTGGTCGAAGCTCTGCATGCCGTATTGCACGGTGCCGTCCTTGATCAACTCCGGAATATTCAGCGTCATTTCCATATCCCGAATGTTGTCGCGCACCGCGGCGGTGTTGATGAGCACCTCGCACGCGGGCACTCGGCCGGCGCGATCGGCGCGCGGCACCAGCCGCATCGAAACCACAGCCGAGAGCGCGCTGGCCAGCGAGAAGCGGACCTCGCCCGCCTGGTGCGGCGGATAGAACGAGAGCACGCGATTGATCGTCTGCGTCGCGTCGGTCGTGTGCAGCGTCGAGAAAACGAGGTGGCCCGTGTCCGCGGCCTTCAGCGCCGTATCGAGCGTTTCGAGATCTCGAATTTCGCCGATGAGGATGACGTCGGGGTCCTGACGCAGCACGCGGCGAAGGGCCTGACCGAACGTCGCCGTGTCGGTGCCGACCTCACGCTGGTTGATGTGCGAGTTCATGTCACGATGGAGGAACTCGATCGGGTCCTCGATCGTGATGATGTTGGCGCGGCGATTCTGATTGATGTGCTGGATCATCGCCGCCAACGTCGTCGACTTGCCCGAGCCGGTAACTCCCGTGACGAGGACGAGACCACGCGGCTTCATCGCGATCTCCTCGAGCACCGGGGGCAGGCTCAACTCGCCGATCGTCTTCGCCTGATACGGGATGGACCGCATCGCGTAGCAGAGGGAGCCGCGCTGCTGATACAAGTTGACGCGGAACCGTCCGATGCCCGGTACACCGATCGCGAAGTCGCACTCTTTCTCTTCGGCGAACATGTTGACCTGGCGCGGCGTCATCAGCTGCTCGGCGAGGGCTTTGAGATCCTCGGGACGGAGCGGCGGATGATTGAGTGCCTCCAGCTCGCCGTCGACGCGTACCGTTGGCGGGCGGCCGACTTTCAGGTGCAAGTCGGATCCGTTCCTCTTGATCATCTCCTGGAGGACGGATTTGAAATTGATGCCCGCTGGCCCCGCATTGGGGGACAAGGGGGCGGGCTGGGGGGCCGGAGCCTGCGTTGGATTAGCCATTGGGATCAATCTTGAACAGTACCTGTCCGTATTCGACGGGCTGCGCGTCGTCTACAAGGACCTCGCGCACCACGCCCGCATACTCGGACTCGATCTCGTTCATGATCTTCATTGCTTCGATGATGCAGAGGATTTGTCCCTTCGAGACACGGTCGCCGACCGCGACGTACGCCTTGGCGCCCGGCTCTGGCGATTTGTAGTAGGTCCCCACCATCGGGGACTTCACCTCGAGAGCGGTCGACTTCGGCGGTTCGGGCGCGGGAGCGGGAGCCGGAACGTCGGCGTCCATGACGACCGGGATGCCGCCGGATGGCGACAGTCGGCCCATCGGCGCAGCCGGCAGCATGGTCGGAATAGTCATCGGCGCGGCCACCTGCACGGCGCCGCGCTGCGTCGGGCTCTTCGAGATCCGAATCTTGAGCCCTTTGTCCGACGTGATCTCGATCGAGTCGACGCTCGAGTCGTCGATGATGTCGATCAGTTTTTTCACGTACCGTAGGTCGATCATAGGCCTCTAGAGCTTCGTCGGATGTTGGGGGACGAGGTCATCCGAGTTCGATCAGGTCGTGCGTGAACCGCGTGAGCACTCTCGGCCCGTCCGGGCCAAGCAGCACGTCGTCCTCGATTCGCACCCCACCCCACCCCGGCCGATAGATTCCCGGCTCAATCGTCACCACAGCTCCTTCGGCGAGCGCCCCGTCGGCAGTGCGTGCAAGCCGGGGCGCCTCGTGCACCTCCAAGCCAAGGCCGTGGCCAAGGCTGTGACCGAACAAATCTCCGAAGCCGCGCTGGTGAATGTAGTCGCGCGCGATGGCGTCGGCATCCCGCCCGGTCATCCCGGCCCGTACCCCCACCGAAGCCTGCTCATTAGCCCGTCGGACGACTTCGTAGATCTCTCGCTGTTCCTCGCCGGCGCGTCCGACGACGACGGTCCGGGTGACGTCAGCGCAATAGCCACCTGTTTCCGCGCCGAAATCGAGGAGCAAAAAGTCGCCGCTCTCGATGCGGCGCGCGGTCGATCGCGCATGCGGGAGCGCCGAGCGCGGGCCCGAGGCGACGATCGACGGAAACGGAAAGCCTTCACTCCCTTCATCGCGAAGCGCCTTCTCCAGCACGCCGGCGACCGCCAGCTCGGTCATCCCGGCGCGTACTTGCGGCAGGGTGCGCTCGAGCGCGCGCGTCGCGACGCCGTTCGCGCGCTCGATCAGCGCGATCTCTTCGTCGTCCTTCCGCTCGCGGAGCATTTCGACGAGGTCCACGGTCGGTCGCCACTGCCATCGCGAGCCGGCGTCGAGCAAGCGCTGAAAGTCGCGGTGCAGCAAGTGCCCCGACTCGAATCCGGCAACTTCGACGTAGCCGAGGTGCGCGAGCTGCTGCCAGAGCCCGACCCACAGGCTTTGCGATTCGACGCTAATTCGGGCGAGGTCGCCGACCTCCTCGACGATCTGCGTCTGATATCGGAAATCGGTGATGAGGACGACATCGCGCGCGCTGACGAAGAGCAGCGCGCTGGAGCCCGAAAATCCAGTCAGGTACCGGATGTTGGCCGGGCTCGTGACGAGCAAGCCGTCGAGGTGTGCGGCCGTGAGGCCGCCGGCGAGCGCCGCGAGACGGCGCGGTCGGGAATCAGACACCGGCGGCGAGTCGTCTCGTCAGTCCGCGCAGCGCCAGCTCGTATCCGTATGCTCCGAGTCCCGATACCATTCCCACGGCGGCCGGCGCGAGCATCGAATGACGACGCTCGGGCTCACGGGCATAGATATTCGTCAAATGCACTTCGACGAATGGCACCGCGATCGCCGTCAGCGCATCGCGCAACGCGATGCTCGTGTGGGTGTACGCCCCGGCGTTGATGATCACGCCGTCGATCTTGCCGCGCCACCCGTGCAGCGCGTCGATCATTTCGCCTTCGCCATTGTGCTGCGCGAACTCCACCTGTGCTCCCAGCTCGGACGCCACCGAGGCAAGCGAACGCTCGATGTCGTCCAGCGTCTCGCGGCCGTACAGTGTCGGCTCGCGAGTGCCGAGGAGATTCAGGTTCGGGCCATTGAGGACGGCGATCCTCACGTCTTTTTCAGTCCGTTGAGCCACGCGTTGAACTGCGCGATATCATCGCTTGGTCGCTGCGTGCCCTCGCCCGAGCTCTCCGGCATCTCGGCGTTCGCGGCCTCACCGGCAAAGAACTGGTCGAGCGAAAAGGCTCCGGCGGCGCCGCTTCCCTTTGCGGGCGTCGCCGAACGAAAAACATGGTCGAGCGAAAGCTCGTCGGTCGCGGGGTGGGCCGGCGTGCCGCGCAGAGCGCCGGCGTCGGTTTCCTCTTCTTCGCTGAACGCCTGGGCAAGCGACATCGCCGCCGAATGATCCGCATCCGGCGTCGCGACGTCGGAGAAAAGAATGTCCAGCGAGCCCTCGGACTCCGCCGACGAAGGAACGTCGATCAGTTCGAGATCTTCCGCAGACTCCATCGCCCCTTGCTCAGCGACGGGACCTTCCAAGAGTTCTCTGAAGAAATCGCGAATCGTCGGGCCGGTGGCGATCGGACTCGGGGTTTCAATACCCGCGTGAAATTCAATCGTGTCCGCCAGCGAAGGGGCGACACTCAGGTCCACCAGCTCGCCTGCCACAGGCTCGGTCGCGCCAAGCAACTGGCGCTCAACCTCGCTCGCCCGCCGGCGCAGCTCCTCGTCGTCCGGAGAACGCTCGAGTAGTTGCGCGTAGATCTCCATCGCCGACTCGAAGTGACCCTGCTGTGTGTACAGGTCCGCCATCGTTTCGGTGACGAACGTGTCGGGCGCATCCGCGGCCGACGCTTCTTCGGTCGATGCTTCCTCGGTCGCCACTTCGTCCGTCGACACGTCCGACGCGCTGACGGCGGCCACCTCGTCGATGGAGAAAGTCTCCAGACCCTCGAGCTGATCGATCGCGCGCGTAAGATCTTCGCCGCTCGCCGGGGCCGCATCGGCCTCGAAACCCTCGACCTGCCGTTCGCTCGCCGGCTCTGGCGAATCGTCAGGCAGCCCGAGAATCATGTCAGTCGCGAGCTCGACGCCGGGCTCCGACGGCAGGAAGTCGTCGGTCACGTCACTTTCGCCCGCCGGCTCGGCGACATCCGCGTCGCCATTGATCTCCGCATTGATCTCCGAATTGATCTCCGCGGCGGCGATAACGGGTTCAGGCTCGGCCGCACTCTCGCTCGATGCTCCGATACCTCCGATCGAGAAATCCTCGAGGTCGAGCAATTCCGGAATCGGCGGTGGCTCGGCAGCCGCCTCGTCGACAGCGCTCAGCGAAGGCGGCTCAGGCTCAACGGTGGAGAGCTCGGCAACCGGAAGCTCAGCATCCACGCTCTGCTCGAGAACGAACTCGTCGGCGGCCTGCTGATCCTCGGAGGCTTCAATGCTCGACGGCGCGAAATGGTCTTCACGATCTGACGTGTCGGCTGAAGACTCGCGTTCCGGCGGAGCGGTCTCAGCGAACGAGAGCGACGATTCATCGGCTCGGGAAGACGGCTCGGCCATGACGCGCGCGCCGAGCCCGATGTCGGCGCCGCCAATGGACTCGAGCACCTGCATGATCTCGTCGTTGCGAGGATCCGCTTCCAGCACGCGCTGGTACCAGCTGCGGGCGCCATCCACGTCGCCGGCCTGGCGGGCGATGTCACCGAGATGCTTGAGGGCGATCAGGTTTTCCGGATCCAGCGTCAGGGCAGTTTCGAAGACGGCCTTGGCCTCCTCGTCGCGCCCCATGTCGAACAACGTCTGGCCGTAGACGATGTGACCGCTCATGTGGCCAGGCTGCTGCGGTAAATATTCTTGACAGATGAAAACGGCCTGCTCGAAATCCCCTGCCTTTCGGTACTCGTTGGCAAGCGGCGCGAAATAGCGCCGGGGGTTTTCGTCAAATTTTTTACGGAGCTCGTCGATTCGGGCGGAACTCGACATTTAGGCCCTCAATTGGCCCGCGCGGGGAGGCGCGAACGCTGGCGCGAAAGAATGCGGATAATACATATCGCGGACGTAGCGAGTCAATCAGAAGTCACACCCTCACTTGATTTTAGCCCTCTCGGCGCTCTAACTTGACAAGCTCGTTCCGATCGTAATTCCATCCCTTTTTGCGCTACGGAGTTCCGTCCCGTGCTGCAACAGATGCGGGGCCTGGCGAAATACATTTGGGTCTTCGTTGCCCTGGTATTCGTCGGCGGCTTCCTCCTCTACGAGACCTCCGGCCTCATGGGCCGGACGCCAGTCACCGCGACAACGGCCGTCGCCGTCGTCAACGGTCATGAGCTGTCCTACCGCGACTATTTGGCGCGCGTCCAGTCCGAGATCCAGAACGCCCAGCAGCGCGAAGGCCGGACACTCTCCCAGGACGACACGCGGCGGATCGAAAACGCCGTCTTTGACCAGATGGTGTCGGAGGTTCTTCTTCAGGACGAGTACCGTCGACGCGGCATCAGCGTGAGCGACGACGAAGTCCGCGAGTTCGCGCGCTACGCGCCGCCGCCCTGGATCACGGGTGCTCCCGAGCTCCAGACGGACGGCCGTTTCGATCCAGAGAAGTACCAGCGGTTGCTCGCCAGCCCGCAGGCACGGCAAAGCGGGTTGCTGCTCCAGCTCGAGGCCTACTACCGCGGCGAGATTCCGCGCGAAAAGCTGCTCGACCAAATCGCGTCTGGAGCCTATGCGTCGGACGAAGAGCTCTGGCGCGCGTGGCGTGACCAGCACGACAGCGCGCAGGCCAGCTTCGTCGCGTTCTCGCCCGCGGTCGACACGAACATGGTCAAGGCGATCACTGACGCCGAATTGCGGAGCTACTTCGACCAGCACTCGGGCGACTTCGAGGCCCCTGGCCGCGCCGTCTTGTCGGTCGTCACGATTCCGCGCATGATCGGACCGGCGGATAGCGCCGCCGCGAAGACGAAGGCGCAGCAACTCCGTGAGGAGATCGTAAAGGGCGCGAAGTTCGAGGACGTCGCGAAGCGCGAGTCAGCGGACACGGTGTCCGGCGCCAAGGGTGGAGATCTCGGACCGGCCCCCAAGACGCGGTACGTCGCCGAGTTCAGCAAGGCTGCCGACGCACTGAAGGTCGGCGAGGTCTCTCAGCCCGTGCTGACGCAGTTCGGCTACCACATCATTCGGCTCGACAGCCGAAAGGGCGACACGCTCTCTCTGCACCACATCCTCCTTCGCGTCACACAGAGCGACTCGGCCGCAACGCGCATCGATCGCGAGGCCGATGCTCTTTCCCGCCTTGCCGCGCAGAGTGAGCAAGGTTCGAAGCTCGATAGCGCGGCCAAGCAGCTCAAACTCCCGGTTTATCACATCCAGGCCCTCGAGGATTCGCCGGCCGTTCTGGGCGGACAGGTCGTGCCGAGCGTGAGCGCGTGGGCGTTCGGCGGCGCGAAGAGTGGAGAGACCAGCGAATTATTCGACGACGAGAGCGGCTACTATATCGCGCGACTGGACACACTCCAGGAAGGTGGCGCGCCGAAGTTCGAGAATGTGAAAGACGCGGTTCGGCAGCGCGTGGCCGCGATCAAGGCGATCGACCAGGTCCTGCCGAAGGCGCAAAAGCTCTCGACCGATGCGGCCGGAAGCAGTCTCGAAGCAGCCGCGCAGAGCAACGGCGTGAAGGTCCAGCAGTCGTCGATGTTTGCTCGGGGGTCGCTGGTTCCGGGTCTGGGTCAATTCAACGAGGCGATCGGCGCGGCGTTCAAGCTACCGGTGGGCGCCGTCAGCCAGCCGGTGAAGACCGAGGGCGCCGCCGTGGTCCTTCGCGTCGACAAGCGTGTCGCCTCGGACAGCTCGGCGTGGGCCGCGCAAAAGCAGGCGCAGCGTACTGCACGATTGCAGCAGCTGCGCGATCAGCGGATCCAGATTTACATGTCGGATCTGCGGAAGTCGGCGAAGGTCGATGACCGCCGTAAGCAGATCAACGCCTCAGTGAGGCGGCAGGAAGCGTAAGCGACGCAGCGGGTCGGCGCGTCACGAGAAACCCGGTTGAGTGAGACTCAACCGGGTTTCTTTTTGGTCCTACATCAACCGCTTGGGCTCGGGGCGAACGGCTTCCTCTTCCCGGCGCGCCGTCGTATCACCGGCGCCAAGGCGGTCAGACGGGCTCGAATCGCTCAGCGAGTCCCGCAGCGGCTCGCGAATCGAACGGTCCGCTTCGTTGATGTTCTTCTTGAACTCACGGATTCCCTTACCGATCGATGCGCCGATCTCCGGAACACGCCGGGCGCCGAACAGCACCAGCACGATCACGAGGATGACCATCAACTCCATGAACCCGATATTACCGAAATTCATACCTTCTCCTGGCTCCTAGAAGAGCGACCGCGCGATAAGATAGGCGACGAGCACGCCGACGAGACTGAGTATTGAAACATCGATCGCCACCGGCCCGAGCGCAAACCGGATCAACACTAAATCAATCGGAAGTGGCCCGATCGAGGCAGTGACCCCGGCCGTTAAGAATTCCTTCGCCGCGCCGGGCGGAAACAGAAGGCGGGCTGCCTGCTGCATGGCGCCGCCGGCGATGAAACCGAGGGCCAAAACTATCGCATGAAACCCCGGTCGGTGCTTGGATGATCCACGAAGTGCCATTAGGACCGCCGGTCCATGACGTAAGCGATCGCGTCCGTCAACGCCGCGCGGACGGGACCTTCAGGGAGAACGTGGAGAGCCCGCTCCGCGTCGGTGGCGAACGCGCCGCCCCGACGACGTGCGTACTCGATGCCGCCGTTTTGCTTGACGATCTCGATCACGTCGGTGATGAGCTCGTCGCCGGGCGCTTCCGCGGCGAATAACTCGTCGATGCGCGACCGGTCCGTGGCCGACACACGGCCGAGCGCGGCAATGAGCGGCAGCGTGACCTTGTGCTCACGAAGATCGAGGCCGCTCGGCTTACCGGTGACCGATTCGTCCTCGGTGTAATCCAGAATGTCGTCGGCGATCTGAAAGGCCATGCCCAATCGCTCGCCGTAGTCGGCGAGGGGCTCGCGGAACTCCGGCGCCCCGCACAGCGCGCCACTCTCGCAAGCGCCGCCGATGAGTGACGCCGTCTTCGACCGAATGAGGGCGCAGTATTCGTCTTCCGAAAACGCGAGGGCGTCAACAGCGCCGAGCTGCCGCATCTCACCGATCGTCAGCTCGTTCGCCACGTTGGTGACGATCTTGAGGATCTCGAGATCGCCCATCGCGACCAGCGCCGTCAGCGCGCGCGAGTACAGGAAGTCGCCCATGATCACCGAGACCTGGTGACTGAAGAGCGAATTCACCGTCGGCAGGCCGCGGCGTAAGACCGAGTGATCGACCGAGTCGTCGTGCACCAGCGTCGCGAGATGCATTAGTTCGACGACAGCGGCGAGCGTTGTCGCGCGCGGCTCGGACCGCCCCGTCGCGGCGCTCGACAAGAGCGCGAGCGTCGGTCGGAACATCTTCCCGCGCATCCGCAGCAGATGCGCGCTCACCTCACGGATGATCGGAAGGTCGTCGGTGACGACGCGATGCATCTCGTCCACGACCTCGTTCAGCCGGTCGCGTACGGGAGACTGAATGGCCAGCAACGCGTCGTTCGCGGGTTTTCTCGGGCGCGTGATCGTGCCCGTCATCGCCACGTGCGCTCGACTTCGTTCATGCGTTGAGAGATATCACGGAATTGAATGTCGACAACGAACACGCGCTGATAATAGGCGAGTGCATCCTGGCTGTTGCCCAGCGCCTCGGCGGCACGCCCGAGCAAATACAATACGCCGACAAGCTGTTCGTCGCTGGCCCGCTCGGCCAACGCTCGTGTCAGGATCGACGACGCGAGCTTGAACTGGCCCTTGTCCATGAAGCACTGCCCCAGCGCTTCGTACGCGGGCAAGCGGTTCGTAGAGCTGCCGAGCGCCCTTTGGAATTCGCCGATCGCCTCGTCGATCAGGCCCATCTCCTTGAACGCGATCGCCAAGTCGTAATGGCTCTGATAGTCCTCGGGATCGACGTTCTCCGCAATGCCTTGCTTGAACTTGCGGAGCATGTCGGCGAAGTCGGCTTCTTCGTCGCCGGTCGGCTCTTGCTCGGGAACGATCATCCGCGTGTCGCGCGGCATTTCGTCGTCGCGCAGCAAGTCGCCGAGATTCACGAAACTGCCCGTCGTCGGAGTCGCGCGGCGCACCGGCCGACTCGGTCGTGGCGCGGGCATCGCACCGGACAGGCGGTGATTGGCGAGCGGCGTCGCCGACGCCGGAGGCGTGTTCGCGACGCCGACGGTCTGCAGCCCTGCCCGCGCGCGTGCCTCGGCGGGCGACAGATCGAGCACACGCTCGTAGATCGTGCGCGCTTTGTCGATCTGCTCCGTGCGCAGCAACACGTCGGCGAGCGCGAGATACGCCTCGATCAGGCGAGGACGGTCGTTGGTGCGGAAGGCATACTCGACGCGCTTTTGCTGGTGTTTGATGACCTCAGGCTCGAGCCGGGAGATTTCTTCCGCCACCGCCGAGGCCAGCTCCAGATCGCCCGAGCGCTCGGCGCCCGACATCGCCGCTTCGAGCTCGCTGATGCCGGCGTCGCGATTCCCCGCGTCGAGCATCGATTCGGCGAGCGATCGTCGGAGGTTCCAATCCGTCGGATTCTGATCCACCTCCAACTGGAGCGCGTCGACGATGTGCTGCGCCTCGACCGTCGACCGGCGTGCGATCGACGGCGTCGGGATCAAGATCGGCTCGTCGTCGGGCGTCACGATTTCGCCCGCCCGCGGCAGGGCGAGGTCGAACGAATCCGCCGAGAAGGGCTCGGGTGCCACAGCCGCCGAGGCGACCGGCGTTGGACGCGGCAGCAGGGCCTCGCCGAGATCCTCGGCCGAACTTTCGATCGTCATGCTTTCGATCGTCATGCTTTCGATCGTCGCGCTCTCGATCGGCGCGCTTTCAACTGATGGGACTTCGACTGCTGCCAGATCCGGGAATGACGACTGCGGCGAATCCGGCGTCGGCGACATATTCCCGACGGGGCTGAAGTCCTTCGGAGGCGTCGAAAGCTCGTTGAGATCGATGTCGATCGTCACTTCGCTCGACAAGCCGAGCGGATCGTCGCTCGAGACGATGTTCGTCGACTCGAAGCCGAGCAGCATCGTCGGCGGCTCGATCGGCTCGATCACCGTAGGGGTCAGCGCCACGATGTTGGGTGATGAAACGCGCGGCTCACCGCTGACCGAATCGAGCAGGCCCTCCGCCGGCACGACCGGCTCGAGCTGCCCCCCCCTCGATCCGACGAGAGATGACGCGAGCGACATCGCGTCGCCCGAGAGCGGCTCCTCGGCCAGCGCCGCGCCGATCAGCGGCTCGATCGACGTCGGCTCGACGATCGTGGGCTCGACGAGGGTTGGCTCGTCGACGATCGATTCGACGAGATTCCCCTCGAGCCCATCCGGCTCGATCAACAGCGACTCCAAGGCGGCCGTCTCGCTGATCGACTCGACCGTGGCGACCGGCGGAGGCGGCGGAGGCGGCGGTGCCGGCGTGGCCTTCGCTGGCGCAGCCGGCGGGGGTGGGGCCGCCCGCTCGACACGCACGGGAGTCGGAGCCGTCGGCTCGTCGAGGTCGATGAAGATGAGGTCCGAGGACGCGCGCTGCTTCCGACCCGCACTTGCGCGAGGCGTCGCGTTGGGATCGAGCGAGTGCAGCCGGGCAGCGACGCCTTTCGCGTCGGAATCGCGGCCGTCTCCATCGTACCGCTCGTGCAAGAGCTGCAATTGCTCGATCGCCTCGTCCTTCCGACCAGCCTTGATCAGCTGGTCGGCGAGCATCTGCCGAATTTCGTACTGCTCGGGCGAGAGGTCGGCGAACTCCTCCAGCGCGCGGAAGGCCTCGTCGTGGTTGCCTGCCTTCCGCATTCGGTCGGAATACTCGAGGAAATTCGCGCGCGCTTCCGCGTTGAAGCCTTTCTGCGCGCTGATCCGACCCAGCTTGTAGTAGATCGAAGTGCGTCCGGGCGACTGTCGGAGCACCTTGTTGCAGAGGGCGATCGCGTTGTTGAAAAAGCCGGTTTCGGCGTAGCGGTCGACGGCCTTTTCGTAGTAGTCGACAGCGTCGGCGACATTGCCCTGGCGGAGCATCAGGTCGCCGACGCGATTGAACAGGGCGACGTCGATCTCGCTGGAATGCTGATCGTACAGGTCGAGAAGCTTGACGTAGATCGGCAACGCTTTGTCGAACTGCTTCTTCAGCTCGAATTCAGCGGCCTGCTTTTTCAGCTTCGCGACTTGGGACATCAGCGCCTGGGGGTCCGAGCGGTGAACATTTTGGGCGGCTCGAACCGCGGAAGGTGGAGGGTCAAGATACCCCTAAGTCACTCGTGTGACAAGGTTTGCCCCCCACGAACGTCGCCGCGCAGCGGTTGTCGCCGTACCAGTATGGGACTTCTCGAACATCCCGAACGTCAAACAATGCCAGGTCGGCCGAAAAGCCATCGGCAATCTGCCCGACACGGTCCGCCAACCCCACCGCCGCAGCCCCGTTTACAGTTGCGGCCAGCACTGCTTCAGCGACGCTCAGGTGGAGCTGACTGACCCCCAGCGTAAGGACCAACGGCAGGTTCGGTGTCGGCGAAGTACCGGGGTTGAAATCGGTCGCCAGCGCAACCGGGACGCCCGCCTCGATCAGTCGGCGCGCCGGGGCCTGCTTCGTCTTCCCGAGGAAGAGCATCGTTCCGGGAAGCAGGGTGGCCACCGTTGGTGCTTTGACCAGCGCGGCGATCCCCGCGTCAGAAACCGCGGCCAGGTGATCCGCCGACACGGCGCCGAGGGACGCCGCCAACTCCGCGCCGCCCGACGACGTGAGCTCGTCGGCGTGAAGCTTGAGCAGCAGGCCCGCATCGCGCGCCGCGGTGAGAATGGCGCGCGATTCGTCCACGGTGTAAACGCCGGTCTCGCAAAAGACGTCGGCGAATCGGGCGAGCCGCGCCGCGGCGACCGCCGGAATCATCTCGTGGATCAGAAGGTCCACATATTCGCGTCGCCGCGCTTCGGATTCACGATGCTCGAGCGGAATCTCGTGCGCCCCAAGGAATGTCGGGACGATGCGGAGCGGGAGCGCTCGCTGCAGGCGCGCGATCACGCGAAGGGTCTTGAGCTCGTCGTCGAGAGTGAGCCCGTAGCCAGATTTTACCTCGACGGTGGTGGTCCCGAAGGACGCCAGGCGCTCGAGCCGGGGTTTGGCGAGCGCGAACAGATCGTCCTCGCTGCGTTGTCGAAGGTCGCGCACTGACGAGTGGATCCCGCCACCGCGCCGCGCGATCTCCATGTAGTCCGCGCCGGCGGCCCGCAATTCCTGCTCGTCGTAGCGCGGCCGTCCGAAGATGCCATGCGTATGTGAATCGACGAGGCCCGGGGTCAGCACTCCGCGCCGGCAGTCGATCTCGCGCGCGGATGTGAAGCGCGCCCGCACGTCGGCGAGCGGCCCGACAGCGGCGACGCGATCGCCCTCGATTGCGACTGCGGCATCGCGGAGGATGCAGGCGTCGCCGAACTCCTTCCCGCGGCGGGCGCGAGCCGGACCCGCGCACGTCACGACCTGGGACGCGTTGGCGAAGATCAGTGACTCGCTCACTTCTCGCGTCTCGTCCAAGACATGGGGTCAGACCCCATTTAGAGAAGTAGAAATAGGGTCTGACCCCATTTTGTGGCGGGATATTGCGGTCCGCATCCTATTCATGCCATGACATCTCGAATCCGCGATAGTCGCAGGGGCGCCTGGGCCTCGCCCCGGCAGGCGTAGTAGCACGCATTGCAGTCGATCGGCTTGTATTGCCTGAAATCGCGCCAATGGAAATCGGTGGGAAAGTCGGGACAGCGCTTGACCCGCCCGCTCGGATCGATGTGAATGGTGCGAATTCCGGAGCGGCAGGGCTCGCGCATTTCCCCACGAAGGTAACGGGGAATCTGCTCCAGGTAGTAATCCGAATTCGTGATGATGCCGCGTCGCCGACGCTTCACCGCGAGCAGCTCGTGAACGACGTGCTCGGCCTCGGCCAGATGGTCGCGGCCGATGAGATGTTCGCGGTTCCCGTTCTTCGCGTCGGTGTACACGCTGAAGTTGACGCCGACGCCGAGCGACTCGGCGGTGCGCGCGATCTCCAGCACCTGATCGAAATTGTCGTTCTTGATCACGGTGTTGAACCGGATGTTGTCGATACCGCGCGCCTGCATCGCCGGAATGTTGGCGAGGATCTTCGCCGCCAACCCGGGAATACCGCGAGCGCGGTCGTGACGCTCGTCGAGGTAGTCGAGCGAGATGTTGAACTGATTCACCCCGGCGGCCCACAATGACGCGGCGCGCTCGGGCGACAACATCGCGCCGTGCGTGATGAGCGTGATGTACTTGAGCGAGATCGCGCGATGCACTTCGGCGACGATCGCCTCGAGGTCGCGCCGGAGCGTCGGCTCGCCGCCGGTGAACGTGACGAGCATCGGGTTGAAGTAGCGAGCCGCGTCGGCGTAGCTCGCCAGCTCGTCGTCGCGCGCCGACGCGGCGGTCTTCCAGTAGTCGCAAAAGCCGCAGTGCGCGTTGCAGCGCAACGTGACCTCGAAGTGCACGAGCACGGGCCGGCGACGCGCCGTGAGCCACGCGTACTTGCCGAGGAAGAGCGCGACGTGGTACGGCTTGAATCGGGAGGAAAGCACGTGGTGGTCCGGATCTCCTCCGCCGCGCAGCTCAGGACGAGCGCATCGGCAAACGAATCCCCTGCTCTTCCGCCGTCCGAATGGCGATGTCGTAGCCGGCGTCGGCGTGGCGAGCAACTCCAATACCAGGATCGTTGGTCAGGACGCGCTCGAGGCGGACCCGCATCTCCGGCGTGCCGTCGGCGACGATCACCTGGCCGGCATGGAGTGAGTTGCCGATCCCGACGCCGCCGCCGTGGTGGAACGAAACCCACGACGCGCCGCTCGCGGTATTGAGCAGCGCGTTGAGGATCGGCCAGTCGGCGATCGCGTCGCTTCCGTCGCGCATCGCCTCCGTCTCCCGGAAGGGAGACGCGACGCTTCCCGTATCGAGATGGTCGCGGCCGATGACGATCGGCGCCGAGATCTCGCCGCTGGCCACGAGGTCGTTGAGCGCGACGCCGAACCGCGCGCGCTCGCCCTGCCCCAGCCAGCAGATCCGCGCCGGCAGGCCCTGGAAGTGGATCCGCTCACGCGCCATCTCGATCCAGCGGCGCAAATGCGCATCGTGCGGGAAGAGCTCGAGCACCAGCTCATCGGTGCGCGCCAGATCCGTCGGATCACCCGACAGCGCGACCCAACGGAACGGTCCCTTGCCCGCGCAGAAGAGCGGGCGCACGTACTCGGGCACGAAGCCGGGGATGTCGAAGGCGTTATCGACGCCGTTGTCCTTCGCGACCGTCCGAATGTTGTTGCCGTAGTCGAAAGTGATCGCGCCCTGCTTTTGCATCGCGAGCATCGCCTCGACGTGACGGACGATCGACGCGTTGGCGCGCCGCACGTACTCGCGGGGGTCGGAGCGGCGCAGTCGCGCCGCGTCGTCGAGCGACAGTCCCGCCGGTACGTAGCCATTGAGCGTGTCGTGCGCGCTCGTTTGGTCGGTCAACACGTCGGGCGTCACGCCGCGCGCTACCAGCTCGGGAAGAATCTCTGCCGCGTTGCCCACGAGACCGACCGACAGCCGGCGCTTGGCGTCCGTCGCCTCACGAATCCACGCCAGCGCTTCGTCGAGACTATGTGTCTTGCGGTCGCAGTAACCTGTTTCGAGACGCTTATCGATGCGCGCCTCGTCGACGTCGATGCCGAGGATCGCGGCATCGTTCATCGTCGCGGCGAGCGGCTGCGCGCCGCCCATGCCGCCGAGTCCGGCCGTGAGGACGAAGCGACCGGCGAGCGTGCCGTTGAAGTGCGTGTGCGCCACGGCGCCGAACGTCTCGAACGTACCCTGCAGGATGCCCTGCGATCCGATGTAGATCCACGAGCCGGCGGTCATCTGGCCGTACATGATCAAGCCGGCGCGCTCGAGCTCGCGGAAGTAATCCCAGTTCGCCCAGCGTCCGACGAGGTTGCTGTTGGCGATGAGAACGCGCGGCGCCGACGCGTGCGTTCGGAACACGCCAACCGGCTTGCCGCTCTGCACGAGCAGCGTCTCGTCGCTTTCCAGCGCGCGCAGCGCGTCGACGATCGCGTCGAACGCTTCCCAGCTGCGCGCCGCGCGACCCGTCCCGCCGTACACGATCAGGTCTTCGGGACGTTCCGCTACCTCGGGATCGAGGTTGTTCATGAGCATGCGGAGCGCCGCCTCCTGCTGCCAACCCTTGCACGAGATCTTCGTCCCGCGCGGGGCGCGGATCACTCGCTGCCCGCGCTCCCGGCGCTCAGAGTCGGTACGCGTAGCGTCGGTGAACGTCGTATGCATCATCAACTCATCGCGGAAGAAGAGATCTCGCCGGCCTGAATCGCCGCGGCGAGCCGCTCGATGTCGTGGGACAACACGCGATCGCCCTCGAGCGGCGGTACCAGGCGGCGCACGTCGCCGTGCGCGCGCGCGACGCCGCGCCCCGGTTTGAGCGGCGCGCGGTAGTCGAGCCCCTGCGCGGCGCACATCAGCTCGATCGCCAGCACGTAGCGCACATTGCGCACGACGCGTCGCAGCTTCCACGCCGCGGTCATCGCCATCGGCACCACGTCCTCCTTGTTGCCGTCCGTGGGGATCGTGTCCACGCTCGCCGGGTGCGAGAGCACCTTGCACTCGCTGGCGAGCGATGCAGCCGTCACCTGCGCCATCATGAAACCGGAATTCACGCCGGCGTCGCGCGTGAGAAAGGGCGGCAGTCCCTGATTGAGATCCGGGTGCACGAGCCGATCGGTGCGCCGTTCGGAGATCGTGGCGAGGTTCGTGAGCGCGATGGCAAGGAAGTCGAGCGCCATCGCGACCGATTGCCCGTGAAAGTTCCCGCCGCTCAGCAATTCACCCGACTCGGAGAAGACGAGCGGGTTGTCGGTCGCGGCGTTGAGCTCGCGGCCGATCACCGCCGCGGCGAAGTCGATCGCGTCGAGCACCGGGCCGTGCACCTGCGGCATGCAGCGCAGCGCGTAGGCATCCTGCACTCGAGGGTCGTTGTGACGATGCGATTCGCGAATCTCGCTGTCGGTGAGCAATTCGCGGAGAAACGCGGCAGACGCGGCCTGACCGAGCTGCCCGCGCGCATCCTGGATGCGCGCATCGAAAGCGACGGGCGTCCCGAGCAACGCTTCGAGCGACATCGCGCCGGCGACGTGCGCCGTTCGCCAGAGCGTGTGCGCGTCGACGAGCGCCAGCGCGCCGATCGACGTATGGGCCTGCGTCCCGTTGATGAGTGTGAGTCCTTCCTTGCTCGCCAACGTGATCGGCTGAAGGCCGGCGCCGTTGAGCATCTCCGCGGCTGGCCCGCACCGGCCGTTGGACTGCAATGTCCCTTCGCCGATCACGGAGAGGGCGAGATGCGCCAGCGGCGCGAGATCACCACTCGCGCCTACGCTTCCTTGCTCGGGAATCTGCGGATAGAGACCGGCGTTCAGCATCTCGCACAGCAGGACCGCGAGATCGATGCGAGCGCCGGAGAAGCCTTTCGCGATCACGTTGGCGCGCAGGAGCATCATCGCGCGCACCTCGCGTTCCGGAAGCAGATCACCGACGCCGGCGGCGTGGCTGCGCACGAGGTTGACCTGCAATTCGGCGAGTCTGTCCGGCGGAATGGCGACGTCGGACAGCTTGCCGAACCCGGTCGTCACGCCGTAAGCGACGGCGCGGGACTCGACCAGCCGGTCGACGACCTTTCGCGCCGCTCCCGCCCGCGTCTTCGCCCACGGCGCCACCGAGACACGCGCCCGCGCGGCGGCGACGGCAGTCACCTGTTCCAACGTCAACGAATTCCCGTCGATCACGACTTCCATCGCCATGATCGAATGTCAAAGGGCCACTGCGACAATTCAAGGGAGCGCGGCGGCCCTGGCATCGCTATGGCAACGGTATTCTCGACAGCTCGGCGTTGCCGATGGCGCTCTGATACGACCAGTCGAACACGACGTAGTCCGTCGCGACATACGCGACGCGCGCCGCGGCGAAGTGGACCCCGTCCGTTTTCTGCACGCGAAAGACATACGCGAAGCCCGGCACCGCTTGAATCGTCGACGACGAATAGCCCGTCGACGGCGCGCGATCGATCGAGCTCAAACCGGCCACCGGCGTGTTGCCGTACAACACCATCGTCGCCCCGGCGCGTGCCGGCTGGAACCAGAGCGTGCCGTCCGAGTGGCGGACGATCGTGAAGTCGAGGTCCGTCCGTGACGAAACACCGACCACGCCGAGCTTACGGCTCGCGTCGTCGAAAAAGAGGAAGCCGGAGCTGTCGGGCCGCGCGACGGTCGAGTAGACAAACGCGTTGCGCGCGTCGAAGCGCGGCGTATCGAGCCGCGCCTCGGTCCACACGCTCTCGTGTCCATCGTGCGTCACCGTGCTGGCCGCGAAGCAGCGGGAGGCGCCGTTGGTCAGATTTCCAACGAAGAACCCGTCCGACGCCGTCGTTCCCTCGAGCACCCAGGTTGCCGTGCACACACCGCGGCTGTCGTCGTACGTCGTCGAGTAGACGCGATAGTGGTCGAACGCTCCATGAAGCGCGTCGACGGCGCTCCCCGACCAGGCGAGCTGGATCGCGCCGTTCAACGACACGGAAGTGAAGCCGGTCGGCGCGGGCACGTTCGCGTTCAGGTCGATTGTGACAGTGTTCGACCGAGCGAGCTCATTCCCGTCGAGATCGACCGACGCCACGTAGTACTGCACGTCGGGCACGCCGGCGTCGTGGAAGGTGTTGGACGTCGTCGTCCCGCGGAGCTGCCAGTCCCCGCCCCCGACCCGCCCGTAGATGTTGAACGCGTTCGCGTTGTTGTTGCGCGGCACATCCCAACTGAGCAGCACGGCCAGCGGAGCATTCGCGTTGCCGCTCGGCGTGAGTTGGTACGTGAGGTTGGCGGGAGCGTCCGGATCGGTCAAGAGTCCGGCGATGTCCTCACACGCGGCCATCGGAACCAGCGCCGCCAGCAGCCAACGAGACAACCGCATAAGTGCTCCGGGTGGGGTGCGCCAACCAGAAATAGCAGACCCCGCACCGCATCCGGCGCAAAGCTAACTGATTGCCTGTTTGAGCTTTGCCGGAAGGAGCGTCTCGTCGGTGTCCCCCGGACTGGACAGCAATCTGCGATAAAAACAGCACACCGCGATTTGGGGTCAGACCCTTTTACATGAAACGCAAAAAGGGTCGAACCCTTCTCACGATCCGATCAGGGGAAGCCGGATCGCACCGTCGACCGGTTGTAATCGAACTTGATGTCCGGCTCCGCCTTCAACGAAATCGTGAACGTGAAGGCGAAGTTGCCGTTCGGGGACTGAGTGTACCCGAACAGAGCACGCCAGTCGTGCAGGTCGCGTTGCAATTGCACGATCTGACTGGCGAACTGGTGGGTCTCGACGTCGTAGTTCGTCGTCCAATGCGCCGCCCACTTCGGGGTGAGATTGAACGCGATGTCGGCGTTGATCGACGTCGTCGGAGGAATGTTGTAGACCGGCCCTCCCGCCGTAGCCGACGTGACGGGCAGGTCGTTCGTCGGGAGGGCGCGCTGTTGCTGGATGCAGGCCTCGAGTAACAGAGCGTTCTGGCCGGCAACCTGTTGGCAGCGCGCCACCGGATCGAAATCGATCACGTTGCTGCCGGGCTTTGGCGGACGGGGGCTCGAGCGCGTGAAGCTGAACGACGCACGCCAGCCCTCCGTCGGCGGAACGATGAAGCGGTCGCCGGTTCGCATCGATCCGGCGATCGGTTGCGCCGCGATCAGAGCGAGCTGGCTCGAGTCGGGGCGCTGTCGAACTTGATCCGTGCCTGCCGCCGGCATCGCCTGCGCTTCAGGCACAGCGCGACCGAACAACCGCATCAGCGCCGCGAACGGATTCTGCTCGCGGCTGATGCGGAACGACGCCGAGATGTTGGTGAGGTACGGCTTGAACTCGGCGGTGTCGCTGAGCGTGCTGCCGAGGAAGAGCGAATACGTGCTCGAGAAGTCGAATCCCGGAAGCAGGTCGGAGCGCAACGAGTAGCCCCAGTTTTCCGAGGTAAAGCCGGCGGTGGACTTATGGCCCTTCGCGCGTTCGAAGTCGTAGGTGATGGGCGTGAAGTTGAGGCTGAGCAGATCGATCTTCTTCGCGTTGTCGGGATTCGAGTCGTTCTTCTGACGAAGCTTGGCCTGGAACAGCTGATTCAGGCCGAACGAGATGTTGCTTTGCTTCAGGCCCGTGAACGAGTTTGCGCGCGTCCGTCCGAGCGCGAGGAGATATTCGTCGCTCACCTCGGCGGCCGGCGCCCACGAGTATGCGATCGATGGCGTGATCGAATGGCGGATGGCGCTCCATGGACCAAAGCCGCGGAATCTCGCATAGAGCGTCGGCGTCGCACCGACGCCGAGCGAGATGCGTTTGGACTGACTGACGTACCGGCCATTCGTCCGCTCCGACGCAACCCAGAACGGTCCCGGCTCCACGTTCTGCAGGCTGATACTCGGCGAGAGATTGAACTTGTTGTGTCCGAGCGACGGCACCGTGAAGTCCGGCGTCCAATCGATCGCCGTCTGGTAGGTCGCGGCGAAGATGCGCGTCGCCGTCACCTGGCCCGTCTCGACGTCGACGATATTGAACTGCTGCGGGAAGTTCTGTCGCTGCTGGGTGACGTGGAACGTGTTGCGGAAGTCGCGGCCGAAGATCTGGAGCGGCAAGCCGATGTCCATCGACACGTTCGACGAGTTGCGCGTCGTCGACTGCGTGCTGTCGCGCTGTCCGGTGACGGGATCGACGCTGAAGACGAACGCGCCGGGCCCGGGCTGGTCCATGTGCAGCACGTCGTGCCGCGAGTACGAAAAGGTCGGCGTCCAGCTGAAGTGAGGGCCGAGCGAGATGGCCGTCGACGTCAGGCTGATCGTCGGCAAGCTCTGGTCGATCTGCTTCCGGCCGGGATACTGCGTGCGCGTCGCGCCAAGATTGAGCGAGGCCGGGCCGAGCTTGGTCTGATAGGAGACCTGGGACGCGATCGTCGCCAGCGCCGCGATCGGGTTGAACGTGTTCTGGCGCTGGAGCGTGGTATTCGTGACGAAGTTGATGTTGGTGTTGAGCCGGCTGTCCTTCGAGAACTCCTGTTGGTGGCCCCAGCTCACGGCGGTGTTCGTGCTGCCGTCGCGCTGCGTCGTATACGACGCGCCGACGCGGCCGGCCATGAAGCGGTTCACCCACTTGTAGTTGAAATCGCCGTTGAACCGCAGCCAGCCCGGATCGTTCACTGACGCGCCGGCGGCGCTGCGCCAATCGAGCCAGGTGGAAAAATCGTAGTAGTCGCTCAGCGCCCAGTAATAGCCGAAGTGCTCGACGTGGCGCCGGTAGGTTGGACTGTTGCGAACGATGTCGCCGAAGCCGAACATCGGTGGGAGAAGTCCGCTGTGGCGGCCGCTCCGCGTGTCGGTGAAGATGAACGGCAGCCAGAGGACGGGAATGTCCTTGATGTACAGAATCGCCGGCCGCGCGACGAGTGTGTTATTGCCGGTCCGCTTCGCCTCCTTGAATTCGAACCGATAATCCGGTATCGAGTCGTCGCAACTGGTCGCCGAACCGCCACGGGCGAACACGGTCGGTGACGCCGTTTTTCCCGTGTCGAGGATGACCCGCGCCAGCGCGACGTCCATGTACCACATCTGTCCGTTATTGACCGGGAGCTTCGCGCGCGTGATTCGGGCGGAGCGGTCCGCCAAATCGTAATCCACACGACCGACGCCCTTGATGTCGGCCTGCCCGCTACTCGGCGGCGGCGACAGCGTGTACTTGCCGCCGGTGACGACTTTCCGATCCGTTTCGGTGTAATAGATGCCGCTGTCACTTACTACGATCTGTGAATCACGATCGACGATGGCCCGCCGCTTGTTCGCCGCGAGGAGATCGAGCGCGTGCGTCTGCGCGTTGAAGAACGCGGTGTCTCCCTGATAGCGCGTGATGGTATACCCGGGCCGCGCCAGTAGGCGGGCCGTGATCGAGTCCGGCGTAGGCCAATGGACCTTGTTCGTCGTGTCCTTCGACGTGTCGCGCTTGACCGGCTGGAGCTGGCCCATTCCGGGTCTCCCCGGGAAGCCGGGGATGATCTGCGCTCCCAAAGGGAGCGCGAGCGCCGTGACCAAGGTCACGGCGCCGATCAATCGCCTCACGCCGCGGCTCCCGACTGCTCCGCCGCGAGGGCCGCGCGTCGCCGTTTGCGCCGGCGATCGATGACGAAGGCGGCCAGGACGCTCAACTCGTAGAGTCCGTACAGCGGCACCGCGAGTGCGATCGTCGTCCACACCAGGTCGCCGGGGGTCAGGAACGCGCCGGCGATGACGATCAGCACGATCGCGTGCCGTCGGTATTTCGCGAGGAACTGCGGCGTCACGAGTCCGAGCGCCGCGAGCGCGAACACCACGATCGGCAGCTCGAAGCTGAGACCGAAGGTGAGCACCATCGCGAACACGAATCCGAAGTACTCCTCGGCGGTGATGAGCGGAACCATGGACTCGGTCCCGAAGCCCATCAACCACGGAAGCGCCAGCGGGATGACGATCTTGAACGCGAGCGCCGCGCCCGCGATGAACAGGGCCGTTCCACTGAACAACACGCCGATCGCAACGCGCTTTTCGTGCTTGTGGAGCGCGGGCGCGAGGAACAGCCAGACCTGATAGAGAACGATCGGCGCCGCGAGCACGAGGCCGCAGGTCATCGCCGTGTTCAGCGAGATGCTGAACTTGTCGCTTGGATGCGTGAAGAAGAGATGGTGCTCGGGGAGCAGCGGGAGGATTGGGCCCGCGAGGATCTTCACGAGATCGAAGCGCAGCGTGACCCAGAAACCGACGCCGACGCAAATGACCACCGCGGCCAACGAATAGATGATTCGCCAGCGCAGCTCCTCGAGATGATCGAGGAACGGCATTTCTCCGTTCTGGGACTTCGGAATCCGCATCGGCTACAGCAGCCTCACTCCCTTGGCCTCAGTCGGTCGCTCGCAAGTTCCGCCTCGGGCGAGCTCGGATATTCCTTGATCACCCGATTGAACACGATCCGGGCCTCGGGTCGCTTGTTCGCGTCCCACAGAATCATCCCGTGCTTGTAGAGGCCCGTCGCTGCTTGCGGACTCTTCGGATACCGCGTCGAAACGAGCTGGTATACTGAGTCCGCGGCGGGGATGTTCCCAATGCCTTTATAAGCGTCACCGACGTAGACCTGCGCGAGCGGCACCTGGGAATAGTCGGGATGCGTTCGAATCAGCTCGTCGAATCCGTTGAGAGCGGTGCGATAGCTCCCGTTGCGCAGCTCCGTGACCGACGTGGTAAAAAGTGTTGCCGGTCCGGGGCCCGCGGGCGCGGCCTTGCTCGTGTCGCCTGCCGGAGCGGGCGTCGGCGAGCCGGTTGAAATTCCCTGCTCGCGAAGCGCCTCGAGCTGCGCGCGAGCCTCCGCCATTCCCCGCGTGGTTTGGCCGAGCAATGCCTGGATCTGCACGATCTGCTGGCCGACCGCGTCGAACTGACCAGCCGAAGTCGCCTGGAACGCGGCGAAGCGACCGTTGAGCGACCGAAGCGAGTCGGTAATCCGCTCGACGCTCGTTGCCAGCGACGCGATCTGCGCGCGGCGCGCGTCGTCCGAGCGCATCCGCGCCGTATCGCCGGTGGCGATCTGCGCCCGCGTGGCGCGAAGCTCATCCTGCAGCAAGCGGATATCACCCTTGGAGGCGAGACAGCCGCCAAGAAGAATCAATGTCAGCGAAGCCGCCCGGCGCGCGCGTGTCATGGCTTGCGGAGCGTCTGCGGACCGCTGGTGATGTCGAATTCCGCGCGCCGATTCTGTTGGTACGCGTTTTCGTCGGCGCCTTGAGCCATCGGTCGCTCCTCACCGTAACTGATCGTTTGCACACGCGCCTCGGCGATGCCGTGCTGCACGAGATACGCTTTCACCGAGGAGGCGCGGCGCTGGCCGAGCGCGAGGTTGTACTCGTCGGAGCCCCGCTCATCGGTGTGACCGGCGACGCGGATCATGACCGTCGGATTCGCCGTGAGAATCGGGACCTTCGCATCGAGGATCGCGCGGTCTTCCGGCCGCAGGTCTGATTGATCGTAATCGAAGTGCACCATAGCCGTCAGGGTCGTTCGGAGGGCGGCACCAGCGGCCGCGGCGTCACGCGCGGCAGCGGCCGCGGCAGCGGCACTGTCGGCGGCTCGACGGCGAGCGGCATCCTCGGCGGCGCGACGCGCGGCATCTTCCTGCGCGCGGCGCGCGCTGTCCGCGTTGGGGCCAGCAGCGGGCGCTACGGCGGGGGCCGGCTGGTCCGGCGCTTTCTTGTGGCAGGCGTCGATGAGGGTCGCGGACAGCAGGGCAGCCGTGAGTCCCGCAAACCGTCGCGTGGCATTCATGTCGAGCTCTCCGGGGAGGATGGAGTTGGTGGGGAGGAGGGAGAAGGAGGAGAGAGTATTAGAGAGTGCTAATGACTCGATTTCATTGCGTCAGCCGCGAGGACCAGGCGGCCAGACGCGAGCCGGCCGACGTCGTGAGCTGGCGCATGCGAAACGTTTCGGTGTCGAGAACCCAAAGCTGCCGCACGCCGGAGCGTGTCGATGTAAAGACAAGGTGCCGTGAATCGGGCGCCCATGACGGCTGTTCGTTCACACCTTCGCTGGTCAGTTGCTTGGGCGTGCCGCCGGTGGCGCGAATCGTTCGAATCTGGAAGTTGCGGCCGATCTGTTCCTGATACGCGATCAGCCGGCCGTCGGGGGACCAATCAGGATCCGAGCGGTAGTTCTTGTCGCTGAAATCGTATTCGGTGAGCAGCCGAGCGTCCGTTCCGTCGGCGTCCATAATATACAGTTCCGGCGCGCCGTTGCCGGCGTTGCCAACGTAGACAACGCGACGACCATCGGGGCTCGACGTGGGACTCGCATTCTCGGCACCACGGCCCGCGGTGAGCCGGCGAGGCGCATCGTTCCCTGACAGGCCGACGGCGTAGATGTCCGACCCGTTCTCTCCCGAACGCGCGTAGAGAATAGACGTACCATCCGCCGTGAAATTCGGCGTGATGTATTGGGTATTTCGGGGCGCGGTTGTGAGCGTGCGGGAGTTCGCGGTCGTCAGATCGAAGAGTACGATGCGCGACGCGACGTCACCGTACGTGCTGTAGGCGAGCATCGTCCCGGACGGATGCCACGCCGGGCTGATGCCATTCTCGTCAGTCGGGACGGTGATCTCCCCTGCCCCGTCGCTGTCTACGATGCGGATTGCCGCGGCCTTGCCACTTCCGCGGATATACGCGATGCGCGTGGCCGCGATGCCGCGTTGCCCCGTCATCCAGCGCGCGATCTCGTCGGACGCGCGATGGACGGCCAGCCGCCAGTCGCGCGTGAAACCCGCCGACGGCAGCGCGAAGTCGCCGACGTTCACGACCTGTCCCTTGGCGACGTCGTGGAGGGCGACGTGAATACCCGTCGGCATGGACGTCATCTGAACCACGGCCGCGGCGTTGAGCCGCTGGAAGATCGAGTAGTTGAGGCCCGACGCAGCGCCGCCCGTCCGCGCCGCGTCCGCGTCTCCGCCTTCGATCGGCAAGATGGTGAACCGGTCGCTGAAATCGAGGTCTCGCTGAATGATCGCGCGCAACGAGTCGCCGAACGCGCCGGTGACTGGAAGCACGGCGACGGAGATCTTGTCGCGCGTCGGATCGTAGTTGCCGATGAGCGTGATGCCTTTGAACGTCGTGTCCTGCGCGAGCACTTGGCGGCCCCCCCCCGTGCCGGCGGTGAACGCGAGCGCACCAATGAACGTGAAGGCCACGGCACGAAGAGCTTTCATTGCACTCATTACCTCATGATCGAGGGAGTGAACCGGAACCTCACGGGCAGGATGTCTTCGCGAAAGCCGGGTGGGAGCGCGCCGAATGCGTTGGCGTTGGCCGCGGCTTCGACAGCGCCATACGCTCGTTGGTCAAACGAGTAATTGCCCGAGCGAGTCACGAAGCGAATCGTCTCCGGATCCACGGTACCGTCGCGGCGAATCACGAAAGAGACCTCAGCCGTGAACCGCGCATTGGTCTGCCCGAAGAACTTGATGAGTTGCCGAACGATGTTGTCGCTGTACGCCGGATACGGAAACTCGACACCGGTGGTCACGACGTTGGCGATATCCGCGCCGCGGCCACCGGTCGCTCCTCCACCGGCCGTTGGTGCGGGCTCAGCCGTTTTGGGGGGCGGAATGGGAGTGGGCGTTGCGGCGGTCGGAGCCTGCTTGGTCGCTTTGGGCGGGGTCTTCACCGGCGCCGGCGTTTTCTTCGGTGCGGGCTTGGGCGGAGTTGGCGCGGGCTTCTCGACCACAGGTTCGGGCTTCGGCTGCACGACGCCGATCGCTCGCTCCCCCGCCGGCGCGGCGATCAGTCGAACGCGATAGATCGGCGGACCAGGCGGCGGCGCTCCGGGCCGAAGCACGAAAAACGCAGCCACCAGCCCGCCGTGTAGCAGAACCGACAGGGCAAACCAGGCGCCGAGGCGCGGCTCCGCCACCGCACTCACCTACCGAATCACCTCTGTCTCCGTCACGAGACCTATGTCGCTCACGCCGGCCGCCTGGATGATCTGGAAGACCTGCACGATGACGCCGTACGGCACGTCCTTGTCCGCCCGGAGATACACGCCGTTCGCCGTTTCGTTCTTCGACATCGACGTGAAGAGCACGCGGAAATTCCCCACGCTCATCCCTTTCGTCGCGTCACCGACGAACACTTCGCCGCTGCGATTGACGGAAATGCTGAGCCCCGTCTTCGACTCGAGCGGCTTCGCCTGCGCGGTGGGCAGCGTGATGTCCAAACCGCCCTGCATCATCGGCGCCGTGATCATGAAGATCACGAGCAGCAGGAGCATCACGTCGATCAAGCTGACGACGTTGACGTCGGCATTCAGATCGAAGCGATGACGGCGGCGCCGGCCCGGCATCTCAGATCCGTCCTTCGCGCACGAGCAGCGCGACGATGGCGGTGGCGAATCGCTCGAGGCGCGCGTCGAAGCGGTTCAACCGGCTGGCGAAGATGTTGTAGCCGAAGGTGGCGGGAATCGCGACGGCGAGAGCGGCCGCCGTCGCCGTGAGCGCCTCGCCGACGCCCGGTGCGACCGCGGCGAGATTACCCGATCCTTTCGTGGCGATGCCGAGAAAGGCCTCGATCACGCCGAGCACCGTTCCGAGCAGTCCAATGAGCGGACTCACCGACCCGATCGTCGCGAGCCACGGGAGGAAGCGCCCCAATCGATCGCGTTCGTCGGAGGCTTCGGCATCGAGAATGAGGTGCAGCGTCTCGATCTGCGAGCCGCTCAACGTCGCGGCCGCGGGAGTGTCGCCGGTCGTCGTTAACGCGCGCTCGCGCAACTGCTGGCTCGCCACGCGGGCGTCGGCGACGAAGGCCACCGCACGCATGAACAACCGCGGCAATGCGCTTGGCTTCGCTCGTTTGGCGAGGACGCTCGCATGTTCGAGCGACGGGTCGCGATCGAATTCCTCCCAAAACTTGTCGGCGAGCTTTCGCGCGCGCGCGAGCGATCGCCACACACCGAACATGATCGCCCAACTGAGCAGCGACAGCAACGCGAGCACGACGAGCACGACTTGCGTCACGGTCGTGGCGTTGAGCACCAGGTCGAGCGGGCTCGTTGGAATGGCGCCGCGCGATACCTGCAGCAACATCGGGGGGGAGAGGATGGTCACGATGAACGTTGCGAGGCGTTGAGAGTGGGTGGGGGGACAGTGCCCGGCGGCGATCGACGCGCGGCGAACCAGGCGAACGTGTCGGCGAGTCCAGCCTCGAGGTCGATGCGAGGCCGCCAGCCCAACACCGATTTCGCTTTTTGGACGACGAGATACGATTCCATCTGCTCGCCGGCGCGCTTCGGCGCAAACTCGATGGGTGCCCTGCACCCGGCGGCGCGCCGCAGGGTTTCCGCGACATCGAGCACGGACGTCGGAACGCCCGTACCCACATTGAACGCGCGCGTGTCGAGACCGCCGACGGGAGGCAATTCCTGGGTCGCGGCGCGATACGTCGCGTCGACGACGTCTCGAACGTGGACGTAGTCGCGTGTCTGCATGCCATCGCCGAACACCGTCAGCGGACGGTCGGCGAGAATGCGCTGGCAAAAAATCGCGACGACCCCCGCTTCCCCGTGCGGATCCTGCCGCGGTCCGTAGACGTTGGCGTACCGTACGGTCGCCGTCTCGAGGGCGTGGATGCGCGCGTAATACGCGAGATACTGCTCGACGGCGAGCTTGGCGACGCCGTAGGGCGAATCCGGGTCCTTTGCGGTCGATTCATCGTGCGGAGGCCGCGACGTGTCACCGTACAGCGCGCCGCCGGTAGACGCAAAGACGACTCGCGGGCGCTTGCCGTTCGTCGTCCGAATGGCTTCGCACACATTGAGCACGCCGCCGATGTTGACGTCCGCGTCGAAGCGCGGATCCGCCACGCTGCGCCGCACATCCATCTGCGCCGCGAGATGCAGGATGACGTCGAATCCGCCGGCGGACGCGAGCCGCGCCGCGTCGGCCGAACGAATGTCGAGGTGGTGGAACCGAACCGCGGGCGAGAGGTTCTCACGCTTGCCGCTCGACAGGTCGTCGAGGACCTCCGTCGCCCAGCCTTCGGCAACGAAGCGATCGGCGAGGTTGGATCCGATGAAGCCGGCGCCGCCGGTGATGAGAGCTCGACCTTTCATTCGTTGTGTGAAGTGTCCTCCGGGTCCGCCGCGGGCGCCGTACCCGCGCCGCCGGCACGCTCCAGACCGAACAGGTAACGCGCCGTGTCGACGACACCCAGCCCCCGGCCGTTCGCCGCCGCCGCACGAAGACGAACAGTGGGGTCGTGCAGAAACTTGTTCATGAGGGTTCTGGAAAGCTCGGTGACGACCTCACGCTCGGTCGGACCGAGCTCGGCGAGCTTGCGCAGCGCGGACTCGAGCTCTTTGACGCGGACCGCGTCCATGCGCGCGCGCATCTCGGTCAACACCGGCACGGCCGCGAGGCCGGCGAGCCATTCCCAATACCGCTCCACCTCGCCGGCGATCAACTCTTCCGCCGTGGGCACCTCGGCACGCCGGCGCGCCAGGTTCGACGACACCACCGCCTGCAGATCGTCGAGGTTGTAGAGAAAGACTTTGTCCAGATCGCCGACCGCCGGATCGACGTCTCTGGGAAGCGCGATATCGAGGATGCACAGCGGACGATCGCCGCGCGCGTCGAGCGCCGGTCGAACATGGTCGGCGAAGACAATAGGCCGGGGTGACGCGGTCGAGCACACCATGACGTCGATTTCAGCGAGCGAGCGCCAACATTCCTCGTAGTGCATCGCGACCGCACCGTAGCGCGCCGCGAGCTGCTCGGCGCGCTCGAAGGTGCGGTTGGCGACGATCGACGTGCGAACGCCTTGCGACGCGAACGATTCGAGGGCCAGCTCCGCCATCTCGCCCGCGCCGAGCACCATCGCGCGCCGTCCCACCAGCGAACCGAAGATCTGTTTTGCCAGCTGCACCGCCGCCGAGCTGACCGACGCCGCGCCACGCGCCAGGGCCGTCTCGCTTCGCACGCGTCCGGCGACGAGCAATGACGATTGAAACAGGCGGTTCAAGACCGCGCCGGACTGTCCGCGGCACGTTTCCCATGCGTCGCGCACCTGGCCGTGAATCTGCGCTTCGCCCAGCACCATGGAATCGAGCCCGCTGGCGACACGGAACAGGTGCGCGACGGCGTCGCGATCCCGATGCACGTAACCGTACGACGACGCGTCTTCACCAAGACGCGCCGACAGCGCCGCCCACACGTGCGGCGCGACCTCTTGCTCGTCTTCGACGGCGTATATCTCGGTGCGGTTGCACGTCGACAGCAGAACGGCCTCGCGTGCGCCGGCAACCTCACGCAGCGCCTCGAGCACCGGACCGGCTTCGTTCGGTCGGAACGAGACGCGCTCGCGCACGTCGAGCGACGCGCCACGATGGTTGATTCCGACGACGGTCAGCGCCATTCGCCGAGCCTCTCGGAGAATCGGCCCGAACCGACGTCGGCCAGGAAGGTCGGCCCCACCAGTTGCTCCGAGGCCTCTCGCCAACGTCCTCGCTCGCCGCGATCGAGTAACGAGCGCCGCAACTCGAGCAACGCCGCGACGGCGCGTCCGTGACGCTCGTCGACGATGCGCGCGATCTCGTCGCGAATCCGCGTGGCCGCCGCGGGCACACCGCCGGCGCTGATCGCGACGACCAACTCGCCGTCACCGGCGCGATGCACCGCCGGAATCGTACATGTGCCGAGGTCGGGCGCGTCGACCACGTTGACAAGAAGCGCCTTCGCCCGCGCATCGGCGGCGATGCCGGCGTTGACGTCGGGCCGGTCCGTCGCCGCAACCACGAAGTTCACGGCCGCGAGCCGCGCCGCGTCGTACTCGGCGCGAGTCAGGGTGACGCGTGAATTCGCGCTCGCCAGTTCTTCGAGCTGCGGATCGATCGACGGCGCCACGACGTGGACGCGCGCCCCCGCCTCGACCAACGATCGGACTCTGCGCAGCGCGACCGAACCGCCGCCCACGACGAGCGCCGAGATCGACGAGCCTTCGAGCGTGACCGGGAACGCGCTCACAGGAACTGCCCCGCCGCTGGGCTCACGACGCGGAACGCGACGTACAGCACGAGTACCGCGCCGAAGGCGATGCTCGAGTACTTCGCGGCGCGCTGCGCCTGCCATCCGCGCGCGACGCGGCCACCGGCGATGCACGTCGCGGCGACCCACGCTCCGCCGCCCCAGAGGATCTGCAGCAGATTGAGCTGGTGATAGGCGACGGAGTACGTCGACGCGAGCACGACACCGAGCGTCAGACCGAGCCAACCGGCGATTGCCGCCAGATGGTTGACGCGATCGAGCGTCGCGAGCGGGGGGAAGAACCGGAAGATTGCGCCGAACCGGCGCGACTTGAGCTCGTGATGTTGGACGAGGTACATGATGCCCGCGGCCGCCGCCGTCGCGAACGCGGCGATACCGACGAAGCTCAAAGCGATGTGCGCGAAGAGCCAGACACCGCGGACACCGGGCGCGGACTGACCGGGACTCAGGCCGATCACGTTGGCGCAAATCGTCGGGATGGCCGCGAGCGGCGCCGCCACGAGCGTGAGGCTGACGTCGCGCGCGAGGGCTTCCACGACGAGGAGGGTGAGCGCCAGCGCCGCGCCGGCGAATGACAGCGCGGGCCCCAACCCCGTCATCGGAACGGAGCTCGATCGGAATGCGAAATCCATGAGCCCCACGGCGTGCGCCGTGACGCCGGCAGCCAAAAGGCCCAGGACGCCCCGTACAGGCGCCGCCACCGGGCGCGCGAACGGCACCGCGGCCAGAGCCGCGGCGCCGATGTAACACGAGATGGCGATGAAGTGGGCGATCGCGATCATGTCGGATCGCCCAAATCTACTGCAACGTCAGAGCTTAGGGCATCTTGGCCACGATGCGCGCGGCGCCGCCCTGCTCGATTTTCGGTTGGTCCTGGCTGAAGACGATCGCCGTCGCGCCGTACTCGGTGACGCGGAGCACTTGAGCCCGCGCGATCGAAATCTCCGGAAGTGCGAGATCGCGGCCTTCCGTCGGTTTCTGGCGCGGGAGGTAGAGCTCGATCTGGTCGCCCGCCGTGAGGCTGTCCCGGCGCGAGATGTCGATCACGACGTAGCGCTGAATGGTGCCAAGCACCGGCTCGCCGGCGACCCAGCGCACCATACCACGCATGCCGTTGGGAACGGCGTTCGGTCGGCCGGAGACGATCGCCGCCGACGTGTCGAGCGGGATCAAACGCTGGCCCTCGAGCATGTCGTCGAACATCCGCACGACGTGGCCAACTGCCGCTTCGCCCGGCTGCGCCGGACGGGGCACTTCGATCACGCCGGTGGGAATGACGATCTGGCCGAAGTCCGTCAGCATCGGTCCAAGACGATAGGTCAGGTAGAGCATGCGGCCGCTTGGGGCGTCCGGCGGCGCGATGAACACGCGGTCGTAAAGCCGCATACGAGAGCGATCGTGCGACGCGATGCCCGGCAACTCGGCGCTCTCCACGATGTAGCCGTGGCGCTTTGGGCCACCGTCGGCGTCCACCCACGGCGCCGCGACGTATTCGCCCGTCCGTACGACCGATGTCGGCTCCTGAACCGCATTGACGACGACGACGGAGTCGCGCGGCGCCGGTTTAGGCGCGACGGCTTGTGGCGCGACCGGAGCCGGTGCGGGCGTCGGCGCGGCCGCAGTCGGCGGCGCTTCGGCGATCACTTTCTCTTTCTCGCCGGGCAGCTTGAGTACTTCGCCGGGATAGATCCAGTGCGGATCTTCGATGATGGTCGTATTCAGCCGGTACACTTCCGGCCAGAGGAACGGATCGGCGAGATACAGCTTCGCGATGTCCCACAGCGTGTCGCCGCGCTTGACGGTGTGCGTCTTTGGCGCGGGCGACGATGCCTCCTGCGCTCGCGCGATAGTTGAGACGGTCGCGCTCAGCGCGAACGACAGGGCAAGTCCACCGCGCAACGACAACCGGCGGCTCGGACCGCGGACGGGCACGAGCATGGGATCCGCTCCAGGCGAGTTCGTGAAGTCCTACGTCAACGGGCGGGCCAACGGCGCCAGCCTCTGCGGGTTGACGACTCGCTGCATGCTCGGGAAACGATGGCTCGGCGACGGGCGGTCGGCGATGGGCGATGGGCGACTGCGAAACCTCTTCTTCGCGTGTCGCGTGTCACACATGTCAAGTTTTGTGACACGCGATCGCTTCGCCGAGCGGCCGGGCGCCGTCACCCCGATCGCCCACCCCCCATCGCCCATCGCCCATCGCCGGCTCCTAGAACGGCAGATCGTCGTCTTCGTCGCTCAGCGCGTTCGGAAAATCCTCGAAGTCCTCTGATCCACCGCCGGCTTTGGCTTTCTGCCCGGCCGCGGCGGGACGACGTGCACCGCCCTCGGCGCTGTCGAAGTCGGCGCCGCCACCGCCACCCCTGCTGCCGAGCATGATGAGCTCGCGCACATTGATCTCGGTGCTGTAGCGCGTCTGCCCGTCCTTGTCCTGCCACTGGCGGTATTCGATACGTCCTTCGACGAAGAGCTTATCGCCTTTCTTCACGTACTTCTCGACGATGTCGGCGAGCTGCGAGCTCTTCGTGTTCCACACGACGCAGCGATGCCATTCCGTCTTTTCCTGCTTCGACCCAGCCGCGTCGTTCCACGAACGGCTGGTGGCGAGCGAAAAGGTGGCGACACGATTGCCGCCCGTGGTGGATCGTACTTCGGGATCGTTCCCGAGATTTCCAATCAACGTCACTTTGTTCAGGCTACGGCTCACAAATTCCTCCTGGCGAGAGAGAGCGTTACCTCGCCGCACACGGTATGATCCAGTCCGTGTCGACGCGCAAGCGATTCAGCGCACGCCGACGTGTTGTGTTGCATCCTGCGACCTGCTCCCTGCCCGCCCCTGCTTCACACACCAGCCAAACTCAGCGTGCGCCGCAGCACGATCGCGTCTTCGACTGGCCGGCGGTAATACCGTCGACGACGCCCTACTTCCTCGAACCCTCGCGACGCATACAGCTCGCGCGCGCGTTGATTCGAGTCTCGAACTTCCAGAAACACGGCGGCGATGCCGCGCGCCGCGGCTTCTCCGAGTGCCGCGTCGAGCAACGCGCGCCCAACGCCCCGTCCCCGCTGATCCGGCGCCACCGCGATGTTCGCGATCTCGCCCTGGTCCGCGACGAACCAGGCCACAACATAACCGAGCACGCTTCCGGCGTCACTGCGCGCACACGCGAAGTACACCGACCCGCTGTCGAGCGCCTCGCGAAACGAGCGCAGCGACCACGGATCGCTGAACGCCGTGCGTTCGATCGAGGCGACCGACGCCAGATCGTGCACCCTCGCCGGGCCAATTGCGAACGTCATTGCGTCGGCAATGGTATGCCGTGCGCGGCTTCCCACCGAACCTGCGCCTCGGCCAACCGGCCGTACGCCGGCTCCCACGCGCTGACGTCGACGCGACCGCCGCGTTCGATGAGATGTCCGAGCTTGCCCGCGGCGCGAGCGCGCGGCCCCGCGCGCACGGCACCGACGACATCGGATGGCGTGACGATCGCCGCCCCGACCGAAGTCGCCAGCGATTCGAGCTGTTCGGCGGCGATCAGTCGCGCCGGTTCGAGCTCGACGATCGCTCGCGACTCATCGACGTCGTACAGCGCGACGTAGAACTCTCCCCGCAACGCGTCGAGCGCGGCGACGTACCGGCCCGGGGAAAGCTCGGCGCCGCCGACGAGCAGGGCGAGCGATGAGATCGCAAAGAGCGGCGTGTCGGTCGCCATGGCGACACCCTTCGCGATGCTCGCGGCGATGCGCAGGCTCGTGAAGCTTCCGGGACCGGCGCCACAGACGACGCGATCGAGCCGGGTGATCTCGACCCCCGCAGATTCCAGCGCCTCGGCCACGGCCGGCATCAGACGCTCGTGCAGCGCGTCGCGCATGACGGTCCGCCGCTCCGCGAGCACACGGTCGTTGTCCAGCACCGCGACGTCGCCATCGTACGTCGACGCGTCGATCACGAGCGTGATCATACGACGTGGCCGCCCGCGTACAGCAGACGCCGATCGGGCCGCTCGGGAAGATGCTGAAGACTGATCGGGACGTGCGAGTGCGGCAGCCGATTGCCCGCGTGCTCCGGCCACTCGATGAGCACGAGCGCTTCCTCCGACAGGATCTCGTCCCAACCGAGGTTCGTCAGCTCGTCGGGTGAGCGGAGGCGATACAAATCGAGATGATAGACCGGCGACCGCGGCGCGGCGTACTGGTGCACGAGCGTGAACGTCGGGCTGGTCACGTCGTCGGTGACGCCGTATCCACGGCAGATCGCCTTGGCCAGCGTCGTCTTTCCCGCGCCAAGCTCGCCGGTGATCGTGACGATGAGCGGCGGTTGCGCGATGTGGCCGAACCGTTCACCCCAGTCGGCGAGCTCCGTTTCGTCGAGCGCGAGATGTCCCTTGCCCGCGAGAGGCGGAATGATCGGTTCGTGCTCCATCCGTCATCGACCCCGGCCCGCGACGGCTGCACCCTGCTTGCCCGACGATGCGCGGCGCGCGCGCACCTCGAACAATTGATCGCGAAGCTGCGCCGCGAGCTCGAAATCCATCGCCGCCGCGGCCTCGCGCATCTGCTCGTCGAGCAATTTCTCGAGCGACTCCACCTCCATCACCGCATAGCCGCGCGCCGGCTCGGCGACTCGCTTCTCCTCGCGCTCCGTACGCGCGTCGGCGACGCGCGTGATGAAGCGAACCTGGTCGACGCTCTTGCTGACGGACACCGGGATGATCTGGTGCTCGCGGTTGAACGCCGTCTGCACCTCGCGGCGTCGCGCCGTCTCCTCGATGCACCGCTGCATCGAGCCGGTGATGCGATCGGCGTAGAAGATCGCGCGCCCGTGCACATGTCTCGCCGCGCGGCCGACCGTCTGGATGAGCGAACGGTCGCTGCGGAGGAAGCCCTCCTGATCGGCGTCGAGAATCGCGACGAGCGACACCTCCGGCAGATCGAGACCTTCGCGCAACAGGTTGATGCCGACGAGGACGTCGAACTCGCCGAGGCGCAGGCCGCGCACGATCTCCATTCGTTCGATCGCGTCGATGTCGGAGTGCATGTAGCGTACGCGCACACCGACCTGTTGCAGATAGTCGGTGAGATCCTCGGCCATGCGCTTGGTGAGCGTCGTGACGAGCACACGCTCGCCGCGGCGTTCGCGCACACGAATCTCGTTGAGCAGGTCGTCCACCTGCCCGCGCACGGGACGCACCTCGATCTCGGGGTCGATCAATCCCGTCGGACGGATGATCTGCTCGACGACGACGCCCTCCGACAGCCGCAGCTCGAGCTCAGCCGGCGTCGCCGAGACGAAGCAGGCACGCGGCGTGAGCGACAGGAACTCATCGAACATGAGCGGACGGTTGTCGAGCGCGCTCGGCAGACGGAAGCCGTACTCGACGAGCGTCAGCTTGCGCGCGCGGTCGCCGTTGAACATGCCGGCGATCTGCGGAAGGGTGACGTGCGACTCGTCGACGATGACGAGGAAATCCTCGGGGAAGTAGTCGAACAGACAGGCCGGTCGTTCGCCCGCCGACCGTCCGGAAAGATGACGCGAGTAGTTCTCGATGCCGGCGCACGTTCCGATCTCGAGCATCATCTCGACGTCGAAGTTCGTGCGCGATTCGAGCCGCTGCGCCTCGAGCAGCTTGTTCGCCGCGCGCAGCTCGGCGAGCCGCTCGGCCAGCTCGGCGCGAATGATCTTGACCGCGCGCTCGAGCGTCGGCCGCTCGGTCACGAAATGCTTCGCCGGATAGACCGCCGCGCGCTCGAGCGTGGCAATCGTTTCGCCGGTGAGCACGTTGATCTTCGAGATCCGCTCGATCTCGTTCCCCCACATCTCGACGCGAACGCCCTGTTCCTCGTAGGCCGGGAAGATCTCGACGGTGTCGCCGCGCACGCGAAATGTCCCGCGCTCGAAGGCCACGTCATTCCGGCTGTACTGAATCCGCACCAACGCGCGGAGAATGTCGTCGCGTTCGATGGTCTGCCCGGTCTCGAGCGTGACCATCTGCTCTTTGTAGGCAACGGGGTCGCCCAAGCCGTAGATCGCCGAGACGGTGGCGACGATCACGACATCGTCGCGCTCCATCAAGCTCGACGTGGCGCGCAGCCGCAGCCGGTCGATGTCTTCGTTGATCGACGCGTCCTTCTCGATGTACGTGTCGGTCGTCGGGACGTACGCTTCCGGCTGATAGTAGTCGTAGTACGAGATGAAGTACTCGACCGCGTTGTGCGGGAAAAAGCTCTTGAGCTCTCCGTAGAGCTGCGCGGCGAGCGTCTTGTTGTGCGAGAGGACGAGGGCCGGCCGGCCGTGATTCTTGATGACGTTGGCCATCGTCATCGTCTTGCCCGATCCGGTGACGCCGAGCAGCGTCTGAAACCGGTCTCCCCGCCCCAGGCCAGCCGTCAGTTCAGCGATCGCCTTGGGTTGATCGCCGGCTGGTTGGAAGGGTGCTTGGAGGTCGAACTGG
>DATMHK010000207.1:0-31247 GCA_035554995.1 Gemmatimonadaceae bacterium
CGGTCTCGTGAATCGCGTTGTGCCGGCGGCCGACTTGCTCACGGCGGCGAATGAACTAATGCGCGCCATCCTCGCCAATGCGCCACTCGCGATCGCCAACGTGATCGAAGTCGTGAATCGCGGCTACGACGCGACGCTCGAGGACGCGTTGACACTCGAGGCGACGGCGTTCGGGCTACTCGCGGCGACAGAGGACAAACGCGCCGGCACGCGCGCCTTCCTCGAGAAGCGGGCCGCGCGCTTTACCGGCGCGTGAACGCCGCCGCCGCGCGGCTCCAGCGGCTCACCGTTCACGATTTCCGAAACCTGGCGCGCGTCGAGCTCGACGCGCCGGCCGACGGCTTCGTCCTGATCGGCGAAAACGGCCAGGGGAAGACGAATCTCCTCGAGGCGATCCACTACCTGCATCTGCTCCGTTCGTCGCGCGGCGCGCGAGACCAGGACGTGGTCCGCTTCGGCGCGGACACATTTCATTTGCGCGCCGCGATCGAAACGGATCACGAGCACGAGCTCTCGATCGGCTTCGAGCGTGCGGGGAAACGAAAGCGCGTCCGAGTGGACGGCGTCATTCCCGACAAGCTGAGCGACGCGCTCGGCGCACTGCCATCCGTTCTCTTCTCGCCGGACGACGTCGCGCTGGTAACCGGCGCGCCGAGCGGCCGTCGACGATATCTCGACATCATGCTGGCGCTCACGGACCGGCGATATCTCCACGCCCTTCAGCGCTATCGCACCGCGCTCGCGCATCGCAACGCGGCGCTTCGCGATCCGTCGCGCTCGAACGCGTCGGTTGCCGTCTGGGAGCAGCCGCTCGCGGAATTCGGCGCTCGGCTGCTGGTCGAGCGTCGCCAATGGGTTGCCGGAGTTGAATCCGCCTTTGGAATGCACGCGGCGGCAATCGGCGAGACGGGCGAGGCTCGGCTACGCTACGCGAGTACCGTGTCGCCATCCGACGATCCGGCGTCGGCGATCGCCCACTCGCTCGAAGACAAGCGGCCGAGCGACATGCGTCGCGGCGTAACCCAGGTCGGCCCGCACCGCGACGACCTCCTGATGACGCTCGACGGCCGAGACATCCGAGTATTCGGATCGGCGGGCCAGCAGCGCACCGCGGCGATAGTTTTGAGGATGCTCGAAGCGGCGACCTTCACTGAGCGGACGACCCGCGCTCCGATCTTCCTGCTCGACGACCCGTTCGCCGAGCTCGACGTTCGCCGCTCGACGCGGATTCTCGAATGGCTCGCCCGCGACGGACGCGGCCAGACCATTCTGGCGGTTCCACGAGAGACGGACATCCCAAGCGAGCTCACGCGTCTCGAGCGGCTTCGCGTTGCCAGTGGCGTGGTCGAGCGTTCTTGCGCATGACGGAGCGGAAGCGTCGGCCGGAGGCGATCGGAAAGATCGTCGCGAACGTCATCGGCAGGAGCGGCGTCGCCGAGCGTATCGAGCAAGCGGGGATCATCCCGGAGTGGCGTCAGCTCGTCGGTCCGCAGATCGCCGCGGTGACTTCTCCGCAGTCGATTTCAGCGAACGGAACGTTGTTCGTTCGCGTCACGACGAACGCCTGGGCGAACGAATTGTCGTTGCTCGAGCCCGAGCTGTTGCGATCGCTGAACGGGAAGCCGGGACGGGCGCCTGTCAAGAAGATCCGGTGGATGTTGGGCCAGCCATAAGCCGTTGATCCACAAAAGCTTGAACCGATCACAGACCGTTGCGTGCCGGCGGCGCTCGCGTTAATTTAAACAGGCTGGGTGCGCCCCGATTTTCGGGATTTGTACGGGCTGCTTTTTAGGGGTAATTCATGGCGAAAGGCAATGGGAACGACGGCTCGGATCAGAAGTACGACGCCGGGCAGATTCAAGTCCTCAAGGGCCTCGAGGCGGTACGCAAGCGCCCGGGCATGTACATCGGATCGACGTCGGAGCGCGGCCTTCACCATCTCGTCTACGAGGTCGTCGACAACTCGATCGACGAAGCACTCGTCGGGTTCGCCGACACGATCCGCGTCACGATCCATCCCGACAACTCGGTTACCGTCGAAGACAACGGGCGCGGCATTCCAGTCGACATTCACCCAACGGAGAAGATACCGGGCATCGAGCTGGCGATGACCGTGCTCCACGCCGGCGGCAAGTTCGACAAGAACACGTACAAAGTGTCGGGCGGTTTGCACGGCGTCGGCGTGTCGGTCGTCAACGCGCTCTCCGAACAACTGAAAGTGTGGGTGAAGCGCGACGGCAAAGAGTACTACATGGACTTCATGCGTGGCGACACCACGACGAAGCTCAAGAAGCTTGGCGACGTCTCGAAGAAGGAGACGGGCACCAAGACCTGGTTCAAGCCGGACGCGAAGATCTTCACGGATCTCATATACCGGTACGACACGCTGGCGATGCGTCTCCGCGAGCTCTCGTTCCTCAACAAGGGCGTGATGATCACGCTCACCGACGAGCGCGAGGGCCAGCAGAAGTCCGACACCTTCCACGCGAAGGGCGGCCTCAGGGAGTTCGTGGCGCACCTCAACGCGACGCGCAAGGCGCTGCACAACGAGGTGATCTATACCGAGACGACGCGTGACGACGTCGGGATCGAGATCGCCATGCAGTACAACGACCAGTACAACGAAAACATCTTCTCCTTCGTCAACAACATCAACACGCACGAGGGCGGCACGCACCTTACCGGCTTCAAGTCGGCGCTCACGCGCGTGATCAACGCCCACGCTCAGAAGGGCAGCTTCCTCAAGAAAGCGGACTTCACGCTGTCGGGCGACGACGTGCGCGAAGGCCTGACCGCGGTGCTTTCTGTGAAGGTCCGGGAACCGCAGTTCGAGGGACAGACCAAGACCAAGCTCGGAAACTCAGAGGTGGAGTCGGCAGTCAAGACGCTCGTCAACGAATGGCTCGCCGCGTACTTCGAGGAGCACCCGAAGACGGCGAACGCCGTAATCGAAAAGGCGGTGTCAGCGGCGCGGGCGCGCGAGGCGGCCCGCAAGGCACGCGACCTCACGCGCAAGTCGGCGCTCAACGTTGGCAACCTGCCCGGCAAGCTCGCCGATTGTTCGCTCACCGATCCGGCATTGTGCGAGCTCTACCTCGTCGAGGGTGACTCGGCCGGCGGCTCGGCCAAGCAAGGACGGAAGCGCGAGTTCCAGGCGATCCTGCCGCTCCGCGGCAAGATCATCAACGTCGAGAAGGCGCGCATCGACAAGGTCCTCTCGAACGAAGAGATCCGCACGATCATCACCGCGATCGGCAGCGGGATCAAGGAAGAATTCGAGCTCGAGAAGGCGCGCTATCACAAGATTATCATCATGACGGACGCCGACGTGGACGGCGCGCACATCCGCACGCTGCTGCTCACGTTCTTCTTCCGGCAGATGCCGGAGTTGATCGAGGCCGGCTACATGTACATTGCGCAGCCGCCGCTCTATCGTGTGGCAAAGGGGCGCGAGGAGTACTACGCCTACGACGAGTCGGAGCGCGAGGAGATTTCGGCGCGCCTTGGCAACGGCGACGGGCGCGGCAGCCTGAACGTGCAGCGCTACAAGGGCCTCGGCGAGATGAACCCCGATCAGCTTTGGAACACGACGATGGATCCCGAGCGCCGCACACTGCTCAAAGTCGGGGTCGAGGAAGCCGCGATCGCCTCGCAGCTGTTCGAGACGCTGATGGGCGACGAAGTCGAGCCGCGCCGCATTTTCATCGAGCAGAACGCGCAGTTCGTGAAGAACCTCGACATTTGAGCGACACTCCGCGAGACCGCTCGCACATGACTGTGCGAATCGTTGGCCTTGGCAGCCCGGAGGCCGGCGACTCACGGATGGGGGGCACTGTCTCGCAACGCGTTGCGGCTGTTGCGGACCTGACGGAACTCGCATGGCGCTTGGCCAAACGGCCTTTCCCGTCGTATTTGCGAGAAGCTATTCCCTTCCGGCTGGTGGCACTTCGCGAACAAGAGGACGGGGAGTAGCCACGATCGGTGACTGACGACTTTCGTGACGTTCTGCTGTCGTTTGTGAACGCCGGCGTCCGTTTTCTTGTCGTCGGCGCGCATGCTTTGGCCGCTCATGGAATACCGCGCACCACGGGCGATCTCGACCTTTGGGTGGAGCCGACCGAACAGAACGCGGAACGGGTTTGGACCGCGTTGTCAAACTTTGGGGCTCCGCTGGACGCGCTTGGCGTCAAACGCGATGACTTTTGTCGCGTGGACGTCATCGCGCAGTTCGGTCTGCCGCCTTACCGAATCGACGTCATGACGGGCATCTCCGGCGTGAGCTTCGAGAGTGCCTGGCATGATCGCTTCGATGGCGAGATGCTTGGGATTCCAGTGGCCTTTCTCGGTCGCGCGAGCTTCCTACAAAACAAGCGCGCGAGCGGACGAAGCAAGGACCTCCGCGACATCGAGGCGCTCGAGTAGCTGCGCGTCCAAGAACTAGTTGGCAGGCGAAGCGCGGCGTCACCCATCACGGCACAGGAATGCTGACTAACGTCACCTTCCGCTTGATTTTCGTCGCTGCAATCCACTTTCCGTTAGGCGACACTGCGGGATGCAGCACATGCCCTGACTCACGCGTGAGCTGACGGGGTTGGCCTCCCATCGCCGGAATCGAGAAGAGCTGATCGAACGGACCATCGGCAACCAAGGCCGAGTATAGGAGCGTCTTTCCATCGGGCGTCCACGCGACGCCGCCATAGGTGTGTTGCGTAAACTCGAGCAACTTCAGGGCGCGAGTGCCGTCGGGCCGCATCCGCCAGAGCGTGTGCTCGCCCTCCTTCGATCCGTTGGCTTCAATCGCGAGCTCGTCGCCAACCGGGGACCATGCGACCCAACTCACCGATGACATACTAGCGGGCAGTGGAACCTTCGCAGCATGCGTCGAGTGGCCGGAGGCCGTGTCGAGCGTGACGAGCCACAAAAGAGAAATGCCCGGCCTTCCCTTTCGGTCGAACGATACGAATGCAATACGGGTCCCGTCGTGCGACCACGACGGCGGTCCCGCCTCGAAACCGAAGTCCGTAAGCCGGATATCGGCCGTGTCTCGCACCGGGCGACCCGGCCTTCGGAGCGAGATGTCGTCGCTCTCCTGTTGCTCGTAACGCTATTGGCGTTGCCGAGCGGTGGGAGTGGTACGCGATCCACCGGCCATTCGGCGACCACTCCGGCTCGAAGTCTTCGCCATAGTTGTGACGCGAGTACCGGTCGCGCGGAGGCCGAATCGCCGCCGTAGACGTGGGTATCCTTCTCGGCGGCAGCGCGGGGTTGCGGCGGGAAGTCGAGGCGAGCTCCCTCGATGCGCTCGGCGCGGCCTCGGTTATCGACAGCGTGGAATACTATGACGCGAAAGCAGCGCTTTGGCGGCTGCGCGGCGATCGCGCGCGCGCGCGGCCATACGTGGACTCGGTCGTCGCCGTCGCACGATCGACAATCCGTGGCATGACAACCACCAATCCGCCCAAGTGGGCGCAATTCGACTACTACGGCCAATATGCCGTTCTCCTCGCGGAACAAGGCGACCGGGTTGGAGCTCTCGACGCGTTCGCGCGTTCGCGGGAGAATCCCTTGCTTCGCTTGATCCCGAACGGCGGTGACGCGATGCTCGACGCCTACTACGGTGCGCACGTTTACGCGTTCCTTGGCGACATCGACCAAATGGTGACGGAGCTGCGCCACGGCCTCGCGCTACCGATCGGAATCTCTTCGACCGAGGTGCGAAACGACCCGGCGTTTCGACCCTATCTCGACGACAGTCGTCTGCGGGCGCTTCTTACTGGCGGCCGCTGAGCCAAAGGCGGCGCACGTTCGTGCGCCGCCTTTGTTGTCCGGTTCCGCTCCGCTCAGTTCACGAAAGGCCGGCCCTGCTGACTGAAGTTCACGTTGGCCGTGCCGCAGCCCACGCCCTGAATCCAGACGTTCTGGATGCCCTCTTGATTGTCATCAAGGTCATGATCGGCGACGATCATGTTCGCCCTGAACGATTCTTCGTTCGCGTCGCCCGCTCGATAGAAATCCGCCTTCAGCACGGCGGTGTGCTCATTGGTGAATGCGGTCTGGCCCAACGACGCCGCCGTGCACTTGAATGGCGAAGACTCGAGAAGCCGATCGGTGTCCCAGCGCACACCTTGTCCCTGCTCGCACCCGTTCAGGTTGAGTCGGTCGACGGTGGTGAGGCACGAAAAGCCACCGCCCGCATGGACGATCGTCTCCGTGGTGAGATCGTTGCTCGCGGTCGCGGGATCATACGAGCCGCCACCGGTGAGGCTCACGATGCCCGGCCCGAAACCGGTCACGCTTCCTTCGAGACTTACACCAACCATCGCGCCGGCGCGGTTCGCTGAGGCGACGAGGTCGCGCGACGGATACGTCGTGCTCTGCTTGTCACTGCACGCCGCGAGCGAAAGGCCCACGACGAGAGAAGACACAATTCGAACAACTTGCTTCATTGCCACTCCGTTCTTGCATGATGGTTAGACCGCCGTGTCGACTGACTGTCCGTCTTCATCAACGGATTCGCCGCACGAATACAGTCCGGGTGACAATGGTTCGCGTCGCGCGTGAGAGTGACGTCGATCACGCGCGCCCGTGGTGCTTCGATTGTTGCGAGCGTGGAACTGGCCGTTACGACTCGGCCCGCGTGATCAAGCGTCCGGCCGATTTCGCATGTGATCAGCGAGCCCGTGGAGTCGTTCGCGCAACTGCTCGCGGAGCTCGGCCGGCATCTCGTGCTGATCGAGCGCGCGGTCCATGCACCACAACCACTCATCGCGCTCGCGACTGCTGATCGTGAACGGCAGATGCCGCGCGCGCAGCATCGGGTGACCGCGTTGCTCCACGTATGTCTGCGGACCACCTGTCCAATAGCTCAAGTACAAGAACAGTTTCTCGCGAGAGGCCTTCAGGCTCGCCGCGTGGAGGGCGCGCACCGTCGAAGCCTCCGCGGAGCTGTCCATCAGGTCATAGAAGCGATCGACGAGTGCGCGTACGCCCGCATCGCCGCCGAGCAACTCGTACGGCGTGTACGTGCGTGGGCCAACGGCCGGATCGGAGCTCATGCACGAAGAATAACGCTCCGACCGTTCGGTCCGGCGCGGCACTATGTCCACTGCCGACACGCCGCGCCAACGGGCGAGTCTGAAAGCGTTCAAACAGTCTCGCCATATGCTGGTTCAATTATCGCTCGCCCTGCTCTTGCAGGCTGATCCGTCATTCCAACCCCGGCTTGCCGGGGTTGTGTCAACCTCCAACGCATATACCGACGCCGCCGGATTCGCGGTGCTCAGGTTCCTGTCGACGTGGCGCACCGCGTGGTTGCAAAGCGTCGAGTACCAGGGCTACGGGCACAACGAAATCCGATTGCGCGACGACCATTGCCATTGGGACGGCAGCTACAGCCCCAGCGGCAACCGCGGCTACTATCGGCCGCCGAGCGTGATTCACAACTCGAGCCGGCGCTCGATGTGCCCGAACTGGTTTCCGGCGGACGAGCCGTCGCCGGGCGACGAACGGGTCACGCGTGACATTCAGCTCACCGGCGCGTGGCGCGATCGCGTGCGCGACGCACGCGCGATGTTGATCGACTCGCTCGAGGCGCTCGACCGGATGCATCCCGGCGACGCCTGGATCACCGGGGAACGCGTGCGTTTCCTCGTCGACCAGAATGAGATCGACAAGGCGGTCAAGGTCGCTCGGAGTTGTACGGCGGAGCGCGCTTGGTGCGCCCAGATCACCGGCTTCGCGCTCGATGCGGCGGGCGACTACGCCCGCGCCGACTCGGCATTCGACGCCGCGAGCGCGGCAATGGCACCCGAGCGACGCTGCGAGTGGACGAGCGCCAAGATGCTCCTCGACAACAAGGGACGCTCGGCATACGACCACTTGAATTGCGACGAGCGCAACGCGGTGGACGCGAAGCTGTGGTGGCTCGCCACCCCGCTCTTCTCAGATTCGACGAGCGATCGCCGCAGCTCGCATTTCGCGCGGAAAGTGCTCATTCAACTCCACTCGGCTCTTCCGTGGGACGAGCGCTACGATTGGCGCAACCGCTTCGGCGGCGAGGCACTGTCGGAAATGCTCGTGCGCTACGGCTGGCCCGCGTTTTCGGCATTCGGCGGCTCGTGGGAGGAAATGAGCCACGCCAGCTGGATGGGCTTCTATGACAGCACCCGTACGGCGACCGCGGAATATCCGCAGGATCGTCTGCATCTTTTCCCGGAATGGCGCGCGGTCGAGGATCCGTTCCACGCGACGGCCGACGCCTGGCAGATCAACATGCCAGACCTGGAGGGCAAGGACGAGCCGGCTGCGCAATGGTGGCCGACCGAACATTACGCACGCGCCGCGGGATCGATCCGCCAACTGCCCGATCAGACGGCCATGCTCCGTCGCGACGGCCACATCCTGCTCGCGACGGCGTCGGAGCTGCCGCCGGCGCGGTTCGGCCTGCATGCCGACGCGGCGAACACCGCGCTCGTGCGCACGACCGGCCCAAAGGACGTTGAGAAGGTACCGCACGAAGCATACAGGAACGAGAAGGCGATTGTCGTCACCGCGCCGATCTCGTCAAAGCCCGCGATTGTAGGAACGGAGGTGAGGGGCGCTCGCGCCGGAGAGCTGTCCGCTCGGACGCGGTTCGCCGTCACGCCGCCCGCGACGCTGGCATCGATGAAAGCTGGAGAGACGGCGATCTCCGATCCGATTCTCATGAGCGTCGCGGACGGACCACCGCCGGGACCCGAGACGGCGCTGCAGCACATGCTCGGCTCGACGCGCGTGCGCGGAGCAAAGATGGGCGTGTATTGGGAGACGTACGGCTGGACGCCGGGCGACTCGGTCGATGTCGCGATCGTCGTCACGCGAAAGGAGCAGCTGAGCAAGCTACGCCGACTCGGGATGCTCATTCGCGTCGCCCACGATATCAATGGGTCCGTCGCGGTTCGATGGGGCGAGCCGCAACCCGGCCATAGCTCGTGGACGATTCCCGGCGTCCTGCCGATCCAGGCGCGCAGCGTGTACGTCGATCTGTCGCGGCTCGAGCCGGGCCACTACAGCGTCACGGTGCTCGTCGGCAAGCACGGCTCGACGGTCGCGCCGCTCAGCGCGAGTCGCGAATTCGTCTTCGACGGTGTCTGAGCGCGTTCGCGCTCAACGCCAGCGACGATCCCTGGGGCCGATGTACTCGGAGCGCGGGCGAATCAACCGGTTCGCCGCGCGCTGCTCCAGGGCGTGGGCGATCCATCCGCTCACGCGGCTGATGGCGAAGGTCGGCGTGAACAGCGCTACGTCGAGTCCGAGCCCGTGGAGCACGAGCGCGGTGTAGAACTCGACGTTCGTCTGCAATCGCCGGCCGGGTTTGTATTCCTCGAGGAGGCGGAGCGCGGTGGCCTCGACGTCACGCGCGAGTTTATACAGCCGCATGTCTCCGCCGCGCGTGTAGAGTCGCTCCGCCGCCGCGGCGAGAACGTCGGCGCGCGGATCCCGAACGCGATACACGCGGTGCCCGAACCCCATGAGCCGCTCGCCCTGTTCGATCTTTTGCCGGAGTACCGCTTCGGCGCGCGAGGCGTCGCCGATCTCGAACACGGTCTCCAGCGCCGGCCCGGGCGCGCCGCCGTGCAGCGGCCCTTTGAGCGCGCCGATCGCCCCGACGACCGCTGAGACGAGATCCGATCCCGTGGACGTGATGACGCGGCAGGTGAATGTCGACGCGTTGAGCCCGTGATCGACGACCGTGTTGAGATATGTCTCGAGCGCGCGCACGCGCTCGGCGTCCGGCGACGCGCCGGTGAGCATGTACAAGTAGTTCGCGGCGTGTCCGAGGTCGTCGCGGGGCGCGATCGGCTCGTCTCCGCCGGAGAGCCGGTGAAACGCGGCAACGATCGTCGGCGCGAGCGCGACGATTGCCGCGGGTTCCTGCGAGACCAACGACACCGTTCCGAGCGCGATGCGCAGCGCGTCCATCGGATCGAGGCGAGCGCGCGCGCACTCACGGAGCAGCGCGAGCGTCGCGGGCGGAAGCGTGCGCCGCGCGGCGAGGTCGGCGCGGAAGGTATCGAGCTCGCGAGACGTCGGCCGGTCGCCGTGCCAGAGCAGCCAGGTCGTTTCTTCGAAGGTCGCGTTGGCGGCGAGCTCGCCCACCGGATATCCGGCGATGACCAGCTCGCCCGCTTCGCCGTCGACGTGGCTGAGGCGGGTCGCCGCGGCGACGACGTCCTCGAGGCCATTAGAGATCATCGTATCGTATGCCATGGCGCAAAGTTATGATTTAGTGCATGATTGAGTCAATGTTGATTCATTAATCAATACCACATCGGGCTGACCACTTCGCGCCACACGGCTGACCACTTCGCGCCACACGGCTGACCACTTCGCGCCACACACATGAGCACTGCATGGATCAGCGCCGCCGAGGCGGCGCGCAACCTGGACGTCACACGCGCGACACTCTACGCGTACGTGAGCCGCGGCTTCATTCGCTCGGAGGCGGGGCCCGGCGCGTCGCGCGCGCGACGTTATTCCCGTGACGACGTCGAACGACTGCGCCGGCGCGCCGCGGAGCGCCGGGATCCCGACAAGGTCGCGGCCCATGCTCTCCAGTGGGGTATGCCCGTCCTCGAGTCGTCGATCACCCTGATCGCCGACGACACGCTTTATTACCGCGGACACGACGTCGTGTCACTCGCTCACGACGCGTCGGTGGAAGCGGTCGCGTCGTTGATCTGGACGGGCCGCCTCGACGATCGCCGGCCGGAATTCGCGCCGCCCGCTCCCTCCGTTCCCGCGCCACGATCCACGCCGTTCATCGTTCGGGCGCAAGCGGCCCTGGCGCTCGCGTCGGCCGTCGATCATCAGGCGTTCGATCTGCGATCCGACGCCGTGGTGCGGGCAGGCTGGCGCATCCTCGACCTCCTCGTCGGCATCGAAGCGCCGCGCGCGCGTGGGCCGATCGATGTTGCGCTGGCGCGGGGATGGCGGTTGCGCCCGGGAGCGGATGCTGTAGTCCGCGCCGCGATCATCCTCTGCGCCGATCATGAGCTCAACGTCTCGGCGTTCACGGCGCGCTGTGTCGCGTCGGCCGGCTCGAATCCCTACGCGGTCGTCACCGCGGGACTCGCCGCGCTCGAGGGCACGAAGCACGGCGGCAGCACGGCCCGGGTGGAGGCAACGCTGGCCGCGATGCGTCGAGAACGCTCGTTGCGCGCCGCGCTGGCTGAGCGATTGCGACACGGGCAACGCATCGATGGGTTCGGGCATCCACTCTACCGGCAGGGTGATCCGCGTGCCGCCGCGTTGCTCGATATGCTCGAGCGGCGCTACCCGAAGTCTCCCGAGCTCCGCTACGCTCGCGATTTCGCCCGCGCCGCGACGGCACTGACGGGCGAGCGGCCGAACGTCGACTTCGCGCTCGGTGCGGTGTCGCGCGTGCTCGGCTTACCCTCCGGCTCGGGGCTCACGCTGTTTGCGATCGGACGGACGATCGGTTGGATCGGCCATGCGATCGAGCAGTACGCCGTGGATCACATCATCCGGCCTCGCGCGAAGTACGTCGGTGTGGTTGCGGCGGCGCAAGAACGCGAGCATCGTCAGTCCACACGAACCACCTAGTCGCGAGAGACCATGCGTCACTTTCATTCGATCATTCGCTGCGCCCTGCTGGTCGCGCTCTGCAGCCAGACTGCGTTCGCCCAGAAGAAAGTCAAAGAAGTGAAGCCGGGCGACGTCGAGCTCAAACGTCTCGAGGATGGGTGGGCGACCGCCCTCGTGCGACGCGACCGCGCCTACTTCGACAAATATCTCGCGCCGAAGTTCGTGTACACGGAAGGCGACAAGCTGATGCGACGCGAGCAGGTGATGAAGGATCTCACGTCGGGCCCCGACAGCGTCACCGGCGCGCGCAACGAGGGAATGGAAGTCCACCAGTTCGGCGGGACGACCGCCGTGGTGACCGGCTGGCTCATCGTGGAAGGGCGCACCCAGGCCACTCCCTTCACGCACCGCTATCGATTTACTGATACGTGGGTGAAACGGAAAGCCGGATGGCAGATTGTTGCGGCCCAGGATTATCTGGTGCCTAAGTAGGGCACGGTTTCCAGGCGCACTAATCGCGATCGGTGGCGGTTTGATACTCTCGAGGTCTCAGGTCCCTGGTCCCAGGTCTCAGGTGGTAACGGCGCAACCGCCGTTTCAACCTGAGACCAGAGACCAGGGACCTGAGACCAAGAGTACTTACCCGCGATACGGTCGCGATTACGGTTTAACCCCCGAATTCACCCAACCAACCAAGTCGTTAAAGCTCTGCATCGTCGCCGGCAGGCCCAAGTCGCAGTGGCCGAATGAATCCTGGCTCCGGCGCAGCAGGTTGGCGCTCCGGCCGGCCTTGTCGACGGCGTCCTGGTAGACGGAGTCGTGGCGGAAGGGCACGAGGCGGTCGCGCGTTTTGTGCAGCGTGATCATCGGGATTTGGAGATCACCCGTCGGCTCGTAGCTGTTCGCGAGCCATGCGAACGCGTCCGGCGTCGCGGTGAAGCGGGCGATGTGCTGGTTCACCGGTACGTAGTACGAATCCGGGACGAGCGCGCTGCTGTAAAACGTCTTCGAGTTGTCGAACAGGATGTGACCGTGCGTACGGGCGAGGAGATCGTTCACGCCGAGCGCGTGATAGACGAGCGCGTTCAGCAACGACGTGATGATCTCCGGAGGGGTGTCTCCCGCGAGTCGCGTCTGATTGGCGAAGGCGATCAGCGGCAGCGGCGCCTGATTGGACAGCACGGCATTGAGCGCGGGAAGCTGGATCTGGTTCACGGGATCCACGTTCTCCGGCATCTCCATCACGTTGCCCGGAAGGACGCCCGGATAGAAGAAGTCGAACAGCGCCCGCGTGTTGCCGACGTAGTCGATCTGGAACTTCGTTCCGCCCAGGACGCCGCACATGGCGAGCGCGCCGTTGTACTGCCCGGGATACGTCTCGGCCAGCGCCTGGACGACCTGCGCGCCGAGCGAGTGGCCGATCAGGAAACTGCGACTCGGGCGGCCAACTCTCGACGTGAAGATGCCGCGGAGTTGATGCGTGCGCTGAATGCCTTCCGTGATGGCGTAGCCGTTCTCGCCGAAGCTCGAATACGCTATGGCGAATCCGGCTTGTCCGAGCGCCTCACGCAGCGACGCGATGTCGTCCCAATCCTGCTGCGGTACGGGCAAGACGACGGGCGCTTGGGGCGGGATGACGCCGTGCGCGTAGAACACGCGGCGACTGGTCCGCACAGGCGGCAAGCACCAACGCCAGCGAGGCGACCGAGAATCTGACTGGGTGGGAGCGGTACATTGTTCTTCTCTCCGTTCGAGTAGTTGTGCGGCTGTCCGTGTGGCGACGTGCCGACTTGGACGGCGAGAAGATCGGGACGCGCGAATACGCGACCCATACGTTCCACGACGTAGGTCAGGGACCGCATTGCGTACGCGGTTACGTAGGACGCGTCGCTTTGAAATGCGAGTTCAGTCGTTTGCGCTTGGATAGCCGGGCAGGATGCCGCGTACTTCGTAGATCGGTCGCACGAGCTGGCGGATCGACGGCAGTCGCGCGGCGAGCCACACACCGCCCGCAATACACGCCGCGCCGCCAGCCATGATCGTTGCAGGCGCGCCGATACGGCTGGCGACGACGCCGGCGATCAGACTGCCGATCGGCGCCGTGCCGAGGAAGGAGAGCGTGTAAAACGCCATCACGCGTCCGCGTAGCCGCTCTTCGGTGATGGTTTGCAGAATCGTATTCGTGGACGCCGTCTCGACCATGAAGCCGCCGCCGACGATCGGCAGCACGAGCAACGCGAGCCACAGCCTGCGCGAAGCCGCGAACACAACGAGCCCGACGCCGAAGGCGATCGTCGCCACCACCATCACGCGTCCCAGGCCAAGCACCGATCGCCGCGACGCGAGGTACAGTGCACCGACAACCGCGCCTGCTCCGGACGCCGTCATGAGGAAGCCGAGCGTGTGCGGTCCGCCATGGAACACCGTCGACGCCATCGCCGGCATGAGCACCGTGTACGGCATGCCCATCGCGCTGACGAGCGCGAGCAGCAAGAGCGACGTGCGCACCGGCGCGAAGCCCGACACATAACGGTACCCCTCACGGAGGTCATCGAAGAGAGTCTTTTCGCCCGGGCGCCGCTCGACGGCGTTGAGACGCATCGCCAACAGCGACGCGATGACGGCAAGGTAGGAGATCGCGTCGATCGTGAAACACCACGCCTCGCCGAACCCGGCGATGATGATGCCTCCCACCGACGGCCCAATGATCCGGCTTCCATTCACCATCGTCGAGTTCAGCGCGATCGCGTTCGGGAGATCGGTCCGGTCTTCGATCATCTCGACGACGAATGCTTGCCGAGCCGGCGTGTCGAACGCGTTGATGATTCCCTGCACCACCTGGAGAAACAGAATCCACGCGACGGTGATCGTCCCGCTGAACGCCAGCACCGCCAGCGCCAGCGACTGCGCGGCCGACAACACTTGCGTCCAGACGAGCATGCGATGACGGTTCACGCGGTCGACCGCGACGCCGGCGAAGGGCGCGAGCAGCGTCGTGGGAATCTGTCCGCAGAACCCGACGACACCGAGGAGCAGAGCCGAGTTCGTCAGCCGGTAGACGAGCCAGCTCGTCGCGATGCGCGTGATCCACGTGCCCATCAACGACACGCTTTGGCCGCTGAAGAACAGTTTGTAGTTCCGGTGCCGCAACGCGCGCGCGATGTGCGCCCGCTCGCTCTTTCTCGCCATCGGTGGCGCGTCCTCGCAATATGGAGACCGAAACCTTGCACCTGTCGTGAATCGCGGAGGACGGCGCCGGGAAACAAGATTCACTCGTTAGACCGGCGTCGGCGACGCCGAAGTGACGCGGATCGCAGTCGCCGAGTTGGGCCTCTACGACGCTCCCGCTGAGGCCGAGCCATGCCACTCGATCGTTCTCGCACGTCCCCCTCCGTCGCCGCCCTTGCCCTGGCGACGCTAGCCCCGGTCGCACTTTCCGCGCAGCTGATCCAGATCAAGACCCTGCCGATCGCCGACGGCGACCAGTGGCGCATCTTCCCGTCCGCCAACGCGCCGATGGCCGACCTGTCGATCGCGCTGGCGGACTCGCTGCTCGATCCGTTCGTCAACCCCGCCAAAGGGGCGCGACTCCCCGATCGCGGGTTGTTCTTCGGATCGCCGACCTTTTACAGCGTCTCGCAGAACGCTGGCGGAGGACGCACACTGCCGCTGGGGGGCCTCTTCCGATTCGGATCGATGTTCGGCGGATTCGCGCTCGCGCTTCAGGAGCTCGACACGATTCGCGGGAACGGGCAGGTGTTCTTCCCGCCCGTCAGTACTCCCGTTGCCGTCGGCGGGGGGACGGATCCGGTCAGTATTCCGACCACAGCGACACCGGCCGCGCCGTCGCGCGAGAACCGCTTCGCCTTCGCGAGCCTCGGGCGCTCGTTCTCGACGAAAGGTTTGTCGCTCGCCGGTAGCGTGCTTTGGTCGGGCCTGCGCAACATCGACGGCGTCGACCTGCTCTACACGGGGAGTCAGGGAGTCAATCAGCACGGCGGCGCGTTCGACGCGCGCGTTGGCCTCACTAAAGAATGGGCGAGCACGCGCGGCGCCCGGACCGCCGAGGCCATCCTGCTCCACAATCGGTTCGACATGACGCACGACGTCACGTGGGCCGACCAGGTGTTCGATCCGAACACGCGCGCCTTCCTCAGTCGTCCGCGTGTCGATCACAATCTGGACAAGACGAATACCTGGGGGCTGCACCTCGCCTACTCGCAGCCGCTCGCCGACAGTGGTTGGCGCATCGGCGCGATCGCGACGACGAACCTCGCGTCGCACCCGAAGCTGCCCGACTATCAAATCGCCCAGGTGATGGTGATTCCCTGGGACCCTGGGCACACCGCGGCGTATGACTTGGGACTAGGCGTCTCGAAGTCGCGCGGCCCGACGACGCTCGGCGTCGAGGCGATCTTCGAGCCGATCTCGACGCACACGTGGGGCGAAGCCCATGGCCCGATGCAAAGCACATCGGGAGTGACGATTCCCGAAGGCGGCAAGACGACGGAGAATCAGTTCAAGTTTTCGAACGCCATACTGAGGGCCGGCGCCGGCCACGACCTGCGCATCTCGTCCGACCAGGCGCTTCGCCTCCAGGCCGGTATCGCCGTCCGGTCGATCAGTTATGGTCTCGATCAGACCGATCACGTCGCCGAAACCCGCCGGCATCAGGACGAGCACTGGGTGGAATGGACGCGTACCTGGGGACTCAGCTTCCGCTTTAGCGATCTCGAAATGCGCTACGCGGGCCGTTCGGTGACGGGAACCGGGCGGCCGGGTGTCACGCCAAACGGCGGTGTCGTCTTCGCTGCCGCCGACGCGCTGACGTCCAACTTTCTCGCCGCGCCGGCCGGACCGCTGACGCTCACCGACGTGCGGGTCACGACGCATCAATTCTCGATTTCCGTTCCGCTGCGCTAGGGGGGGAGAAACGACGATGCGAAATCTCGTTCAATCGAAGCGCGCGGTCTTGTTCGCCGCGCTCGCGGCCGCCGCGCCGGCCGCTGCGTGCAGTGACGCTCCGTTCGTGCCCGTGGATTCGACGCCGGCGCTCGACGCGCGTTTGCGTCAGGCGATCTCGCCGTGGGGCGTCGTGCCGATTCTTCCGGTGAACGCTCCGGATCCGGCGTTGGCGTCGCTCGGCAAGATGCTCTTCTTCGACAAAGTGCTCAGCGGCAATCGCGACGTAGCGTGTGCGAGCTGCCACAGCCCCGCTGCGCACACCGGCGACGACGGATCATTGGCGGTCGGCACCGGTGCGACGATCACTGGCGGCGTCCGAACGCTCGGCTCTGGGCGGCAGTTCACGCCGCGCAACGCGCCGCCGCTGTTCAGCGTCGGACTGAAACCGTTCTATATGTTCTGGGACGGACGCGTCAACGAAGAGCTGGGACCCGGGCGATTCAACACACCGCTCGGCTCGGCGCTTCCGCCGGGCGTCACGAGCCTTCTCGCCGCGCAGGCGATGATCCCGGTGACGAATCGGGTGGAGATGCGCGGCAACGCGGGCGACCGCGACGTCTTTGGCAACGTGAACGAGCTGGCGGAGCCGGCGGACGCACAGGTCGCGGAGATTTGGAAAGCCGTGATGCATCGGGTGCTCGCCATACCGGCCTACGCCCAGATGTTCGCCATCGCGTATCCGTCCGTGTCGCAGGACCGCCTCGGCTTCGAGCACGCGGCCAACGCCATCGCCGCATTCGAGACTCAGTCGTTGACCAAGACGAATTCCGCGTTCGACCGCTACCTCGCCCACGAGGACAACGCGTTGTCGCTGGACGCAAAGCACGGAGCCCTACTCTTCTTCACCACCGCCCGTTGTGTGTCGTGCCACAACGGTCCGCTGCTTGGCGCGCAGAGTTTCGCGAGCGTCGCCGTGCCACAGCTCGGTCCTGGGTCGGGCACCGCGGCTCCGCTCGACATCGGCCGCGGCGACGAGACCGTTTCAGGGCAGTCTCGCTTCCCGAAGTTCTTCTTCCGTGTGGCGCCGCTCCGCAACGTCGAGCTCACTGCGCCGTACATGCACAACGGCGCGTATCCGAACCTCGAGGCAGTAGTACGCCACTACAACAACGTGGATTCGGCGGTGAAGTCGTACGACGTCAATCAGTTGCCGCAATCATTGCGGTCGAGCTATCACGGCGACGCGGCGACCATCTCGTCGCTGCTCACGTCGCTTGACCCGCGGTTGCAGCAGCCGATTCGACTCACGGCGGACGAGCAGCGGCAGATCGTGGCGTTCCTCAAATCGCTGACTGATCCATCCGCGCGCGATTTGGCTGGAATCGCTCCGGCCGCCGTGCCGAGCGGCCTGCCGGTTCCCTAGCGGTCGCGACGCGCGGCACAGTACGGTCCGGCCCCGAATGTGCGAGCGTCGGAGCCGTGGCCACGGTCGTTTCCAACGGCTCCGCTCCAAGCGAGTCGGGTCAGCCGAACGCGTCGAATCAGCGCCTGCGTCTCGGTGACTGGGTGCGTATCGCGCTGCCGATCATTTTCGTGTTCGCGTTCATGTTTGTGGCATGGCGGCTCGGTTACTTCAAGCTGCGACACCCACAGCACCTCGGCGAGGCCGCCGACCGCGTTCGCGACGTACCGTGGCTCGGTCCCATCTTCGTGAGCGTGTACGCCGCCATGGGAGCCTTTGCCGCACCGGTGTCACCGCTGGCGTACGGAGCAGGCGCCGTGTTCGGCCCCATTCGCGGGACGTTCTTCGTGTGGCTCGCGTCTCTGATCGGCGCTGCCGGCGGCTACTGGATGGCGCGCGGCGCCTGGTCGGGTACCGCGCTTCGACTGCTCGGTCGATATGCCGGAACGCTGCACAGCCTCCGGGCGCAGAACACTTTTCTCATGACGTTTCGCGTCCAGCTCCTGCCGATCATTCCGTTCGGAGTATTCAACTATGCCGCGGGAGCGAGCCGCCTTCCGTTTCTTCGTTTCATGCTCGGCACGGCGCTGGGGATCATTCCCGGCACAGTGGCCGCGGTGTACATCGGAGATCGGATCAGTGAAGGGGTCGGCGCGCACGACACTCACGCTTTCGAGGTCGCCGGTGTCGTGGCGGCGCTACTGCTCGTCGTATCGTTTTCGCCGACGCTGATCCAGAAGCTGCGAAAGCGCTAGCGGTCCACGACGAGGCGCAGCGCGGTGCCCCAGGGATCGCGCGCGACGTGTCCCCCGCCCTGTGACGATCGCTCGACGAAGTGGCCCGCGTCAGAGATGCTGTGCGCGGCGGCATCCGCGTCGGCGACCGTGGGCACGACGAGCTCCCAATCGAGCAGCCTCGCTTCGTCGTCGCTCGCCAGCGGTGCACCCGCGGCCCACGTGTTCGTGCCAAGGTGGTGGTGATAGCCGCCGGCGGACATGAACAACGCGCCGGGGTAGCTCCACACGACCTTGTCGAGCCCAAGCCCCTCGTGGTAGAACCGCTCCGCTTCGTCGAGATCGCGCACGTAGAGGTGGACGTGACCGATCGTCGTGCCCGCCGGCGCGCCGGTCCACGGCTCACCTCCAGCCGCGGCGATGACGCTGTCGACGTCGAGCGGCTTGGTGGTCATCGCCAGCTCGCCGTCGGATTCGCGCCACGCGGTGCGCGGACGATCGGCGTAAACCTCGATCCCGAGGCCATCTGGATCCGCGAGGTACAACGCTTCGCTGACGAAATGATCGGACATCCCCGCCCGAACGCCGAGCTCGCCCAGGTGCGCGAGAAACCGGCCGAGCGAGGCGCGATCGGGAAGCAGAATCGCGAAATGATAGAGTCCGATGTGGCCGCGGCGCGCCACCGGCCGCACGCCGGCCTTCTCGTGCAGCTCGAGCAGCACGCGGTCGTCGCCGTGCGCGCCCATCCGGACGGTGCGGGCTTCGCGACCGAGTACGCGGAAGCCGATCACAGTTTCGTAATACGCGATCGAGCGCTCCAGATCGGCAACCTGGAGTCGAACCCGGCCGATGTGGGCGGACTCGGGCAGGCGATAGTTCGGGGGTTTGATGCCGTACTGCATGGTGACTCCGTGGTTGGCCGTCATCGTGCCTTCGGCTGCTTTTCCAACCACGCCAGGATGATCGAGTCCGTGTACGCGGCGCGCTCGAGAATCGGCAGATGGCCGGCGTCGTCGATCGGGTGAAATTCGGCGTTCGGAATCGCCGCGCGAACGGACGCGTTGTTGGCGAACGGCACGGTGTTGTCCTTTTTGCCCCAGATGAGCAGCACCGGCACGTTCCCTGTCGCAACCGTGCGGTAGACGGAATCCATCGACACGCCGGTCCGTGCGCTCAGCGTCGACAGCAGTGCGCGACCGAAGCCGCGGAATTGCATCTGCTCGCGGTAGCGATTCTTCCAGTCGGGGAATCGATCCGGATGAACGAAGTCGGACATCTGACCGTCGGCCATCCCCGGCACGACGAACGTCTGCCATGCGACCGAACCGACGGCCGGAACCCTGAAACCCGACGGTGGACCACCGCTATTGCCCGCGACGGGATCGACAAGAATCAGCGAGCGCACGCGGTCGGGATTGCGGCCGGCATAGGTGCCGGTCACCCAGCCGCCCATCGAGACGCCCGCCATGTGCACCGGGCCGGTGATGTGCAGGCTGTCGAGCAGTTCCTTGATTTGACGCTCGTACATGTCCGCGTCGTATTGTGCCTTCGGACGATCGGACCATCCACGCCCGTATTCGTCGTACCGAAGCACGCGATAGCCTTTGGCCGACAGCGTCGCCGCCGTGGAATCCCAGATGTAGTACGGCACCGAGAATCCGTGGACGAGAATCACCGGCGCTCCGCTATCCGGGCCGAGCAGCTCGTAGTGCGTCACGCCATCGGAGAGGCGGACGAACTTTCCCGTCGCGCCGCGCCGCGCGGCATCGTCCAGCGTGCGCGTCTCCGGGTTGCGTCGAACGTAGACCGCGTAGCACAACACGCACACGACGGCGAGGGCCGCGACGACGATCGACAGCGCACGCTTCATTCGAGAACGCTCATGGATGGCTCTCCCCCGGCTCCGGCTTCAATCCGCGCTCGACGAGCAGCGGTTCCACACTCGGCTCGCGGCCGCGGAACTCGCGGTACAGATCCGCCGCCTCTCGTGTGCCGCCGCGGGACAGTATCATCTCACGGAACTTCTGGCCATTGGCCCGAGTCAGTCCGCCGTTCTCCTTGAACCAGGCGTAGGCGTCGTGGTCCAGCACCTCGGCCCACAGATACGCGTAGTAGCCGGCCTGGTATCCCCCGTCCCAAATGTGCGCGAAATACGTCGTTCGATAGCGGGGCGGGACTTCCGGCACGCTCACGCGATACTTCTCGAGCGCGGCGGATTCAAACGCGGTGAGGTCTGTCGGGCTCGGGCCGGGCGGCAGGGTGTGCCATGCCATGTCCAACAGCGCCGCTTCAACGTACTCCGTCAGCGCAAAACCCTGATTGAACGTGCGCGATCGCTTGATCCTGTCGACGAGCGGCGCCGGCATCGGCACGCCCGTCTCATGATGCTTGGCATAGTTCGCGAAGACGGCCGGCTCGAGCGCCCAATGTTCGTTGAACTGCGACGGGAACTCGACGAAGTCGCGCGGCACACTCGTGCCGGACAACATCGGGTAATGCACCTTCGACAACATCCCATGCAGCGCGTGCCCGAATTCGTGGAAGAGCGTCGTGACGTCGTCGAACGTGAGCAGCGCGGGCTTGCCGGGCGCCGGCTTCGGGAAATTGGCCACGTTGTAGACGACGGGCTTCGTGCCAAGAAGGATCGACTGATCGACGAAGCCGTCCATCCAGGCACCGCCGACCTTGTTATCGCGTTTGAACAAGTCGCAGTAAAACAGCGCAAGCGGCGACCCGTCGGCCTCCGAAACCTCGAAAACCCGAACATCGGGGTGATACACCGGAATGTCCTTGCGCTCGGCGAAGGAAATGCCGTACAACTGCGTGGCCGCGAAGAAGACGCCGTCGATGAGCACGCGATCGAGGTCGAAGTACGGCTTGATCTGCTCTTCGTCCAGATCGTAGTCGCGCTTCCGCACCCGCTCGGCGTAGTACTGCCAGTCCCAGGGCTGGAGCGCGAAACCCCCGGTTTCCTGATCGATGAGCGTCTGCATCTTTGCCGCCTCATTGCGCGCTTTGTCCGCGGCGGCGGTGCCGATGTCGAGGAGGAATTTCACGGCGGCATCGGGAGTCTTGGCCATCTGATCGTCCAGCACGTACGCCGCGGCGTTCGGATAGCCGAGAAGCCTCGCCTTCTCCGCGCGCAGCTCGACGAGCCGCTCGACGAGAGCCCGAGTGTCCGCGGCGTCGCCGCGGTCCGCGCGATGGACAGCCGCGCGGAACAGACGCTCGCGAACGTCGCGGCGGCGGAGCGACGCCTGCGCGGGCTGCTGCGTCGTGTTCTGGAGCGTGAGGACCCACTTGCCGTCGAGCTTCCGGTCCTTTGCCGCCGCGGCCGCGGCGGCGACGTCCGCGTCGCTCAGTCCATCGAGCTCGCCGCGGGCGTCGATGACGAACGCAGCGGCTTTCGTCGCGGCCAGCAAGCGGTTCTGAAACTCGGTCGTCAGCGTCGACTCTTCCTGATTGAGCGCGCGCAACCGCGCCTTGTCCGGTTCCGGCAGCTCGGCGCCGGCCCGGATGAACTCCAGGTGGTACCGCTCGACGAGGTAACGCTGCTCGGGCGTCAGACCCAGTCCTTCGCGCCGGTCGTAGACGTCGCGCACCCGGCGGAAAAGCTCGTCGTTGAGAAGGATTGCGTCGTTGTGCGCCGCGAGCTTCGGCGCCTGATCGCTCTGAACTTGCTGGAGCGTGTCGTTCGTGTTCGCCGACGTCAGGGCCCCGAACGTTTTGAGCACTCGCGTCAGCAGCTCACCGGCTCGCTCGAGCGCGACCAGCGTATTCTCGAACGTCGGAGCGTCGCCACAAGCGGCGATCTCCTCGACCTCGCGCAAGTGGCGGCGCATCCCTTCCTCGATCGCCGGCGCGAAGTCTTCGTCGCGAATCCGATCGAGAGGCGGGGCGCCGAACGGTAGACGGCTTCGTTCGGCGAACGGATTGTCGGAGGTAAACAGCGCAGGTTGTGTGGTCGGCGTACAGACGGTCATCGGCGGCAGGTATCAACTTCAGCTATCAGCATCAGTGAATAGCTAAAGCTATCAGAAAAAAGGAAGGGCGCTTGCAGCGTCAGCGGCGCTTCTCGTCCCCCGGCTCGAACGGCCGAAAACTCAAATCCCACGCCAGCCACAGGGTCCGCGAGAACGGAAAGAACGCGATCGGGATCAGGACGCATAGAACGGCGGCGAGCACTTCCACGCGTCCCCACGACGGATTGGGCCAAGTCACGATGATCCATATGATCGGAATACCGATCGCCAGCAGCTCGCCGAACACGAGGTTGAAGACGTAAGCACCGATCCAGAAGTCCGACGTCTCGCCGCGCTCCAGCGCCAGGCCGCAGCTCGGACAATGCTCGGCGAGTCGGAACCATGTCGTCGTGATGCGTCCGCCCCCACAACGCGGGCAGTGGAGGAGCAGCGCTCGCCCGAATTTGGTCGCGACCGACGACGGCGAAGGATCTCTCGCCGGAAGCACGGTCGCGAGCTCAGACCGGGTACGAACCACCGCGTGCGAGCTCCAACAATCGTCGTCCGAGCACAACGTGGATCGCGATCAGCGACGCGAATACCAATCCGAGCGAGATCCACGTGACCGCCGCCAGCGCCATCGTCATCCCGCCCGTCGGCGTGCGGCGACTCACATAGGCTAGCAGCGCGAACAGCGCGATGAACGCGGCACAGGCGCCGAAAGCGCCGAGGCCGGCAAGTCGGGCAACTTTTGGAGGCATTCTGTCTCGTCGTGTGTTAAAACGTTTTGGGGTCTGACCCCACTTCCGCAAATGGGGTCTGACCCCAATTGGTGGGTTTTGGTACTGGGTGAAAGGTCTCAGCGCCGCGGGGTGGGTGCAACTCAGTCCGTCTCGTAGAGCTCGACGCCCGAGATCGTCACGCGGTGAGAGACGAGCGGCAGCGGGGGCTCGGCTTCGTCGGCGACGACGATGGCCGCGCGGAGCGCCTGTCGCCCGATACCGATGCCGGCGCGGTCGTGGGCGAACACCGTCGCCAACGGTTCGCCTTCCTCGACCCAGTCCCCGGGCCGCGTGCTCACCACGAACCCGACCGCCGGATCGACGACGTCCTCCACGCGCGTGCGCCCGCCACCCATCTCGACCACGGCGCGTCCGATCGTCTTCGGCTCCACGCGCGCGACGAATCCGCGGCGGCGTGCCGTGAAGATTTCGCATTCCGCGGCCTGGGGAAGCACCGCCGGATCGTCGACCACCGACGGATTCCCGCCCTGTGCCTCGATGATCTTCTGGAAGCATTCGGCCGCTCGTCCCGTGCCGATCGATTTCTCCATCTCGCGGCGCGCGTGGTCGAGATCGGGCGCGGCGCCGCCGAGCACCAGCATTTCGGCGCCCAGCGCGTACGTGACGGACATGAGATCCGGCGGCCCCTCGCCCTTGAGCGCGGCGATCGCTTCCTCGACCTCGAGCGAGTTCCCGCAGGCCCGCCCCAAGGGACGATCCATCGCTGTGATGAGCGCGACGCACGGGCAGCCGTGGTCCTTGCCGAGCTTGATCATCACCTCGGCGAGCTCCAAGACGCGATCGAGCTCGGGAAGGAAGGCGCCGCTCCCACGTTTGAGGTCGAGCACGAGACCGTTGAGGTCTTCCGCGAGCTTCTTGCTCATGATGCTCGACGCGATCAGCGGAATCGACTCGACCGTTGCCGTGGCATCGCGCAGCGAGTACATGCGGCGATCCGCCGGAGCGATCTCCGGCGACTGGCCAATCAGCGCGCACCCGATGCGCTCGATCTGCGACGTAGCCTCGGCGAGCGTGAGATTGGTGCGAAAGCCGGGGATCGACTCGAGCTTGTCGAGCGTCCCGCCGGTGTGGCCGAGTGAACGCCCGGACATCATTGGCACGGCCACGCCGAGCGACGCAATGAGCGGCGCGAGCACGAGCGACACCTTGTCGCCGACGCCACCCGTCGAGTGCTTGTCGATGCGCGGTTTCTCGACGCGCTTGAGGTCGAGACGGTCGCCACTCATCAACATCGCTTCGGTGAGCGCCGCGGTCTCCACGCGATCGAGGCCGCGGATGAAGCACGCCATGAGCAGCGCGGACATCTGGTAGTCGGGAACGTGGCCGGTCGCGTAGGCCGACGCCAGCGCCCGCCATTCGCCGGGCTCGATGCGTCCGCCGTCGCGCTTCCGCTCGATCAAACGGCGTGCGAGCATTTCAGCATGCGTTTGGCCACGTTCATCCTGACTGGGCTCCTCGCGGTGTGGGGGAGGGGCGCTCGACTCTCTGCTCAATCCGCCGGCGACCACGTTGCCGCCGGCGATCGCGACCATGCCGCTCGAAACGCGCAGGGCGCGCTCGCGCACTACGAAGCCGCGCTCGCCCTCGATTCCACGAATTCCGATGTGCTGATCAAAGCCGCCTTCGACGCGGTGGATCTCGGCGAGTTCACACCCAACTCCGAGCAGCGAACGTCGTTATTCCGAAGGGGAGAACACTACGCGCGGCTCGCGGTCGCGGCAAATCCGCGGAGCGCCGAGGCGCACTTTCAGTTGGCGCGCGCGCTAGGTCGAACCGCGCTCTCGCTCGGTCCTCGCGACCGGGTCAAATACGCTCGCGAGGTGCGCGACGAAGCGTTAGCCGCTCTGGCGATCGAATCCCGCCACGCCGGCGCGCTCCACGTGATGGGCATGTGGAACGCCGAGGTGATGCGGCTCAACGCCGTCGCGCGCCTGATCGCCAAACGCTTTCTCGGCGGGAAAGTGTTCGATGAGGCGAACTGGGACAGCGCGCAGCGCTACCTCGAGCAGGCGGTCGCGGCAGATCCCGACAGGATCGTTCATCGCCTCGACCTCGGCGGGGTCCTCGCTGACCGACATGAGACCGCCAAGGCGATCGAGCAGCTCGAGTGGGTGACGCGTGCGCCGGTCAGCGACTTCAACGACCCGAATTACAAGAAGGCCGCGGAGCAGCGACTCGGCCAGCTTCGCTAGTCTTCGCGCTCGTCGCGCTCGTCTCGCTCTTCTCGACGACGCTCGCGTCGATCACGCCAAGCCTTTCGACGCCGCTTCGCCGCCGACTTGAGCTCGTACGCCAGGTCGCCCCAAGCGTCCCGGCCACGTCTGCCGATGCGGCGACCCCGACGGGCAATCTGCCGTCGCGTGTCGGCGCCGCTCTGAGGTGCAAATAAAATTGCCACCCCAGCGCCGACGGCGATCCCGACGGCGATTCCGGCAGCAAAATATGCTGACGATCTGTTCGATGACGCACCGCGCGGTGCGTATCCGCCGCGACGTCCAACTCCGCTCCGGGAACCGCTTTCCACGCGCAGCGGTTCAATGGTCGATGCGCGCTTGGTGCGCCCTGCCGGGCCTGCGTACGACATCGGTGTTGGCTCCTGCTCGTTGTCTGGTAAGGAAATTGCGGCTTGGGCCGGTACGAAGGGTATAGCTTGCTCCGTTGCTCGATCGCTAATCGCCCCGACACGGACCGGACGACCGCAGGTCTCGTCGACGGTTGAGGACACGCATGACCGCAAACGGAAAAACGGTACTTCTCGTTGAAGACAACGAAGACAACCGCATCGTCTATTCCACCATTCTACGCCATTTCGGCTACTCGGTTACCGAGGCGCTGAACGGCGAAGAAGGGATTGCGAAGGCGCGTAGCGAGCACCCGGATCTGATTCTCATGGACATTTCGATCCCGGTGATCGACGGCTGGGAAGCAACCCAGGTGCTGAAACACGATCCGCAAACGAGACAGATCCCGATCATCGCACTAACCGCGCACGCCCTCGCGTCCGATCGCGAGAAGGCAATGGAAGTCGGGTGCGACGGGTATTTGGCGAAGCCCTGCGAGCCGAGGGCGGTCGTGGCGGAGGTTCAACGCTTCCTCGGGAAAAACGATGGAAAGCCCGCGTGAGAACGACCATCCGCGCATCCTGATCGTCGACGACCACGAGGATAACGTCGAGTTGCTCCGGGCCCGCCTGGAATCGTGGGGCTATGCCACCGATTCGGCCGGCGATGGCGATGAAGCGCTGACCAAGATCGACCAGGCGGCGCCGGATCTCATCCTGCTCGACGTCATGATGCCCAAGGTCGACGGCATGGAGGTCGCCCGCCGTGTGAAGGGCAACCGGCGGCTGCCCTTCATCCCGATCATCATGCAGACCGCGCTCGACACGACCGAGAGCAAGGTCGAGGGACTCGAGGCCGGAGCTGACGACTATATCACCAAGCCTATCGACTTCGCCGAGCTCAAAGCCCGCGTGAACTCGATGCTCCGAATCAAGAAGCTCCAGGACGCGCTCGAAGAGCGTGAGCGGCAGCTGCTCGAGGCGAATCAGCGGCTTCGCCACATGTCCCAGACCGACGCGCTCACTGGACTCGATAACCGCCGCCAGCTCGAGGACCGCCTCGAGGAAATGTTCGAGCACGCCCGCCGATTGAACGAGCCGTTCGCCTGCGTCATGTGCGACCTCGACCGATTCAAGAGCGTGAACGACGAGTACGGACACCAGGCGGGGGACGCGGTGCTCAAGCAGTTCGCGCGGATCCTCAAGGGTGAGGTGCGCGAGATCGATCGCGCCGGCCGGTTCGGCGGAGAGGAGTTCATGCTGCTGTTGCCGGGCACCGTCCTCGACGCGGGCGTGACGTTCGCGGAAAGGGTGCGCAAACAGGTCGAGGCGCATACATTCACGTTCGACGGAACGTCGATTCGCCGCACCGCCAGCTTTGGCGTATCCGCATGGCCACATCCGCGGATCCCGCCCGACTGCGACGCCCTCGTTCGCGCCGCGGATGACGCGCTGTACGTCGCGAAAGAGATGGGACGAAATCGTGTCGTCCGGTTCGAAAGCGACGAGTTCAACGAGCATCTTGCCGCCGAACATGGATCAGACGAACGGACAACCGACGTTCAGCCCGCCCCAGCCCAGCCCAGAGGCTCCCTCGCCGACGCCGGCGTCCGATGGGAGAGATGACGAGGTCACCCGGCTCCGCGCGCGGGTAGCCGAGCTGCAGCGCGAGCGCGACCACCTCGTCGCGATCGTCGACATCCTGCAGGAAATCTCCGCCTCACTCCACTTCGTCGACATCCTCCAAACGATCGCCCGCAAACTGGGGGAATCGTTCGGCCTCGATCGGTGCGCGATCTTCCTGTCCGGCGCGCACAACGAGGTACGCCTCGTCGCGAGCTACGAGGATCCGTCGATCCGCAATCTGGTAGTGGACCTCGACCGCTACCCGGAGCTCAAGCGCGCCTTCGACTCGGGCGAGACCGTGTTCATCCCCGACGCGGTGACCGACCCGTCGCTCAAGAGCATCAAGGCGACGCTCGACATGCGCAACGTGCGGTCGATCATCGTCGTCCCGATCCGGTGGCAGGGCACCGTGATCGGCGCGATCTTCCTCCGCACCGACCGCGACGCCGAACCTTTCTCGGACGCGGACGTGCGCTTCTGCCAGGTGGTGGCGTCGCTCACCGCGAAATCGCTGCGCAACGCGCATCGCTTCGAGGCGCTCCTTCGCGACCAGAAAGACACGGTCGAGACCCAGCGCCGAGCCGAGCTCCAGCGCATCGCGCTGATCGCCTTCGTGCGACGCCTGCTCGCCCGGTACGCGCGGAGCGACGAGCACGTCTGGGCCGAGACGTTGTTGCCGAAGGCCTCCGACGAAGAGCTCGAGCGCCTCGTGACGGTCGCGATGCAAGTCATCGATGAAGAGTCCAAAGCCTAGCGGCGACGACCCTCCCAACCTGGCCGAGTTGTCCGCGCGCGCCGACGAGCTGCGTCGCGAGCTGGAACGCGCCTCGTACGAGTACTACGTCCTCGACCGACCAACGGTCTCCGACGCACAGTACGACAAGCTCTATCGCGAGCTGGTCGAGCTCGAGGAGGCTCACCCGACGCTTCGAACGCCGGACTCGCCCACGCAACGCGTCGGCGCTGAGCCGGCGAGTCAGCTCGCCAAGCATACGCACCTCGTGCCCATGCTCTCGTTGTCGAATTCCTTCAACGACGAGGAGCTTGCCGACTGGGAAGAGCGCATCGTGCGCCTTGCCGGTGACGACGTGAAAAAGGCGGGCTACAACTGCGAGCTGAAAATCGACGGCGCGGCAGTCGCCCTGACGTACCGTCAGGGCGTCCTCATAGCAGGCGCCACCCGGGGCAACGGGACCATCGGCGAGCTCGTGACCACGAACCTGCGAACGATTCGCGACATCCCACTCCGCCTTCGCGGCGCGGATCATCCGGCGATGATGGAGGTCCGCGGCGAAGTGTACATGCCGTTCAGCGGGTTCGAACGCATGAACGAGCAGCGCATCGCCGCCGGACAGCCGGTGTTCGCGAACCCACGAAACGCCGCCGCCGGCGCGCTTCGCATGCTCGACTCCAAAGTCACGGCGTCGCGGCCCCTCAAATTCTACGGCTACGCGATCGCGCTTCCCGACGGAGAAAGTCTGAAGCTCGACACGCAGGACGCGTTGCTGAATCTGCTCGAGAGCTGGGGAATCCCCGTCGCGCCCCATCGCCGCTGCTGCCTCGCGCTCGAGCAGGTTCATGCCTGGGCGCACGAGATCGAACACAAGGTCCGCGGCTCGCTCGACTTCGCGATCGACGGCGGCGTGGTGAAAGTGAATGCGCTCGGCCTCTGGCCCGACCTCGGCGTGGTCGGCGGACGCGAGCCCCGCTACGCCATCGCGCGAAAGTTCGCGCCCGACATCGCCGAAACGACGCTGCGCGCGATCGAAGTGAATGTCGGTCGCACGGGCACGATCAATCCGTTCGCCATGCTCGACCCGGTGGAGATCGGTGGCGCGCAGGTGAAGCTCGCCACGCTACACAACTTCGACCTGGTGTCCAGAAAGGATTTGCGCGTCGGCGACCTCGTACAGGTGAAGCGCGCCGGCGAAGTGATCCCGCAGGTGATCGGCCCCGTGCCCGATCGCCGCGATCCGACGAATCCGCCGCCACCCTACGTCCCGCCGACGCACTGTCCGTCGTGCGGCACGGAGCTCGTCACGGGGAGCGAGCAGGGCATGCTCTATTGTCCGAATTTCGACTGCCCCGCGCGTCAGCTCGAAGGTCTGGTCCACTTCGCGTCACGGAATGCGATGGACATTCGCGGCCTCTCCTACGCCCGCATACGGCAGTTCGTGGACGCAAACCTCGTCCATGACCCGTCCGACCTCTACGACCTCACAGCGGGGCAGCTGGTGGCGCTGGAGCGGCTGGCCGAGAAGAGCGCGTGGGGGCTGGTTCAGGCGATCGAGGCGTCCAAGGCGCAGCCGCTGTCAAAATTATTGTTCGCCCTCGGTATCGAGCAGGTCGGAGAGATCGCGGCCAAGCAGATAGCAAAGCATTTTGGCACCATGGACGCGATTGCCGATGCAACAGCGGAGCAGATCCTCGAGGTGCACGGCATCGGGGAAACGATCGCCGAGTCGATCGTGGCTTGGTTCTCGAATCCCCGGGCGCGGCGGCTGATCGACCGGCTCCGGGAACGTGGGCTCACTCTTACGGAACCCCAGACGCAAACGAGTGGCGCCTTGAAGGGGATGACCGTCGTTATAACAGGTACGCTGCCCACGTTGTCGCGCGAACAGACGATTGCGCTGGTCGAGGCAAACGGCGGCCGCGTCGCCAACAGTGTGTCGAAGAAAACCAGCTTCGTGGTCGTCGGCGAGGACGCCGGCAGCAAGCTGGAAAAAGCCCGCCAACTGGGCGTCGAAACGATCGACGAAGCGGAGCTCAAACGCCGCGTCGCGGTCACCTAGGAGACCAAATGTCGGACTCGATCGACCTGGCCAAGAACGCGCTCGTCGCGGTCACCCACGACTCCCTCGTGTCGCTGCGCACGGCGCTCTTCCGCGACGTCGGCGCCACAGCCGCCGCGGTGCTTCAGGAGGCCGGTTACGCCGGCGGCCGACCGATGTTCGGTGCCTTCCGCGACTGGCTCACCGCCCGCGCCCTACCCGCGCCGGAAGAACTCCCCGCCAGCCAATTCGCCGTCCACGCCACGGAGTTCTTCCGCGAGACCGGCTGGGGCTCCATCGAGCTCGGCAAACTCGAAACCGTCGCGACGATCGATTCGGCCGACTGGTCGGAGAGCGACCCGGAGGCCCCGTTGGAATTCCCGGGCTGCTACTTCACGGCGGGCGTCTTCGCCGACTTCTTCGGTCGCGTGGCGGGGTCGCCGGTCGCGGTCATGGAAGTCGAATGTCGGTCCATGGGGAACGACCGCTGCCGGTTCCTGCTCGGCAGCGCGGAGACGCTGCAGCGGGTGTACGACGAGATGGGCCAGGGCGTGGGGTACGAGGACGCAGTAGGAGCGGGTTAGCGCGCCTTCAACGCCTCCGCGTATAGCGGATTCGGCAGTAACTCCCCATCGATCAGCACTTCCCTGTCCCACGGAAGGATGATCGTGCTCTCGGTGGCAAGCGCGTGAAAATCCGGCGCGAAGGAGCCGGTTTGAAAGGCAACCGCCGTCCGTACCTCTGACGCACCCGCGTTGACCATGGCCGCGACCGCCAGGCGGATCGTATCGCCGGTATCGCAGGTCTCGTCGACAACGAGAACTCGCTTGTCGCG
>DATMHK010000208.1:0-31866 GCA_035554995.1 Gemmatimonadaceae bacterium
GATGGGCGATGGGCGATGGGCGATGGGCGATGGGGTCAAATCTTCCGGATTTCGTCCCGCGGCCCGACGGTAATGAAGTCCTCGCCCGGGTTGATGTACTGGTCCTTCTCGGCGCCGTACTGCTTCTCGTACAGCTGCCGATAGCGGCCACCGAGCGCGATCAGCTCCCGATGCGTTCCGCGCTCGATGATCTCGCCGTGTTCCAGCACGAGGATCTGGTCCGCGCTCTCGATCGTCGACAGACGATGGGCGATGACGAACGTCGTTCGGCCGCGGCGCAACGAGCGGAGACCGTCGCGGATCAGCGCTTCGCTCTCTGAATCGAGGCTCGACGTGGCTTCGTCGAGAATGAGCACGCGCGGATCGGCGAGTACGGCGCGGGCGATGGCGACGCGCTGTCGCTGGCCGCCGGAAAGCTTCACGCCGCGCTCGCCGACGATGGTGTCGTAGCCTTCCTTGAAGCCGCTCACGAACTCGTCGCAGTGCGCGATGCGCGCCGCGGCGCGGATCTCCTCCTCCGTCGCTCCCGGCTTGCTGAAGGCGATGTTCTCGCGAACGCTGCCGTCGAAGAGAAAATTGTCCTGCATGACGACGCCGAGGTGCGAGCGATAGTCGCGGAGTCGCAGCGACGTGACGTCGCGTCCGTCGACGAGAACACGCCCGCTCTTCGGATGGTTGAACGCCATCACGAGCCCGATCAGCGTGCTCTTGCCGCCGCCGCTCGCGCCGACGAGCGCGGTCGTCGAGCCGGCAGTGGCGGCGAACGAGATGTGCTTGAGAACCGGCACGTCCGGCACGTACTCGAACGAGACGTCCTGGAATTCGACCAGGCCCTCGAGGTCGTCGATCGAGCTCTTCGACGCGTCGGCGATGTCCTCGGTCGCCATGTCGCGGATTTCGCGAATACGGTCGAGGCCCGCGAACGCTTCGCTGACCTGCGTGCCGATCGACGCGATCTGCACGAGCGGCAGCGCGAGGAGGCCGATGAAGAAGACGTACATGAACATGTCGCCGAGCGTCATCGTGCCGGCGAGGACGGAACGTCCACCGATGAGAATGAGAAAAACGCCGATGATGCCGGTGACGACGGCCGTCCCCGCGCCGACCGCGGAGGTGCCGGTGATCGTCTTCGCGACGTTGCGAAACAGCTTGTGCACACCGCGCGCGAAGACGAGCCGCTCGCGTGGCTCGGCCGTGTAGACCTTCACGAGGCGCACGCCGCCGATCGTCTCCGTCAGTCGTCCGGTCACTTCGGCATTGATCGCCCCCCGCTCGCGGAAGAGTGGGCGCAGCCTCTTGAACGCCACCGTCATCATGCCGCCGAAGAGGAGCAACGCGACGATCGTCACGCTCGTCAGCTTCCAGTTCACATAGAGCAGCACGCCGACAGCCATGATCGCCGTGAGACTGCTTCCGAGCAGCTGGATGAGCCCAGTCCCGACGAGATTCCGCACCCCTTCGGCGTCGGTCATGACGCGTGAGATCACGACGCCGGTCTTCGTCGAATCGAAGTAGGAGACGGGCAACCGCAGCACGTGTTCCTGAACGCGTTTCCGCATCTCAGTGATCGCGCGCTGGGCGGCGATGCTCACGACCTGCGACAGCGCGAACGAGGTGCCGGCCTGAATGATCGTCGCGACGATCGCGATGCCGGCGAGCGGGAGCAGCAGTTCGGCGCGATGCTTGGTGATAACGTCGTCGATCAGGAACTTCGACGTATATGGAAGCACCAGGCCGGACATCCGGTTGACCACCATCAGCGCGAGGCCGACGGAGAGCGAGCCGCGGTGCTCGCGAAGAAGCTCGCGGGCCTCAGCCCACGCACGTGATCGATCGTATTTCGCCATGCCGCGAAATCTACCGGCCTGTCGCGGCCGTTGGCGCGCTGAGCTCTGTGCGCGAGTTCAGGGCGCGAGCTCCGTGCGCGGAGTGCTCGCGAATCGAGCTGCCCCTCCGCCCGAAGGACACTGGGACGCCTCGGAGCGGTCAATGCAAACGCCTCTGAGCGTCAATGCAAAGCCAGCCTCGGGAGCTAAGTTTGGCGCATGCAAATTCGGACACTGATCGTTGCGGCGCTCGCGACGCGTATAGCAGCGGCCCAGGCGCCGCAGCCGGTTGATCGGGAATTCAGGGCCGTGTGGGTCGCGACGGTCGGGAATATTGATTGGCCGTCGAAGCAGGGGCTGTCGACCTGGGAGCAGCAGCGGGAGCTGCTGGCGATCCTCGATCGAGTGGTCGCGCTCAACATGAACGCGGTCGTGTTTCACATCCGCCCCGGCGCGGACGCGCTGTATGCGTCGCCGTACGAACCGTGGTCGCAGTACATCACGGGGCGGCAGGGCAGAGGGCCGGAGCCGCCGTGGGACCCGCTGGCGTTCGCGGTCGAGCAGGCGCACAAGCGTGGGCTCGAGCTGCACGCGTGGTTCAATCCCTACCGGGCAGCGTACAATCGCGACACGGCGATCGCGCGCACGCACATCGCGAAGACCAATCCGAAGCTCGTTCGGCAGTACGGCCGGTTCCTCTGGATGGATCCGGGCGACCCAGAAGTGCGTCGCCGCTCGCTGCGCGCGATCGTGGACGTCGTCAAGCGCTACGACGTCGATGGCGTGCACATCGACGACTACTTCTATCCGTATCCCGAGAACGACGCGTCCGGCAAGCGGATCGACTTTCCCGACTCCGAGACTTACGACAAGTACGTCGCCTCGGGCGGAAAGCTCGCGAAGGACGACTGGCGCCGGTCGAACGTGGACAAGCTGATCGAAGCCATGTACAAGGGCGTGCACGCGGCGAAGCCGTGGGTGCGCGTCGGCATCAGTCCGTTCGGCATCTGGCGACCGGGAAATCCGGCGCAGATCAAAGGATTTGACGCCTATGCTGAGATTTATGCCGACTCGAAGAAGTGGCTCCAGAACGGGTGGGCCGACTATTTCGTGCCGCAGCTCTATTGGCCGATCGCGCCGCCTGACCAAAGCTTCCCGGTGTTGTACGACTGGTGGCTATCACAGAACACTAAACACCGTCACATGTGGCCGGGCCTGGCGACCTATCGCATCAGCGAGACGGGCCAGCGACGCATTACATCGCAGGAGATCGTCGCCGAGATCGACACGATGCGCGCGCGAAATACGTCGCTTGGCCACATCCACTTCAACATGACGGCGCTGATGAAGGGGCCGGACAGCCTGAACGAGCGCTTGCTGTCGCGTTATGCGTTCCCAGCGCTCGTGCCCGCGTCGCCATGGCTCGGCGCGAAAGCGCCGGGCGCGCCGAGCGCGCGGATCGTCCACGACACCGCGACGGGCGATCTCGTGATGCGTCTCACACCGGCGCAGGGAGGAGGCGAGCGCGTCTGGCTCTGGACCGTAAGGTCCTACGCGAACGGCAGATGGGTCAACGAAGTGCTTCCCGGGTGGCTTCGCGCGCATCGACTCGCTGAATCGGCGACTACGCGCGTGGTCGTGACCGCTGTGAGCCGGACGGGAGTGGAAAGTCGATCCGTGGAAGTTCGCGTGCCATAAATACGACGTTAGGACGCGTCGTGGGCGTACGCCGATTGCATTTGTAGAAGGCATGCATCGGCGGATCGACAGGCGCATCATCGTGCGATCTCTGCTTGGGGTGAGCGCCGCGCTCATCACGGCGGCGGTCGCGTGCGGCGGCGGTCCGACGGAGCCGGGTGCCGAGTCGGCAGTCGCCGATGTCGCGGCAAAGGTCGCTCAGGCGGCCGCGGCTGTGACGGGGCAGGACGCGAAACTCGCCGACGAGTACGAGAAGGGACACTACGTCGGCTTCGACACGCACACCTATCCCGGCACGACTGTGATGAAGGCGTGGAAGGACACGCCCGGTTCGCCATACCAATGGGTCGGCTACTATCTGCCGTCGCCCTGCCATGCGAACACGTCGTGGGTCGGCAAGCGCGACACGCTGATCGCGATGGGCTGGGGTCTCGCCGCGGTCTACGTCGGCCAACAGACGTGGGGCAAATCGCCGCGCACGCTCTCATCTTCGGCGCTCGCCGCGCTGCGAAAGAAGACCAGCTGCGCGACCGATTTCATCTCCGCGGACGAGGGTACGCGAGAGGCCGACGAAGCGGTGAGCCTTGCGAGCACCGAGGGCTTTCCGAAGGGCTCGGTGATCTTCCTCGACATCGAACGTATGGAGAACATTCCGGCGGCCATGCGCGACTATTACAAGGCGTGGACAGCGCGCATGCTGGCGACCGGGCAGTACCTACCCGGCATCTACACCCACCAGCACAACGCGCAGCAGGTGTTCGACGATGTGAGCGTGGTGTTCGAGGCCGCTGGCCGCACGGAGATGCCGCGCTTTTGGGTCGCGGGCGGGAAGGGCTTCGACGAAGGCCGCGCGCCGCAGGACGTCGGTTACGCGTTCGCCGGCGTGTGGCAGGGCGTGATCGACGTGGCGCGCTCGGTGGCGACGATCAAGCTGCCGGTCGACGTCAACGTCGCGAAATGGGCGTCGCCGTCGGAATCGGGCGTCAACGTCCAATAACAGATCCCACACATCTCGCGTCATCCTCGGCGGGGCAATACATTCGCCGCGAATTACTCAACGTCACCGAGGAGAGGATGAAGCGACTTGCTCTGCTGGCGCTGGTCGTCGCGGCGCCATTGCTCGCGCAGGATTCGACGACTGGACGCGGCCGCGGCGGCCGGGGTGGGGGCGGCGGCGGACAGGGATGGATGGGCGCGATGGACAGCACGCGCATTCGCCAACTCTACGTGAGCAAAGACCCACAGGATCTGCGCGGGTGCCAGCCCGCGGTCTGTCAGCGAGGACTCGACGGAAAGAAGAGAACGGACAGCATCTACACGGCGAAGGCGCCGGGCAACTACGAGTTCCAGCGCATCAAGTACAAGAGCCGCCCGGACGGTCTGGAGATTCCCGCATACCTCTTCACGCCGGTCAACAAGGGGGCGAAGAAGCACGCAGCGCTGGTGTGGGTACACGGTGGCGTCCACGGCGACTGGAACGCGGACCTCTACCCCTTCGTCGTCGAAGCAGTGAAGAGGGGCTACGTCATCCTCGCGCCGGACTACCGAGGCAGCACGGGCTACGGCGACGAGTGGATGAAGAAGATCGATTACGGCGGCAAGGAGGTCGACGACGTGCTGTCCTCGGTCGACTATCTCAAGACGCTGCCCTACGTCGACATGAACAAGCTCGGCATCATGGGCTGGAGCCACGGCGGCTTCATCACGTCGCATATCCTCTTCCGCGACGAAAACCCGTTCAAGGCCGGCGCGGCGATCGTGCCGGTGACGAATCTCGTGTTCCGTCTCTCCGACCACGGTCCGGGCTACGCGCGGGACTACGCGGCCGAGGAAGGTATTCAGGGATTGCCGTTCGAGCGGAGCTGCGGCCCGAACCACGATCGCGATTGCATCGACATCTACCTCGATCGCTCGCCGGTGTTTCACGCCGAGAATCTGAAGGTACCGATGCTCGTCCACGTCGCGACGAACGACTGCGACGTGTACTTCCGCGAAGACCAGCAGATGGTCTACACGCTCCGCGCGCTCAAGCCGACGCTTGCCGAAACGAAGATCTACAAAGATCCGCCACCCGGCCGCGCGGGGTGCGGGCACACGTTCAGTCGTCGCGTGAATCCGGAGACGCTGGAGCGCGAAGACTCACCGGAGCAGATCGATTCGTGGAATAGGACGTGGGCGTTTTTCGCTCGGAACCTGAGGCCATAACAGCGCAACGTCGCTGTCGGCTATGGACGACGGCGGCGGCTGACGGCTGGCTTGCGGCCCGCAGCGGTGCGCCCGGCTTGCGGCGTGTTGGCTTATCGGCTGCGGCGTGCGGCCCAGGCGATCGGCTGCGGCTTACGGCCGCTTGAAGCCGAGGGCCGCGTGCAGAACCGCAAGCCGCAGCCGTCAGCCTAAAGGCCGCCAGCTGTGCGCACCGCCGCCAGCAGCCAGCCAGCCGTCAGCCGCCGCCGTCGTCCATAGCCGACAGCGACGTTGCGCCGTTTATCGAACGTTCTTTCCGCCGGTCGACCCGCGCCGATCGTCCTGCACGAAGTGATCGCGCGCCGGCATCACGATCGCCGCGAGTGACTTCGCATCGAGAGCCGTCCCCGCGGGGACGATGCCCTCTCGGTTCAGCAGATACGCCGTGACCGCGTACGTCTGATCAGCGGTGAGGGTGCCCGGCGCCGTGAGCGGCATCGCGCGGCGGATGTAGTCGTACAGCGTGGTCGCGTACGGCCAGTAGTTGCCGATCGTCCTCGGGATCTTGAAGTCGCTCGCGAAATTGAAGTTCCCGCGCGGGCCACCAATGAGCTGAGGATAGGGCGGCTTTCCTTCGCCGTTCGCGCCATGGCACGAGGCGCAAGCGGCGGCGTAGACGGGCGCGCCCTGCTCGGGCGTTCCCGAACCGGCAGGTAAGCCTTCGCCGTTCGGCGATACATCGATGTTCTGAGCGGCGATGTCCGCCGCCGGCGCGGCGTGGCCGAGTCCGAACTGCTTCGGCGACTTGTCACCGAGGTAGTCGTTGCGCGCGTCCAACTTGCACGCCGCGAGCGCGAGGCAGGCGACGAGGGAAACGCTTCGGATGCGCGAGCTCACGTGTTGGCCTCGAAGGTCACGCTTCCGTCGCGAGCGACGCGCCAGGCGCGGATGCCGTTGAAGTGGTAGTCGGTCCCCGGGCCGCGCACCGCTTTGAGCTGCGCCATCGTCGGCTGAACGTACCCAGCGTCGTCTACTGCCCGGCTCATGAGCAAACTCTCATTGCCGTCCCACCGCCACATCCGCTCGAAACGAACGGCGGCCTTGGGGGTGAGCGGCGAGAGCAAATCGGCGGCGAGCCACGTCTTGCCGCCGTCGCTGCTCACGTCGACGCGACTGATGCGGCCGCGACCGCTCCAGGCGAGCCCGCGAATCGGCCACCAGCCCGGGCCGCTCAGCTTTTCCGGATACGCCGGCGACGTGATGAGCGATTTCGCGTCCATCTCGAAGCTGAAGATGCGCGCCTTTCCATCGGGGAGCGGATCGGTGTACTTCGACGTCTCCCATCGTGTCATGAACGGCTCGGTGCCGAGCTTGACGCGGCGCAGCCACTTCACGTTCATGTTGCCTTCGTAGCCGGGAAGGAGCAGGCGAATCGGGAAGCCCTGTTCGGGCCGCAGCGGTTCGCCGTTCTGTCCCCACACGACCAGCGCGTCGTCGCGCGCCTTGGACATCGGCACGCTTCGCGCGAGGAGGCAAGCGTCGCCGCCCTCGGCGAGCAACCACTTCGCATCCGCCTTGACGCCCGTTTCGCGGAGCAGCGTGTCGAGGGGAACGCCGGTCCACTCACTGTTGCTCATCATCCCGTCGACGTGCTGCGGCGTCATCTCGGGCTTGGGCGTGCGATAGGCGGAGCGCCCGTTGCCCGAGCATTCGACGAAATGCGTGCGGGTGACCGACGGGAATCGCTTGAGATCGGCGACACTAAACTCGATAGGGCGATCGACCAGCCCGTGGATGAGCAGCGTATGTCTGGCCGGGTCGATCGTCGGCACGCCGGCATGGATGCGCGTGAAGTGGAGATCGGCGGGCGTGATCGTGCCCTCGAGATCCTGGTGCGGCGTGAACGACGTCCCGGTGATCTCGCCGACCGGTGCTCGCTGCGGGTGGACGAACGGCGATCGCTCGCCGACGGCCGTGGTCGGCGCGCCGGGCGCCTTGGTCGGATCGGCCGGCGCGGTCGGCGGCGGCGGCGGAGCTGCCGCCGGTTGCTGCGCGGCCTTCTGCTGCGCGTCCACCGGCAGGTTCGACAGGATGACGCCGGCGCCGGCCACGGCGGCTCCGGCGATCAGCGTGCGTCGCGTGATCGGGGGGGAGGGCTGAGACGACGACTCGTCCATTCGAGATCTCAAATTATCGGTTGCGAAGCACCGACACCGGAGCCGTGACGACGGCACCGGCGGCGTTGAGGCGGGGAATCGGCTTGACGGGGTGCGCGGATTTTTTGCCCTTCGTGTCGTACGGTACGTCGGCCGGTGCGCCGCCGCTCGGCCAATCGTTCTCCTTTCCCGGCAAGTCGGGACGGGTCATCGCCGTGACGTAGGCGGCGATGTCGTACGATTGCTGGTCGGTGAGCGAGCCGGGCCGGTCGAAGGGCATGTTGTGCCGGATGAACGACGCCGCGCGCTCGACACGCGCCATCGACGCGCCGATGCTGAACGACCGGCCGCCCCAGAGGGCCGGGATCGTGCCCATGCCCCGGCCGTCCGGACCATGGCAGCGAGCGCAGTTCTCCACGAACAGCGGTCTTCCGCGCGACGAATCCGCGGGGAGCCTCGGCATCGCCGCCATGCCTTCACCGCGCACATGCTCGCCCGTCGGCACGCCCTTGGAGATGTAGGCGAAGTACGCGACGAGATCCTGCATCTCGCGGCTGTCAGGGGGAAGACGGGAGCCGGAGAGGCTGCGCGTGAAGCAGTAGTTGATGCGGTCCTCGATCGGAATGACGGCGTTGACCCGATCGATATACCGCGGATACCGCGCCATCACGCCGGCCAGCGGCGCCGCGTTGGGACGGCGGCCTTCGTCGAGATGACAGCTCGTGCAATTCAACGAGCTTGGCGCGTACGACGGCAGACTGTCGTGCGTATGCGTGAGAATCGCCAACCCACGATACACCGCCGCCTCGTACGGATCATCCGGCGTGCTGTCGACGGCGGGCGGCTGCCAGGTATTCGGATTCCACGACCGCGACGCACCACGCTTCGTCCCCTCGAGGGCGATCGAGTCGGTGCGATTCGAGGCTTCTTGGAGGGAGCACGCGGAAAGCAGGAGAAGTGCTGCGATTGAGGTGGGACGAAGCATGGACAAATTCTCGCCCGAAGCACGCGCGGGCGCAACGCGCGACGCGAGGTGGAATCCCGATCGGGCTGGCTCGGTGAAAGCCTTTTGAAACACAGAGAACACAGAGAACACAGAGAAAAACAGAGCCTTCATCGTGGGCAAACAGTTCCTTCACTACGAGCCCGGACGATCATTTTTTTGGGGAACGGCCCCGGGATGCTTCGCCGCCAAGGCCGTTCTCTGTGTTCTCCGTGTTCTCTGTGTTTCAAAGCTCTTCTAGCACTGTAACGAGAGACGAGGCCAACTCGGCTACACATAGCCACCCGCCAACGGTCTGCCGACTCAGCTCACCGATCGTAGCGCCGAAGAGACGGTCTCGAACATCTGATCGATCTGCGCCTTTTCCACGATGAGTGGCGGCGAGAGCGCGATCGTGTCCGCGGTAGAGCGCACCATCACACCCAGCTCGAAGCACTTGAGGAAGGTCTCGAAGCCGCGACTGCCGACGGCGTCCGGACGAGCTTCGAGCTCGATGCCGGCGACGAGGCCGATGTTGCGCAAATCGATCACGTGCGGCGAGCCGCGCAGCGCGTGCACCGCGTCGGCCCAATAGCTCTCGAGCGAGGCGGCGCGCTCGAACAGGCGTTCGCTCCGGTACACCTCGAGCGTGGCGAGACCGGCGGCGGCGGCGAGTGGGTGGCCGGAGTAAGTGTAGCCGTGGAACAGCTCGATGCCCGCGGGCGCGTTATTCACGACCTGGTCATAGATCTCGTGGCGCGCGCAGACGGCGCCCATCGGCACCGTGGCATTCGTGATTCCCTTGGCGACCGTCATCATGTCGGGGATCACGTTGAACTTGTCGGCGGCGAACGCGGCGCCGAGCCGGCCGAAGCCGGTGATGACCTCGTCGTAGATGAGGAGGATGCCGTGACGGTCGCAGGTCGCGCGAATCTTCTCGAGATACCCCTTCGGTGGAATCAGGACGCCCGTCGAACCGGCGACCGGTTCGAGGATCACCGCGGCGATCGTGTGCGCGCCGTGCTTCTCGATCAGGGCGTCCAGCGAGTCGGCGAAATCGGCGCCATGCGTCGGCTGGCCGCGTGAGTACGCGTTGCGGGCAAGATCGTGCGTGTGCGGCATGTGATCGACGGCGGGCAGCAGCTGCGCCGCGAACTGCCTGCGGTTGGCTTCGATGCCGCCGACACTCGTGCCGCCAAAGCCGACACCGTGATAACCGCGCGCGCGTCCGATGAAACGAATGCGCTCCGGCTCGCCCTTCGACTGCCAATAGGCGAGCGCGATCTTGAGCGCGGTGTCGACCGCTTCGGAGCCGGAGTTGCCGAAGAAGACGTGATCGATCCCCTCGGGGAGCATTCGTGCGAGCTCCTGCGCCAGCTCGAAGGCGAGCGGGTGGCCCATCTGGAAGGGCGGGGCGTAGTCCATGATGCTCGCCTGATCGCGGATCGCCGCGGTGATCGAATCGCGGCAGTGTCCGGCGTTCACGCACCACAGGCCGGCCGTGCCATCGAGTACCTGGCGTCCGTCGGCCGTCGTGTAGTGCATATCCTTCGCGGCGACGAGCATGCGCGGCGCGCGCTTGAAGGCGCGGTTCGCGGTGAACGGCATCCACAATTCTTCGAGCGACGGATGTGTTTCCGTGGCGTTGATCGGAGCGTCGAGTGTACTGGAGGTCATATGAAACAGGCCGATAAGACGGGAAGACGCAGGGTTGCGAAGCGCGGCGAACGCAGTGAATATGCGCCCGGACGGCGACCGGTGGGAGGACAGCACCCCATGAAACACGACGGCGACGACGCCCGCGGGCCGGGGGGAGACGCCAGGGACCTCGACCTCGTCGCGAAGCGGCTGCGCGACATTCAGCGCGGCAAGCGCGGCGACGTTCGCTGGAGCATGTCGCGCCAAACCGCCGAACGCGCCATCGAGGCGATCCGCCTCGAGGAAGACCGGCCGCCCTACCAACGCTCGGCGAAATCACGCCGACGCAAGCGGGGCAAGCGACTCCTCTAGTCGGCCCTGTCCGGCGGGTTCAGCCGTTCAACGAAACCCGCCGTCCTCCTCCACGATTGGCACGCGCCACGCATTAGCACGCTGGATCATTCGGCGTCGCTGCGAGGGTGTCGCCGACCAGTTCTCCGCCGCCCGATTGCCGGGCGCGGCAATTCAGAATGGAGGAACGATGGCCGACGTACAGATCTCACAGACTCCCAGTTCGGGCTCGGGAAGCGGCGCATGGGTGTGGGGACTCATCGTCCTCGTCCTGCTCGCCGTGATCGCCTGGTTCGTTTTCGGCGGCGGGCTGCACAAGACCACGACCGCCAAGGTCGATATCAACGTCCCGGGCGCGGCCGCGCCGTCGACGGGTGGTGGAACGGCGGGCGGAGCGGTGCCGCCGAGTACACCGACGCCAAAAAAACCATAGCCAGGACGAACTGCGCAACGTCGCCGTCGGCTATGGTCGGCGGCGGCGGCTGGCAGCTGGCTCGCGGCCGGCGGCGGTGCGCCCGGCTGGCGGCTTTTTTGGCTCACAGCTGCGGCTCGCGGCGGTGCGCCCGGCTGTCGGCGTAAGGCGTTGTCATCCTGAGCGAATCGAAGGACCTACTGTCACCAGTTAGTGCTCGCCAGGGACAGTAGGTCCTTCGTCGCTCCAGCCTGCCCTAGCGCCCCGCCGCGAGCCGCAGCCGACAGCATTAGAGCCGCCAGCCGTGCGCACCGCCGCGAGCCGCAAGCCAGCTGTCAGCCGCCGCCGCCGACCATAGCCGACAGCGACGTTGCGCCCTTTCAGACACTTCGAAGCTTCCACGAACCCCTACGAAACGCCCAAGCCGCAACGAGGGCGTACGTGCAAAACGCAATCGTCACCGCCACGAAAATCCCGCGCGGTCCGAACCCCATCACGACCCCGATCACATAGGCGAGCGGGATCTCCCAGCACCAGAAAACCAGGAAATTGATCCACGTCGGCGTTCGTGTGTCGCCCGCGCCGTTGAACGACTGGCCAAGCACCATCCCCCATCCATAGAACGGGAAGCCGCACGCCACCGTCCGCAGGAACGACGACGCGTACGGGATCACGCCCGCGTCGCTGGTGAATCCGCGTGCGATCTGTGGAGCGAAGATCGCGAGCAGTGCGCCCATCACCGACAACACGCCCATGTTGTACATCCCGGCGAGCTTCACCGCCTGCTCGGCGCGCTCCGGCTTCTTGGCGCCGAGTGCTTGGCCGACCATGGTCGCCGCGGCATTCGCCAATCCGGAGGCCGGCAAGAGCGCAAATAGGATCACGCGCACGCCGATCGTATAGCCGGCGATGACGGTGCTTCCGAACGACGACAGAATTCGCACGTAGGCGATCCAGCTTCCCATGCCGATCAGGAACTGGCCGGCCGCCGACCACGCCAGCTGCGCGAGCCGTTTGAGAATCTCCGGCTCGATGCGCAGATGTCGCAGATGGATGTCGACGCGCGACCCCGGCCTGAGCAGTCGCGAGAACGCGAACAGCGCGCCAGTGCCGCGGCCGATGTTCGTCGCGATCGCCGCGCCGGCGACGCCCAGCTTCGGGAACGGACCGAGCCCGAAGATCAGGCACGGACCGAGCACGATGTTGATCGCGTTCGCCAGCCAGAGCACGCGCATCGCTATCGCCGCGTCACCCGCGCCGCGGAAGATCGCGTTGATCAGGAACAACATGACGATGGTGACGTTCCCGCCGAGCATGATGCGCGCGTAGCCGGTCCCAGTCGCGATCACGTCGCTCGACGCGCCCATCAACGACAGCGCGTGCGGCGCGAAGAACGCGCCGGCGATACCGATGACAACGGCGATCGCCGCCGACAACACGACGGCCTGCGTTGCCGCGCGCGCCGCGCCTTCGCGATCGCGCTCGCCGATGCGCCGCGCGACCGTCGCCGTCGCCGCGATCGCCAGGCCGAGCGCGATGGCGTAGATGAGCGTGAGCCACGACTCGGTGAGACCGACCGTCGCCACGGCGCTGGCGCCGAGCTTCGAAACGAAAAACACGTCGCACACCGCGAACACGCTCTCCATCAGCATCTCGAGCACCATCGGGATGGCGAGGACGAGAATGGCGCGCGACACGGACCCCTGCGTGAAGTCGCGATGCGATCCGCGCAGGCCTTCGAGAACGGAATCCCACAGCCCGCCGTCCGCGCCGGCCGCATCGGGCGGCAGCGCGATGGTAGACCCGGGTGGTAACGACTCAGCCGCCGACTCCGACATCGATGTACTCACTTGAAGCCTCGAGACTTGAGTGTCGACGGCGCGGGCGGCGGCGCGCCTGTGATGACGAAAATCAAAAGGGCGGCACCGATCGGCGCCGCCCTCGCTGACTACACGAGCCTCGTTTGCGCGATCAGTGCTAGGTAACCGGGGTAGCCGGGACGGCGACGATTGCGGTGTTCTTCATCAGCACTGACCTCGAGAGAGTGTGCCCGCGGAAACGCGGGACGCGGATGGTAATAGAATTCGAAAAGATTCGCAACGGCTGCTCGGCCGTTACGGCGTCACGGCCTTCTTCACCGGATCACCGTTCACATCCAGCACGACAATCGGCGCGATTTTCGTGGCGATGAGGGGCGCTTCGATCTTCGAACGGTCGCCGACAATGACGATCGTCAGATGTTCCGGGTCGATGTATTTCTGCGCGACTCGGACGACGTCTTCCCGCGTCACCGCGTTCACCGCTCGCGCGAACGCCTGGTAGTAATCCTCCGCCAGTCCCTGCGTGTAAATCGACGCGATGTTGTTGTTGACGCCGGTCACCGACGCGAACGTCGACGGGAGGCTCTGCACGAGGCTCGCTTTGGCCTGCGCAAGCTCGTCGTCCGACGGTGGGCGTCGGCCGCGAATGTCGCGCAGCTCTTTCATGAACTCGATGAGTGCGCTGTCCGTCTTCGCGGTCACGATATCGCCGCCGGCGCGGAACGCTCCCGGGCCCTTTCCGAACCCGAAGCTCGAGCCGACGCCGTAGCTGTAGCCCTTCACTTCGCGGATGTTGTGATTGAGCCGCGACTGAAAGAGCACGCCGAGCATCTCGTTCATCACGCGGAGCGCGAAGTAATCCGGTGTCGCGCGCGGGGGACCGACTTCGCCGAGCGCGAACGTCGACTGCGCGGCCCCCGGCTTATCGACGAGATAAATCGTCGTCGGCTTGGGCGACGGCGCGGCGGGATACGAGAAGTCCGGCACACTGCCGCCCGCTTTCCACCCGCTGAGCGCATTTTCGACGGCGCGCTTGGCCTCGGCTTGCGAGATGTCGCCGACGACGGAGATGACGGCGTGCCCCGGCCGGAAGTAATTCTTGTAGAAGGCAACGAGATCGTCGCGCGTGATCGCCTTGACCGACGCCTCGTTCATCGAGCGACCGTACGGATGCGCCGTGCCGAACACGGACTTCGGGAAAACGACGTTCGCGATACCGGACGTGCGATCGCGATTCACGGTGAGCGAGACGATCGTGCGCGCCCGCAGCCGGTCGAGTGCGTCCTGAGGGAACGTCGGGTTCTCGAGCAGGTCGGCGAGCACGGCGAGCGTCGCCGCGAACTTGTCTCGCGTCGACTCGAACGACACGCGGCCGGACTCGCCGCCGATGAACGCGTTCACCTCCGTTCCGAGGAGCTGCAAGTCGTTCGAGATCTGATCGCCGTTGCGATGCGTCGTGCCTTCGCTCAGCATGTTGGCGACGAAGTTCGCCAGCCCGGGTTTCTCCTCCGGCTCGTACTGATTGGCGCCGCCGATGAAGCTGATCTGAAACGAAACGAGCGGTAGCCCGCGCTTCTCCGACACGACGAGCTGCGCACCGTTAGCCAGCGAGACCTTCCCCCAAAAGGGAACGGTGAGATCGGGAACTTTGCCGGGCGTCGGAACGATGCGACGGTCGAAGCTCGACTTGGCGGCCGCCTGCTGCTTGGCCGGTGTCTTGGGCTGTTGCGCGGCGAGCGGCGCGGCAAAGACGACGGCCGCGGCCAGGCCGCTTACAAACGACGGGCGGCGGTTCATGGCCTGATCTCCGTGGTCTTCTCGGTGAGCGGATCGGTGACGATGGTGCTACGGTCGGCGTGTGACGCGAGGTCGCGTTTTCCCAGGGGAACGTTGCTCAGAACGACGCGCGACGAACCGAGGTATTTGTTCGCGACACGCTTGATGTCGGCGGCGGTGACGGCCTGCGACTTCGCGTAGCCGACGCGAAAGGTGTAGCTCGGGTCGTCGCGGAAAGTCTGATCCTCGGCGAGCTGGAACGCCTTGCCGAGGTTCGACTGGAGGTCATCGAGAAAGGACAGTTCCTGGCCGGCTTTGACACGCTTCAGCTCTTCGGCCGTCGGCCCGTCGCGCTTGAGACGAGCGACGATCGAATCGACCTGGGTCTCGACCTCCGTCAGCGTGTGTTCGGGGCGCGGCGTGACGATGATCCTGAACTCGCCGACGTTTTCGGCGCTCGTTTGTCCGGCCGACACGCTCGCCGCGATCGGCTTGTCGTAAACGAGTGCCTTCGTGATCCGCGCGGTGCGCGAGCCGGCGAGGATCTCCCCGAGCAGCTCGAGCGCGGGGGCGTCGGCGCTGAACATGTTGACCGTCGGCCACTGGATCCACAGCCGCGGGACCTGGACGCGGTCCTCGAAGGTGAGGCGCTTCTCACCGCGCAGCGACGCCGCTCCCACGTTGGGGCGCGTGATCGCTTTCCCGCGCGGCAGCTCATCGAAGTACTTCGCAATCCACGCCTTTGTCCGCGCCCGATTGATGTCCCCGACGACGACGAGCGTCGCGTTGTTCGGCGCATAGTAGAGGCGGAAGAAGCGCTTCACGTCTTCCACGCCCGCCGCGGACAGATCGGACATCGCGCCGATCGTCGGCCACGAGTAAGGATGACCGTTCGGATACATGGCGAGCCCGATGAGCTCTCGGTCGCGGCCGTAGGGCTGATTGTCGTAGCTCTGCCGCCGCTCGTTCTTCACGATGTCGCGCTGCGCGCGAAACTTCGCGTCGTCGAGCGAATCGAGCAGAAAGCCCATGCGGTCAGCTTCGAGCCAGAGCGCGGTCTCGAGATAGTTCGATGGATCGGTCTCCCAGTAGCGCGTCCAGTCGAAGTATGTCTGGCCGTTGTTCGATCCGCCGACCCCCTCGGTGAACTTGTCGTGCGTTCCGTACGGCACGTGTCCGGAGCCGGTGAACATCACGTGCTCGAACATGTGGGCGAATCCGGTATGTCCGAGGACCTCGTTCTTCGATCCGACGTGATAGATCACTTCGACGGCGACGGTCGGCGTCGTGTGATCCTCGGAGAGAACGACGGTGAGGCCGTTGTTCAGCGTGTACTTCTCGAACGGGATGCTGATCGACGTCGCGGGTCGCGCCTGTTGCTGTTGGGCGAGCAGGCAGGGAGCGACCAGCACGGAAAGCAGGAATGGTCTCATACAACTGGCGAGCCGGAGTGATGGCATTGAGGTCGACGGATGGGTATTGAAACGGGTACAGCGTCAGACACCGCGACCGCATCGGAAGTTGCGGGCCCCTGAGAGCGGTAAATTCCTTACGATGCCGCTCAAGTCCGTAGAGCTGTGGTGGCGACGACGGTGGATCACACTTCTCGTTCGGTTGATGCGCCGCTCCGGCGGCGGGCGACCTGATTGGGGGTCGCGGCCGTATCGCGTCCTCTTTCTGCGGCACGATCGCGCCGGCGACATGATCCTTTCCACCGGAGTCATGCGTGCCATCGCGCGGTCCTACCCCACGATTACAATGGATGTGCTCGCATCACCGGCGAACGCGGCCATCATCCAGGACGCCGACTACGTCAACGACATCATCGTCTTCGACAAGCGGGCGACGGCCAGCTACCCCTCGACGCTTCTCCGTCTCCGACGCGGCCGCTACGACGCGGTGATCGATTGCATGGTGACCTCGCCCTCCGTCACGACGCTGCTGTTGATTCTCGCGAGTGGCGCGAAGTACCGCGTCGGGATCGCCGGCCGCGGGAACGACGCGGCGTTCAACATCACGGTGCCTGCCGAAACGAAGCCGCACGCGCACATGGTCGACCTGCTCGCGGCGCTCGCGCGCGCGTTCGACGTCGACCTCGCGACGAGCGAGCGTCGTCCGAGCCTCACGCTGACAGCCGGCGAGACGTCGCGCGCCGAGGCGATCTGGGGTTCCGACGGCGCGCGAATGCTGATCAACGTGTCCGCCGGCACTTCCGAGCGAGTCTGGCCCGACGACAACTACGTGGCGGTCATGCGTCGTCTCCGCGAGCGCGCGAGCGACGCCGTGTTTCGCGTCATCGGCGCGCCCAATGAGCGAGCACGCGCCGAGTACGTCGCGAACAACGGAGGCGGCGAGTACGCCGACACGCCGAGCATCCGCGATGCCTTCGCCCTCGTCGGCGGCGCCGACTTCGTGTTCACTCCGGACACGAGCATCGTCCACGCGGCGTCGGCCTTTCGAGTACCGTCCGTCGCGATATACGTCCGGGGGAAAGCAGAGCAATGGGGGCTGTACGACACGCCCGGCGAGAACGTCGAGCACACGGAGGGCAGGCTCCGCACGCTGAGCGTCGACCGCGTTCTCCGAGCCGTGGACGTCGTGTGGGACGCCGCGGCGGTCAGCCGATCGACTTGAGCAAACTGGAAAGCGCGTCATCGACCCTCGCGGCGTCGGGCACGCTGCCCTGAGCGATCCGCGGCGAGCCGCCGCCACGCCCGCCGACCGCCGCCAGTTGCTCCTTGATCAACTTGCCAGCGTCGAGCCCCGAATCCTCCGACGCGGCGACGAACACCGACGGCGGCGACGCCAACGCGCCGACGACCACCGCTTTCGGCAGCGACAACGCCGCCTGCGCAAAGGTGCGCAGCTCGTCGATCGACGATGCGTCTCGCACGACGATCACTCGCACGCCCGACGAATTTGCCGCCGTCGCCTCGTAGCGGTCCCGAGCCCGCGAGCCGGCGACTTCCTTCTCCAATTTCTTGCGGGCGTTCTCCGCATCCTTGAGCCGGTCGGATTGCGTCGCTACGACCGACGCGGCGTCGTCGATCGCGGACGATAGCGACGACGCGATTCGCGTCAGTGCCTCGAAGTCGAGCCGCGCGCGCCGCACCGCCCGCTGTCCGCAGACGAATTCGACGCGCGACGTCTTCCGTACACGCTCGACGGAGCGCAGCAGAATCGCGCCGATCTCCGCGGTCGAGCGCACGTGCGTTCCGCCGCAGGCACTGCGATCCACCTCGGCGATCGAGACGATGCGCAACAGCCCGGGACGATCCGACGGCTTGCGCAATCCGATCGCGCTCTCGGAATCCTCGAAGGTCACGCTGACCGGGCGCGCGTCGGCGACGACCTCGTTCGCTCGCGCTTCCGCGGCGACCATTTGATCGCGAGTGATCGTCTCCGCATCGAGATCGAGCGTCGAGTACTCGGGACCAAAGTGCACCGACACCGTCTTCGCGCCGAAGAGGTCCTCGAAGACCGCCGAGACAAGGTGTTGGCCCGTGTGCTGCTGCATGTGGTCGAAGCGCCGCGCCCAGTCGACGCGCCCGGACACGCGCATGTCGTCGTTGTCGGCGAGCGGCGCCGCCAGCACGTGCGCGATCCGTTCGCCTTCGTCCACGACGTCGATGACGCGCGTGCCGCCGATGGTGCCGATGTCGTGCGGCTGGCCGCCTGAAGTCGGGTAGAACGCGGTCTCGTCGAGATACACTCGGGTTCCGTCGCTCGCCCGTTCGGTGACCGCGGAGGAAAACTCGGTGCGATACGAGTCGGTGTAGTACAGGCGATTTGTCATGCGAGAGGGTGGAGACTCGTTGAGAGTTTGGCCGCTCTATCGGGACGCACTGCTGAACTGCTTAACGCAGAGAACGCAGAGGACGCAGAGGCGCAGAGGAGTGCCGCAGGCGTTCGGGCCGCCTCGCGCAACGAGCCCGGACGAACTCTTCTTGGGAACTCCTGCTCGGGATGCTTCGAGTGGCTTCCCGAGCGGTTTTTCCCCCCAAAATCCGGGCTCGTTGTGAGAGGAGCGGAGCGCCTTGACCTCTGCGCCTCTGCGTCCTCTGCGTTCTCTGCGTCAAGTAGTTCAGCAGCGCGTCCCGATAGAGAGCCAACCAACCCACCGCTCACAACCCGATGCCGAAGTCCAGACTCATGAACCATGGTTTGCTCGTCGTCCCGCTGATGGCGCGGAACATCCCGATGCGCGGTCCGACGAAGACGATCGGCCAGAGCAGAATCTCCACGCCGCCGTAGGTCATGTTCTCCTTGGCAGTCCACGGGTCGTTGTATGTGCGCAGCGCGGTGGCCGCGATGCCGACGCCCGAGCCGAAGCTCCCGTGTCCGTAGTCGAGAAAAGCGAGCGACGCGCGACCGGCGCTCATCCCCGGCTCCGCGTACAGCGCCAACAGTCGCGAATGATCGGCGCCGTTGCGTTGCCAGGTTTGTCCGAGGACGACACCCAACGCGGCCGAGGCTTTTTGCGGACTGCCGAAGTGCAGCCCGAGCGCTGGAGCGAAGTGCGTACGAACGATCGTGTCCTCGACGCCGGGAACGCAGCCGCGACAGCGCTGCGCGTGTGCTCGACCGGCGAGCGTGGAAAGAATCAGGGTTGCGAGTGCTAGATGATGGCGCATCGTACGAGGTCTCCACCGCAGCCCAGTGCAACAATGGGCAATGTACTCCCCCTCGTCATGGCCGGCTGCACGGGACCACGACCTGCCGCTCTCGGAAGCGGACGGCGCGCCGATCGGCGCGCATGCGCGCCATATCCACCGGCTGCGTGACCGCCGCGGCGACCGGACATCCCGGCGCCGGTTCCGAACGGCGTACCACGATCTCGATACCCGTCGAATCCTGTTCTGCTCCTTCGATCATGATGTCGTGGCCCGCGGTCGGCCGCCTCCCCAGCGCCGCGACGACGATCATCTCCTGCTGAAAGTCCACGACCGGCGCCGGTGGCGCGGGAACGAATACTCGATTGACCCGTTGCCAGAGGTCGCGCCACGCGCTGCTGTCGCGCACCACCATCAGCGCGGAGTCGGACAACCCGCTGTAGCTCGTGAATGCCGACGGTGCGTCGCGGAGGCGCGTGAACGGTACGTTGCCGCGCGCGGAACCGTGCTGCGCCTCGGCGTTGACGGCGCGGCAAACCAGCACCGCGCCGACAAGCAACGTGTCGCTACCCCGCATGGCTCGACTGACTGCGGCCCGCTTCGCCGAAGCGGGGCCAGTATGTTCGAGGAACGCTCCGCACGCCGACCGCCAGGACGATGCACGATACGAGCCCTATTGCCGCCAGCTCGACGAGCAAATCCCGGCTCGCCACGATCGCGGCCGTGCGCTTGGTCTCGACGTCGAGACCAACACGAAGGAGAGAAAGCGATTGACGCGGGTCGAGGGCCTTCTCGCCGCGCTCAACCGACGCGATGAATGCGTCGCGGTCCCTTTCCGTCTCGCTCACGCTGGCGAGCACATGAAGCTGCACCGCCGCGTACACCATCCCCGCGACCACGAGGACGAGCACGATCGTCGGCGCGATCAGGAGCAGCTTTTTGTCGAGGCGCACTCATGTAATTAAGCACAAGTGCACCTCGGGGGGAGCGAACAGACGCACCGGCGCGGTGCTACAGCCGACGCCGTTGGTCACGAGCAGACGCCGCGGCGGTTCGCCGTCCAGGTCGAACACCCCGTGCGCGTACCGCCGATTGAGATCGCCGCCCGACATCACGATCGGCGTCCCCCATGGTGTTGCGATTTGGCCGCCGTGGGTGTGGCCGCAGACCGCCAGGCCGAATTCGCGATCGCCGATCACGCGCAGCGCTTCCGGGGAATGCATCAACACGACGCGAGTTCCCGGCGCGTCGTCCATCGCGAGCTCCGGTCTCGGGTCGCCGCGCGTGACGTCCGAGATGCCGCAGATCGTGACGTCGTCGAATGGCTCCGGGAGACGGACCGGCTCGTTGTCGAGGACGCGGACGCCTGCGTCGCGGAGTCCGCGCAAGACAGTCGCACGATCGGCGCGCAGGTCGTGATTGCCCAACACCGCGAGCTTTCCGAGCGGCGCGCGAATCGCCGCCAACAACGGGGAAAGTCGCTCGATGTACGAGGCGCGAACCGACACGAAGTCGCCGCCGAGCAGCACCAGGTCCGGCGTGAACGCGGCGATCGCGCGGCAGGCGTCGGACAGAAGGCGTTCGTCGGTCGTGGCGCCGGCGTGGAAATCCGCGGCAAAGGCGACGCGAAGGGTTGGACGCACGGCGTCCCGCCTGAGACGTCCCAGGTCGAACCGATGCGTGCGTGAGCGCACGCGGCCCTGCAGTCCCAGCTCGTAGGCGATCTTCGCGGCCCAGCTTCCGGGTCGAATGACTGTGTCGATCGCGAGCTCGATGGTGCGCCGGCTCCGCTCGACACGACGGTCGCGAGGCCAGGGTGCGGGGTCCGCGATCCCGGGCCAGGTCATTCCTCGACGTCTTCGGGCGGGACCTCGTCGGTTTCCGGCTTGGCCGGCTTTTTCTTCGGCCGGCCTCCCTTACCCTTGGCGGCTTCGGCCTCGAGCAACGCCAGATACTCCCGCTTCGCCGCCTCCATCAGCTCGGAGTCGGGCGCCAGTCGCCGCGACCGTCGCTCCTTCTCACGACGGAAGTGCTCATGCGCCGCTGACGACTCGTTTGGCCGGCCGCGACCGGTCGCCGCCGATCGGGCAGGGGCGGAAGGCTTGGTCTTCATTCTCGGGTCAAGGCACGGGCTGCTGGTTCACGACGATCGTTGCCGACGCGCTGTTGAGCGGCTCGAACGAATACTGCACGACGATACTCGCCGATCCGGTGGCGAGCGCTCGAACAATGCCGGTTTGAGACACGCTGACGATCGTCGGGTTCCGCGACGTCCAGATGAGCTGACTGAGCAGCGAGTCGGGCGCGTTGGTCGAGATCTGCGCTTCCTGCCCAACGACCATCGCGATGTCCGTCGGTGACACCACGAGCTGCGGGGCCCTCAAACCGTTGATCGACGACGGACCGAAAAGTCCGGCGATCGTCGGCGGTTCCGCCACGTTACAGCCGGCCACAACGGCGACGACGGCGCCGGCCAAGAGAAGCTTGATTCGCATGCCGGAGCAGGAAACAGAAAACGTGCCGCCGAACGGTGGGTGGTTGGAATTGGTCGACCCGAACTTGCGTTTGCTGGCGATGGGCGATGGGCGATGGGCGATCGGCGATGGGCGATCGGCGATGACGGCGAGAATTGCTCTGGCTGTGACCGCCCACACCCGTGCGATGGTCTTGGCAGACGGAAGCTCGACTCTCTTGCGCCTTCCTGGGAGACATGCCCGACACCAACCTCGTTCTCGTGATCGACGACGAGCCGCAGATCCGGCGCGCCGTCCGTGACGCCCTCCGAGACGTCGCCGCCCGCGTCGACGAAGCCGCCGATGGCGCGGCGGGGGTCGCCGCCGCCACCGAACACCGCCCCGACCTTATCGTGCTCGACCTCGGGCTTCCGGATGTCCCCGGTGTCGAGGTCTGCCGGCAGATTCGGCGCCGCTCGGCTGTGCCAATCATTGTGCTGTCGGCGCGCCACTCCGAGCATGAAAAGGTGGACCTGCTGAACGCGGGGGCGGACGACTACGTGACGAAACCATTCAGCGTCCTCGAGCTGGCGGCCCGGGCGCGGGCGCAGATCCGTCGCGCGAGGACCTTCGCGTCCTCATCGGCCAGTGCGGCGCCGATCTCGATCGGCGGACTGCTCGTGGACGCCGCGCACCGCCGCGTAACGCGGTCCGGCACCCAGATTCATCTCACGCCGATCGAGTGGCAGATCCTCGCCACGCTGCTCGGTAGCGCGGGCCGTACTCTGACGCACCAGCAGATCTTCGATGCCGTATGGGATCGCGAGTTCGGCAGCCCGCAGCAGTATCTCCGGGTCCACATCACCAACCTGCGCCGAAAGATCGAGACCGATCCGGCCGCGCCGCAGATCATCATCACCGAGCCCGGCGTCGGATATCGCGTGGAGTTGCCGCGGTGACGGTGTCCGGCCGGCGAACGCTGCTCGCGTGGGCCGGATGGCTGATCGTCACCGTGGTCTCGACGATGGCCATGCTGCGCGCGCAGGCGTCGTTCGGCCAGGTGCACGTCGTACTGGTCTATCTCCTGATCGTGTTGTGCGCGAGCGCGAGCGGCGGCCGCGTGCTTGGCTTGACGCTCGCCTGCGCCGCCGCCCTGCTCATCGACTATTTCTTTCAGCCGCCGTATCGATTCTGGGGCGTCGGCAAGCCGCTCGACTGGATCGCGCTCTTCTCGTTCCTCGTGACGTCGCTCGTCGCGACGCAGCTGCTGTATCGCGCGCGAGCGGAAGCGGCGGAGGCGCAGCGGCGGACGGTGGAAGTCGAGTCGCTCGCCCGGCTCGGCTCCGAGACGCTGAGCAGCGGCCGCGCCGAAGACGCGCTCGCTCGCATCGCGGCCGTCATTCAATCCACCCTCGGCATGACCGAGTGCACGATCGATCGCTCGTCCACCGCCGACGCACCCGAGTGGGAGCTTTCGTCGGACGGTCGAGTGCGTCGCGTGCTCATTCCGCTCACCGTACAGAATCGCGGCGTCGGCGTGATGCGGCTGACGAGCGAACCGCCCGTGGTGCTCGATCCCGCGCAACGCCGGTTCCTCGACGCGCTCGCGTACTATGCCGCGCTGGCGGTGGATCGCGTGCGACTCGTCGCCGAGGCGGAGCACGCGGAGGCGCTGCGTGAAGCGGACCGGCTCAAGGATGTCGTTCTCGCGTCGGTGTCGCACGACTTGCGCACGCCGCTCACGACGATCAAGGCGCTCGCCCAGAGCGAAGCGCTGCGCGGGAACGACTCGGCCGCGGCGATCGAAGAGCAGGCCGATCGGCTGACGCGGCTCGTCAGCGATCTGCTCGATCTGTCACGACTGAAAGGCGGCGCGTTCGGCGTGCAGCCCGAGATCAACACGGCGGAAGACCTCATCGGCGCGGCGGTTCGTCAAACGCAAGTGCTGTTTTCCGATGGACAACTGCGCACGGTGATCGACCTGCGCAGTCCCGCGCTCGTCGGCCAATTCGATTTTGCGCAATCGTTACGCATTCTCTCGAACTTGTTGGAGAACGCGGCGCGTCATTCACGTGGGCAGCCTGTCGAGCTCGCGGCGTCGCGCGACGGCGACATGCTTGCGTTCACGGTCTCCGATCGTGGGCCGGGAATCGCCGACGACGAAGCGGCGCGGATCTTCGAGCCATTCTATAGAGGAAAGGGCGCGACGCCCGACACGGGGCGCGCCGGGCTCGGGTTGTCGATCGCGCGCACGCTCGCCGAAATGCAAGGCGGCGTCTTGAGTTACGCGCGTCGCGCCGGCGGCGGAAGCATCTTCTCGCTGCGCCTCCCGGCGAGCGAGGTTGGCGTCTTTGTGGAATCTTAGCCCACGCCCGGGCATGCCCCCGATAGCTTCTTCAGTGCGCTGCTGTCTGCCCCCCAAACGTCATTCGGCAGCGTGATAGAAGACGACAGGAGCTCCGGTGCACGCGCCATGACGGGTGGGTGGGAAATCATGCGCGACGCCTGACTCCTGTTCGTCATTTATAGCTACTCGGCTACTCGGCTGCTGGCTTCTCGGCCGAGATGCCGAGTAGCCGAGTAGCCGAGATGCCGAGTAGCCGAGATGCCGGCTACCCGCACTTTACAGCGGGACGCGAACCCTTCCCTCCGGCCACAGTATACGCGAGCATCTCCGCCGCGTATCGCCCGAACTGCGCGAAGGTGACCGACACCTTCGGGTCGGAGCAGCGCGCGATGACGTCGATGCGCGGAATCGGCTTGGCGGTTTCTTCCTGACGCACCGTGATCGCCGCGCGATCCACCGTATGACAACTGTAATCAGTATTCGTCCCGCTCATCGACTCGCAGATTGCTCGATTGAGCGGCGTGAGTCGCACGGTGATCGCCGACAACGCTTCGCCGCCGCGCGAGGTCTTGAAGCCGAGCTCCTGGAGCCGCGACAGAAAGACCGATTCCATGTCGGACGGTGCGCCGTAGCGGCGATCGGGATCGGGCTGCGTGTTGGTGTTGCCCCACTCGAAGGACACGGAACACGCCGTGACGTGACACGCCAACGTGGAATCCTGCGCCGACGCGATGCGCGGCGAGGCGACGACAACGGCGGCGACGAGAACGCCGGCCAGCAGACTAGTGCGCATGGACCACTCCTTCACGCGCCGCGCGCGTGTTTCCGAGAACGAGAACGAGCACCGCGAACGCAGCATACGCCGCGGACCACTGATAGGGCAGGGAGGAGCCAACCGTCCACGGCCAGTACACCCCGCCCGACGGCGTCACCGAATGAATGAATCCGAACAGCGAGAGCGCCGCGCAGGCGAGTAGCGACGTCGCTGCGGCGGTGAATCGCCGGTCGATGAGAAATGCGGTCGCGCCGCCCCACAGCATCGCCGTGAGGATGAACCCGTGGGCGAGGAGCAGCATCACGCCGCACACGGAGATGAAGTCGGGATTGGTGAGCCCCGTCGCTTTCATCGTTCCCGCGGGGTCTATCGCCGCGGAGAGCAGGGCGCCGTTGTACACCTGCGACAGCATGATCTGCACGAGCTGCGCGACCGACGGGAACACGGCGAGCGTCACCGCCGCGGCGTGGCGCGCCGGCGTCGCGAGGTAGCTCTGCTCCGTGATGTCGAGCGCGACGAAAACGAGAATCGGCGCGAGCGCGGGGCGGGGAAGGGCGTCGGCCATGAACGCGATATAGCCGAGAATTCCGCCGAGGCCGATGAACAGTCCCGTGGCCAGCGTGTAGCCGGCCCGTCCACCCATCGCTTTGTATGCCGGATGCCCGATGTACGGCGTCGACTGGCTCACGCCGCCGCAGACCCCGGCGATGAGTGTCGCCACTGCTTCGGTGAGCAAAATGTCGCGAGTCTTGTAGTCGTCGCCCGCGATCCGCGCGCTCTCCGTGACGTTGATGCCGCCGATCACAGTGAGGATCGCGAAGGGAAGCGCGAGCGGCATGTAGTCGCGCACGGCGATCGGCATCCCTTTCAAGAACCCTAACGACGGCAGTGGGAGGCCAACCGGGAAGTTGGCCGTCGGCGCCGTGACGTGGTGCACCGACCAGCCGAGCGCGCCCAGACCATAGTACAGCGCCGCGCCGACCACGACGCTCGCCAGCACTTCCGGCGCGCCGAACGGCAATCGGATCTTGGCGACGAGCGAATAGATGATGATGCCGATCGCCACCATGCCGACAACCGGTTCGCCGAAAATCTCGCCCAGCTGCAACGTGCCGAGCAGCGCGATGCCCACTCCGCCGATCGAACCGAGCAATCCGGCTTCCGGAATCGCGCGCCGAATGCGATCGCCGAAGAACGACATGACGAGCTTGAACGCGCCCATCAACACCATCGTCGCCATGCCGACCTGCCAGGCGATGATGGCCGCTTGATCGGCTCCTCCCGGGGCGCGCGTCTTCGCGGCGATGAACGCGGGGCCGAGCACCGTGAGCGCCATGCCGATCGTGGACGGCGCGTCGAGGCCGAGCGGCATCGCCGTGACGTCGCCGCGCCCCGTGCGCCGGGCGAGGCGGATCGCCATCCATGTATAGACGAGATCCCCGAACAGCACGCCGAGCGCGGTACCCGGAAACATGCGCGTGTAGACAAGCTGCGCCGGAAATCCGAATCCGCCGACGAGGATCCCCGCGAGAACGGCGAGGTTGACGACGTTGTCGAGCATCAACCCGAAGAAGGCGTTGATGTCGCCCTTCGCCGCCCACTTGTACGGGACGTTCAGTCCCGCGGGCGGCGCATAGGCGGAGGTGGGACCGCCGGTGGCGCTCGTCATGGGGCACGAAGATAGGATGGCGAAGGCTACGGGGCCACGGTAGCTTCTCGGCTGCTCGGCGCCTCGGCTGTGGAATGCCGAGCAGCCGAGTTGCCGAGCAGCCGAGCTGCCGACTGGCCAAACCACTCCGACGAGGGATTAATGCATCACTGCTTACTGTACGCCGGCGGGTTCGAGCGAAACTTCCCGAAACTCAAAGCAGGAGCGTCGACGTTCGAGGGAACGGACGGCGCCACGCATCCCCTGCCCGAAGTCCCGGCCGACGTCGACGGCGTGCGTGTGAGCTACATGGAAAAGGCCGGCAAAAAATTCGTCGCTGTCCGCGTGCAATCGGGCAAGAACGACATCCCGCTCAAGAACGAGGTCCTGCTCCATCCGCCGACCCACATGGGCTTCGGCAAGCGCTTTGGCCCCGAGCCGACGGTGATCGACGACGAAGCCATGTCGGTGCTGCTGGCCGACATCATGGCGAAGAACCCCGACCAGAAAATGCAGCTCGCCAACGCGCGGGCATCATTCTCCGTCACCGGAGCAAAAAAGAAGGGGTAGCTCATGACGCGCGCTCGCCGCTTTACGGGAGGGGGACGGTGTTGGATCATCCTCGCGCTCGTCGCGGCGAGCGCGGGCATGGCGGACGGACAAGCTCCCGCGCAGACCGAGTCGGACGCCTACACGCGCTACGAGCTACTCGCGCCCGGCACAGCCAAGTTCCGCATCATATATGAAGTGACGGCGAACACGCCGGGCGCGACGTACTACTTCAATCCCATTCGAAAAGGGAGCGTCGCCAGCGACGAGCACGTCTACGATCGCGCGACGGGCAAACCGCTCGAGTTCGACGTCGTCGGCTCCGATATCGCGCAGCAAGGTGGCGTTCGCAACAGAGACACCACTCAGACCTACATCCGCGTCAAGCTCGCGCGCCCCGTGCCTCACGACGGCGGCGAAGCGCGCGTTCTCATCGACAAGACGTACTACGACACGACGAGCTATTTCGCGCGCGGCGACACCATCGTCTTCACACGTCCACTCGGCATCAAACGCAACGCGATCGTGCTGCCGAAAGGGTACGAGATCGTGTCGAGCAACTATCCGTCGCAGATTCTGCAGGAGGCGGATGGTCGCATCGCGGTGAGCTTCTGGAATTGGACGCCGGGAGAGGCGGCCGTGACGATTCGCGCGCGACTTGTTCGGGACATCGGGCCGGCGAAGTCGTCGGTGCCCCCCAGCCGGTTGGACGAGCGCGCGCACCAGAATCGCGAAATTGTGTATTTCCTCCAACCGCCGGAGACGCACGCGTTCGATCTGTACCACGACTACACCGAATCGCGGCCGGGGACTTCGTTCTACATCAATGAAGTGCGCGCGGGCAGCACGGTGTCCAAACCGCGGGCGCGGAATCTCGACACGGGCGAAGAGCTCAAGTGGGAAGTGCTCAAGGGTGACGCGATCAAGACGGCTGGTCTTCCCGTGCAGAATGTCACGCCGCAGAGCGAGATCGTCGTCTTTCGCTTCGCCCCCGTAAAGGCCAATGAATCGATTCGTCTCCGAATGTTCGAGACGTACACCGACACCGCGCGCTACAGGGTCGTCGGTGACGAGCTCGTCTGGGACCGGAGTTTCGGCCGTCCTGCCAATGCTGTAGTCCTTCCCGCGGGCTGGGTCTTGACCAACAGCTCGATTCCAGCGACGGTGAGCACACAGGCAGATGGGCGCGTGCGTCTCGACTTCATCAACCCGCGCCCCGACGAGATCGCGGTCCTCATCACAGCGAGGCGACGGACACCATGAGCGCGAGTGCCGGAAAGGCGCTGCTCCTCGATTCGATCGATGTGAGCCGCAAGCCGCGCGACGACGAGATCGACGTCTACGGCGTCACGCATAAGGGCAATGTGCGCGTGGAGAATCAGGATCATTTTCTCCTCTCGTCGATCTACAAGCACGTCGAGATCCTCAGCACGAGCTTGTCCGATCTGCAGCGCCGCCCACTCGGCGACGAGCGCGTCGCGTTCCTGGCCATGGTTGCCGACGGCGTCGGGGGCGGGGAGGGCGGCGAAGAGGCGAGTGCCACCGCGCTGCAGAACGCGCTCCAGTACGTCGTGAAGAGCATGGACTGCTACTATCGGTCGGATGCGAGCGAAACTGCATTCATCAATGCGCTTCAGGAGACGGCCGAGGCATGCCACCGCGCGGTGCTCGCCCGCGCGAGAGAGGAAGGCGTCGAAGGCACCATGGCGACGACGCTCACGTTGTGGTTCGGCGTGTGGCCGTGGTACTACCTGCTCCAGGTCGGCGACTCGCGGTACTATCTCTGGCGAGACGGTGTGCTGACCCAGGTGTCGCGCGACCAGACGATCGCCGAGGAGCTCGTCGAGAAGGGCGTGTTCACGCGCGCCGTCGCCAGCCGGTCGCAATTCGCGCATGTGTTGTCGAGCTCGATCGGCGGCGACCAAACGATGCCGGTCGTGACGCGGCTCAAGGCCGACTGGCACAACGTCCATCTCCTGTGCAGCGACGGACTGACGAAGCACGTGTCCGACGAACGGATCGCCGAGCGTCTCGCGAACTGGACGACCGCGCGCGAAACGGCGGGGCTGTTGCTTCAGGACGCGCTGGACGGCGGCGGGACGGACAACATCACGATCATTCTGGGACGGGTGAATCCGCTCGAGAGGCGCCACGACACGCTCGACGCTGGACAGGGGACACGAGAAACGGATTGATGAGGGATCTTTATAGGTTTGGCGCCGTGTTGGTTTTTGGCGCCTCAGCGGTCGCCGCGGGACAGTCGGCGCCGCCCGATTCGCAGCGGGCCAACTTCGCGATTCGTGTCTTGCAGTTGGTGCAGGGCTTTCAGATGGCGTCGTCGCCCGAGCTTTCGGCGGCGGTGAATGCGCTGCTCGAGGACGACGGCATTCACATGCACATGCTGCCCAAACGCGACCTCGCTTCCGGCGACTCGGCGCGCGCGTCGGAGATCGTGAAGACCGCGCGGGCGGCGCTCGAGAAGTACACCGACCCAAAAGTCGCCGAAAAAGACGGCTACGTGAAGTTCATGCCCTGGCTCGAGGACCAGGCGATCTTCCACTACAACAACATCCCGAACGCGATGTCGGTGCTCGGGGCGTTCGACGCCACGAAGCCGGTCTCGTTGTTGTATAAGAAAGGTGATAAGGGCGAGATGAAGCTCGTCGGTGTGATGTACAACGCGCTGCCGAGCGCGACACCGGCCGACCTCGACGCCCGCCTCCCTACGAGCATCGCGCACTGGCACGAGCACGTCAATTTCTGCGCGGCGAACGTCGATTCGATCCGCGCGGGCACGCTCAAGGTCGACGCGGCGTACACCGCGAAGATGCTCCGCATCGCGACGCGCGACGAGTGCGCGAAGGCGGGCGGCCGTTTCGTACCGAGAATCTTCGGGTGGATGGCGCACGTCTATCTCTTCGCCGGTGACGATCCGAAGACGATCTGGGGCGCCGACGAGCATGGATCGATGGACGTCCACATCCACCACCCACCAACGCGATGACCATGGAAACGATCTCCGGGGCGACCGATCGATTCTCGCGCGTTCGCGAGACGACGGCGCGCGTCGCGACGATTCTCGTGTTGGTCGTGATGATCGGTCTACTCGTGTCGACGTACATCGGTCACGCCAAGGGCCCCTATGGCGTATGCTATGGGGAGTCGGGTCGCTCGATTCCCTGCGAGCTCGCGACGAAGACCAGCGCGAAATAGCAGCGAGCTTCGGCCGAGCGTGGGAATGCACCGCAGGGAGCGCAAAGGGTGCCGGCGAGCGGATGCGTCCGCGCTAGCTAATGCGGCGATATCCAGAGCCGCCACCGGATATGCCCGCAACGCCTCCAAAACTTCTCGCGAGGGTGCGCGCGACGATGCGCGCCCGACACATGAGCCCTCGAACCGAGGCTGCTTATGCGTCGTGGATCCGCCGCTACATCAGATATCACGGCGTTCGTCATCCTCGGGAGCTCAACGATGAACACGTCGTGGCCTTCCTGACGTATCTCGCCGCTGAGCAGCGCGTTGCGCGATCGACCCAGGTGCAGGCACTGAGCGCGCTAACGCTGCTATACGCCGACGTCCTCAAGAAACCTCTTGGCGACATTCGATTCGTCATCCGCTCGACGACCCCGGCCCGCCTGCCGGTCGTCCTCACGCGTGATGAGGTGCGATCACTGCTGTCACACCTCGAGGACGGGTCAAAGCTGATCGCGACGCTGCTCTATGGCTCCGGTCTGCGGATCGCGGAGGCCATCACGCTGCGTGTGAAGGACCTCGACCTCGACAGCGGCGAGATCCGCGTACGGCGAGGGAAGGGGGCGAAGGACCGGGTCACGATGCTCCCGGAGTCAGCGCTCACGGCACTCGGCGAACACCTCGGACGGGTGAAGTCCCAGCACGACAAGGACCTCCGCTCCGGCGGTGGGCGCGTCCAACTCCCCGGCGCGCTCGAGAAGAAGTCTCCCTCGTGGGCAACAATTTTTGGTTGGCAGTGGGTCTTTCCGGCCCATCGTCGCTACCGGGACGCGAAGACCGGCGAGATCAGACGACACCATCTGCACGAAAGCGTCGTCCAACGCGCCGTCCAAGCCGCAGTGCGCGCCGCAGGAATTACGAAGCACGCCACCTGCCACACCCTCCGCCATTCCTTCGCGACGCACTTACTGGAGGACGGCTACGACATCCGGACGGTTCAGGAGCTTCTCGGCCATACGGACGTAAGTACGACGATGATCTACACGCACGTGCTGAACCGGAATCGGATAGGGGTTCGGAGTCCGGCGGACACGTTGGAGGGTTAATATTTTATTATGCTGCATGGAGAGTCGAGTCGCGCAGCTACGGTTTGCAAGCGAATAACAAGTTAGGTAGGCAAGAACTCACTCTTTCCCGCAGCGGTTTGACTCGTCCGTATCGGAACCTGCACCCCAGCCGCATCGCCAATCTTGCTTGGGGCGCCCGACAGGGTCTCATTCTTACGGCGATTGTTCTCGTTCCCGCAGGAATCGCCGCCACAGCGAGCAACACTCGTGAACGGACGGACTTCCTCACTGTTGCCGTTGCGTATCTCGCCTTCGGTGCAGTGGCAGGCCTTCTGCTCGGTCTCGCACGTCCTCGCCTCGGGCAGAAATTCATTGCTAT